>JAISVZ010000218.1 GCA_031271295.1 Clostridiales bacterium | reverse complement strand
ATGGGGCACGCGAAAATATTCGATGTTGTACGCGTTTCCGATAAGCAGCTTATCGGCGAGATTATTGAAATGCGCGGAGAAATGGCATCTATTCAGGTTTACGAGGAAACGTCGATGTTAGGACCGGGCGAGCCGGTTGTTACAACGGGCGAACCTCTTTCCGTGGAACTGGGGCCCGGCCTTTTGGAAGGTATGTTCGACGGTATTCAAAGGCCGCTGGACGCCATAAAAAGCGCCGTTGGGGATTTTATAGAGCGCGGCGTTAACGTAAAATCCTTAAACCGCGAAAACCTTTGGGATTTTGCGCCCCAAAAAAGCGAGGGCGACGAGGTTACCGAGGGCGACATAATTGGCACGGTGCAGGAAAACGTACTTATGCAGCACAAAATTATGGTTCCGGTTGGGCTTTCCGGCAAAATTAAAGCAATTAAAAGCGGAGAGTTTCACGTTGACGACACCGTTTGCATTCTGCAAACCGCAAACGGCGATATTGAACTTAACATGATTCAAAAATGGCCGGTAAGGCGGCAGAGGCCGGCAAAGCAAAAGCTTTCCCCGGACGCGCCTATGATTACAGGCCAGCGCGTTGTTGATACGTTCTTCCCAGTTATAAAAGGCGGCACCGCCTGCGTACCCGGCCCGTTCGGCAGCGGCAAAACGGTTATACAGCATCAGCTTGCAAAATGGTCGGACGTTGAGATTGTGGTTTACGTTGGCTGCGGCGAACGCGGCAACGAAATGACCGACGTTTTAAACGAGTTCCCGGAACTTAAAGACCCTAAATCCGGCGAGCCGTTAATGAAACGTACCGTACTTGTGGCAAACACCTCCAACATGCCGGTTGCGGCGCGTGAGGCTTCTATGTACACGGGTATTACCATAGGCGAATACTTCCGTGACATGGGTTATTCCGTTGCCCTTATGGCGGATTCCACATCCCGCTGGGCTGAAGCGCTTCGCGAAATGTCCGGACGTTTGGAAGAAATGCCGGGCGACGAAGGCTACCCCGCTTACCTTGGTTCAAGGCTTTCCGAATTTTACGAAAGAGCGGGCAAATTTGAGGTATTAGGTTCCGACAACCGTGTTGGAGCGCTTACAGCAATAGGCGCGGTATCGCCTCCCGGCGGGGACTTGTCCGAACCCGTAACCCAGGCGACACTGCGAATAGTTAAAGTTTTCTGGGGGCTGGACGCGGACCTTGCGTACCGCCGCCACTTCCCGGCTATAAACTGGCTTAATTCCTACAGCTTATATATGGAAACAATTTGCGACTGGATAGACGCAAACGTTTACAGCCAGTTCGGCGCGTTAAGGCTAAAGGCGATGAGCCTGCTTCAAGACGAGTCAGACCTTAACGAAATTGTAAGGCTTGTTGGCTACGACGCGCTTTCCGAGCCCGACCAGTTAAAGCTTGAAATGGCGAAATCCGTCCGTGAGGATTATTTGCAGCAAAATTCGTTCCACGAAATGGATTCGTACACCTCGCTTAACAAGCAGTGCAAAATGCTTGATTTGGTTTTGGGCTTTGGCGACGAAGCTAAAAAAGCGCTCGACGCGGGCGTGTACCTTAAAAAAATCCTCGCGCTGGAGGTAAGGGATAAAATTGCGCGCGCAAAATATATCGCAGAGGCGGATATCTCCCAAATGGACGACATTCGAAACGACGCGGCAAGCGCGATTAAAAAATTAATTGACGAGGAGGCGAATGTTAATGCTTAAGGAATACAGAACCGTTTCCGAAGTCGTAGGGCCGCTTATGGTGGTTGAACGCGTTGAGGGCGTTAAGTTTGACGAACTTGTTGAAATTGAGATACAAACAGGGGAAATAAGGCGCGGAAAAGTGCTTGAGGTTAACGGAGATAAAGCCGTTGTTCAGCTTTTCGAAAGCGCGCGCGGTATCAATTTAAAAGGCTCTAAGGCGAAATTTTTGGCAAGGCCTTTGGAGCTTGGCGTTTCCACGGATATGCTTGGCAGGGTTTTCGACGGTTTGGGCAGAGTTAAGGATAACGGCCCAAACATTATCCCGGACAGGCGCAGCGATATTAACGGCGTGCCGATAAACCCGGTTGCGAGGGACTACCCCTCCGAGTTTATTCAAACCGGAATTTCCGCGATAGACGGGCTTAACACGCTTGTTCGCGGGCAAAAACTGCCGGTGTTCTCCGCTTCGGGTTTGCCCCACGCGGATTTGGCGGCGCAAATTGCAAGGCAGGCAAAGGTTTTAAATACGGATTCCAACTTTGCGGTTGTTTTTGCCGCCGTAGGAATAACGTTCGAAGAAGCCCAGTTTTTCATTAAGGACTTTACGGAAACGGGCGCAATTAACCGCGCCGTACTTTTCATAAACCTTGCTAACGACCCCGCAATCGAGCGTATTTCAACTCCCCGTATGGCGCTTACCTGCGCGGAATATTTGGCTTATGAAAAAGATATGCACGTACTTGTTATTATTACCGACATCACAAATTACTGCGAAGCTCTGCGCGAGGTTTCGGCGGCACGAAAAGAAGTTCCCGGCCGCCGCGGGTATCCGGGTTACTTATACACCGACCTTTCAACAATTTACGAACGCGCCGGGCGTATAAAAGGCAGGGAAGGCTCGATTACGCAAATACCGATTCTATCCATGCCGGAGGACGATAAAACCCACCCCATCCCCGACCTTACCGGGTACATTACCGAGGGGCAGATAATTCTAAGCCGCGAGCTTCACCGCAAAGGCATTATGCCGCCTATCGACGTTTTGCCGTCGCTTTCGCGCTTAAAGGATAAGGGTATTGGCAAGGGCAAAACAAGGGAGGACCACGCGGATACCATGAACCAGCTTTTCTCCGCGTACGCGCAGGGCAAGCAGGCAAAGGAACTTGCGGTTATCCTTGGCGAATCCGCCCTTTCGGATTCCGACAAGCTTTTTGCGCGTTTCGCGGACGCGTTTGAAAAACGCTACGTTGCGCAAGGCTTTAACTCCAACCGCACAATAGAGGAAACTCTCGCGCTTGGCTGGGATTTATTAACGATACTGCCCCGAACCGAACTTAAACGTATCAGGGACGAGTATTTGCAAAAATACATGCCGCAGGATAAAGGTTAAAAGGGTGATGATATGAAGCTGAACGTAAACCCTAACAGAATGGAGCTTACAAAGCTTAAAAAACGCCTTACAACCGCAATACGCGGGCATAAGCTTTTAAAAGACAAGCAGGACGAACTTATGCGCAGGTTTATAGATTTGGTGCGTTACAACGACAAACTGCGCAAAGCCGTGGAAGATGAACTTACCGCCGCGTATAAGGATTTTGTTTTGGCAAGCGCAATGCAGCCGCCGGAATTTTTGCAGGAAGCGGTAATGTTCCCAACGGAAAAAGTTTCGCTTGAGGTTACAACGCAAAACATAATGAGCGTTATAGTTCCGAAAATGGAATTTAAAAGGCAGCAGCAAAGCGGCGAATCCAGCATTTTTCCTTACGGCTTTTCAAACACATCCGACGAGGTGGACAGGGCGCTTCAAACCCTATATAACATTTTGCCAAAGCTTTTGGAGCTTGGCGAGGTTGAAAAAACCTGCAACCTGATGACGGACGAAATTGAAAAAACCCGCCGCAGGGTTAACGCGCTGGAGTACATGACAATACCGCAGCTAAACGAAACAATAAAGTATATTAAAATGAAGCTTGACGAAAACGAAAGAGGAAACCTTGTAAGGCTTATGAAGGTTAAGAGTATGATGGTTGAAGGATAATGGATTTGGGAAACCCCGCCGCATGGATGCGGCGGGGTTTTAATTTTAGGCAGTTTTTATGAGATGCAATTCTTGATAAAGGATGAATTCAAGCTGGTTTTTTGCCATCGCTTACAGAAGAAACCGAAAAAACCTCAAGTATCTTAATAGGAGAATTTGAACCAGCATTTGTGTAAAGGATTAATCAAAAGGAAGTAACTCAGCTTTTAGGTACACCTCCGGTATTTTGCAACCTCGCATATATTATTTTAGGGGACTAAAAGGGTGTACCTAAAAAGCTGAACCGGATTACCATAACAATACCGTGAGCAACCATCGCCGATAATAAATCCCGCTTTCGCTGCAAAACGGCAAATGGCAACCCAAACAATACCGCCAACATAAAAATGCCAATTATCCCTTGCGGCACACCGCCGGTAATAAACATTTCAGGCGTATGAATTAATACATGCGGTACAATCATCATAAAATAGCAGGTAAAGCGCTCTTTTCGCGAAACAATTTTCCCATTCAGGAAATAAAGGCAAACGGCGAATAAAAATGCCCGAAACGCAATTTCCTCATAAATTGCGGGGCTTAATGCCAAAGCAAAACAGGATAAGGTGATTTTCAGGATTGGTTCGCTACCGCTTAAAAAAATATTCAGAATTCCCCAACATGCACCAACCAAACAGCCTATAACGATACTAATAAACTGAGATTTTGGACAAGTACCTTTTATAAGCGGTACAGCCTGCTCCCCGTGTGTATTAAACACACTGAAAGAAGCCATAGAACAAAAGGCGGTAACAATGAACGTTTGCACAGATGTAAAAGACAAACCCTGATACGCTGCAATCATCAGTAAGCCGAACGCAAACGAAATCAGGATTTGTTTTTTAAGTGGTAATTTATTTTTGACAAGTATAACAACAGACAAAATAAGGACACAAAAAGCCAATATAAGCCACGCCGCTGATGTTGTTCCCATATCGGTTTTTACAAAAAAGTTCAAAATGAATAAAGCAAAAAAGGCAAAAAACATACCCCATATTTTTTTCAAACCGCTGCCTTTGTCAGTATATGTCATATACTCCAGCCCCCATGTCTCTTATCGCTATTTAATTTTGGTTTTAATTCATGAAGGATAAATTTATTAACCGTGAGTATATCACAACCTATGTAATTGCGCAAATTTGGCATTTCCATTTTCTTAATACTAAAAATATCAAGTTACCCGCGTTAAGTAATAAATATTGCGAAGCTGTCGCAGTACCTGTTATAATCACCTTAACAAAAAAGGCGGTCAGAGCTTTTCAGATACAAAATTATTGACTTGTATGTTTTATTCATGGACGGATTTGCAAACACGCTATTTTCATAGGAGGAACTGTAATGGATGAAGAAACAAAGGCGCTCGCACATGAAATCGGTACGATGCTTCAATCGGCTGCACAAACGGGCATATCATATTATCGCCCGATTGCAAATAAAATTCTGAGCGGGCAAATTACTTCCCCTCATGAAATTGAGCATATTCTCGACCATATGCTTGATTATTGCTTCGATGCCGAGATGTTGAACATATATAAGCGTATTTGCCGCCGCTTAATGGGCAAGCATCCCAATCTTGTATACAACGCCGTAATGAATTATCGGGACGTTTGGGACAATGTTGAAGGTGACGGCGAATAAATTCGATTTCCATTTGGTTTGGTTTTTGGCGTCCGCGCGGAAACTTGAAGTGGGTAGTGTAACTACCCACTTCAAGTTTGCCGTGCCGGACGGGAAAAACATCCTCCGTATCTTGCCATGTAAAGCAAGTATCCAATTAATGCTACAATATTTCACATCGCGTTTGACTGAACAATTCCCTCTGTTTGAACTTGTAAGGATTGATTACAAGTTGCTTTCTCAATCAATTCACCAACTTTTAAACTTGCGCGTGTGCGTATATTTGAGCTGTGCTGCGCGTGAAGATTTTTGTGTTGCATTTAAAAGAATCCGGTGGTATAGTTGGCAAAGAGATATGTTACCATTTGGTTTTTCGTTTTTTACGTTTCCACCGTAGAAAAGGGTGTTATAATGAAAACAAAACATTACATTAAACTGTTTATTTTAGCGCTTATTTTTGTGCCGCTTTCCGCAAGTATTACTGTAATTGCAGCTAAAATGATTGGGAAAATCGTTAAACGGAATGCATTTTATTGATTACGAAGGTAACGTAACCGCTCAAAATATTCATGTTAACTTCCACTCTGCGCGAATTCGCACAAATCGGAATAAAATCGTGGTCGCGCGTACAAATGGTATCAGAAAGGACGACCATCAACACCAACAGAAGTTAAAACATCGCCAGCAAAATAAAAGCTAATAACGCTACCTGAACCTGTACCCGGAAAACTCTCCGAATAATAACTGATTATATATGACGTTTCATCTTTTATCTTTTTTTCATGTGGCTCTGAGTATAGTTCAACTACTTTTTCATAACTATCCCCAATTTTAACACCTCTATTTGTCTGACTATCGTCTTTCAGATAATAGTATGCCATTGGGTCTGTAGATGAAGCACCATTATAATAATTAACGTTTTTTTCTGCTGCAACATCCTCTTCCGATAGAAGCTGAACAGAAGATATCCAAATAAAAACTTTCTTTTCGTCAACACTTTCCTTCAACGTAATGTATTTATTGAAAATGCTCGAAGCATAATTTACAGAAATGAAAACTCGATCATTATGTATTATTGGCGTTTGATTCATATTATAATCGTGTCCGTTTACTGACGCTGAAAGTGAACCTACCCTGAAAATAATTTCATCTTCTTCTCCTTTTTTACGGATGATTATTTTTTTTTCAGTTTGATAATCCACGTTATATCCAAACGCTTCCGAAAAGGCACGTAAGGGTATCATTATAACACTCCCAAAGATAAAGGGCGAAACTTCACTCTCAAGCATTTTGAAATGCAAACATTTGTTGTTACCTTCTGAACTTGACGTAACAATGATAGTGTAAATTTCAACATTTTTCATGTTCTCTTTTGCGCATATTTCAATAGGGTTAATAATAAAAAAAATAATTACTGTGAAAACCATCAAAACTTTTTTCATGTTAATTCTCCCTCGCTGTTACCGGCGGTACAGCCTCTTCAGCCTATCCGCCGCCGCATTCCTTCTTTTTTCAGTTTCCGCCGCGTCCGCTTCAATATTAACCACATCGCCCTCGTGTGCATCGTCTAAAACCTTTACCGGAATATTAACCGTACTTCCGTCCGGCAACTCAGCAACGGCAAATTCCCCTTCAAACCTGTCAATTACAACCTTCATTTTCTCACCTCATCCGCTTTTTACAGCCGCTATTTTCTCACATCATCCGCCTTTTGTTACATCCTTCATTTTCCCACCTCATCCGCTTGTTGTAACCGCAATGCTTTCCCCATCCGTTGTAAAAACCACCGTGCCGTCCAAATCCGTGCGGTACACTTGGGTTTCCCGCAGCATCTCTAACCTATCCAAAACCTCTTCATGCGGATGCCCGTAGGAATTGCCGGTGCCGCAGCTTATAACCGCGTAGCTTGGGGAAACCTGCCGCAAAAATTCATCACTCGTAGCAGTTTCGCTCCCGTGGTGCCCTATTTTTAAAACGTCAGCTCTTAAATTTCCGGAATAGTTTTCAATTATATCGTTTTCCGAAGGGGATTCCGCGTCGCCCGCAAGCAAAAATGAAACACCGGCGTAATCAAGCATTATAACCGCGCTCGCATCGTTCAAGTTGTCGTAATTGCGGTTCGGCGCTATAAACTCTGCGCTAACGCCCTGAAAATCAAAAAGGCTCTCGCCCGCAAACGCGGTGCCAACCTCACAACCGGAGTTTTCAATTGCGTCCAGTAAATCCTCAAACGTTTTGGATGTTGCCGCCGCGTCCGGCATATAAACCTTGCCCACTTCAAACGCGGAAATAACCTCATCCAAACCGCCTATATGGTCCTCATGCGGGTGAGTTGCCACAACATAATCCAGCATATCCACACCCATTGCGGATATATATTCAATAACAATATCCTCGCTGCCCCTGCTGCCCGCGTCTATAAGCAGAGTTTGCCCCTGCGGCAGTTGCGCGAAAATGCTGTCGCCCTGCCCTACATCTATAATATGAACCGACATATTGCCATCTGTTTCGTAATCCTCCCCGTAATCGAATTCAATTTCTATCCATTCGCAGGAGGTTAGAAAAAATGCAAGAACTAAAAAGGAAGCCAACAACCGCACATAAATTTTAGCGGTATGAGTTTTCAATCAAAACCACTCCTTCGCATAACTTTTTTAACGCAAAAAACTTATCTCTGCCTTCCTCGCCAATCATAATTCATAATTCACACCTTTGCCTATACAACTTTCCATATATAAAAACGCGGCTTAAAAAGCCGCGTTTTTATATATAATCATACTCTTAAATTATTCCTGAAGCAAAAACCTATCCAAATCCAGAAGTAAAATAACCTTATCCCCAACCTTGCCGATATTTTTAATAAACTGGTTGTAATAGCTGAGTTTTGCGGACGGGGGCGGAACAATAAACTCCTCCTCTATAAACATAACTTCCCTTACGTTATCCACAATTAACCCCAACTGATAACCGTGGTATTCCACAAAAACAATACATGTTTGCTCGTCGAACGGCTTGCTGGGTTTAAGGAAGCGCTTCCTTACGTTTATAACCGGAATAATATCCCCGCGCAAATTTACAATTCCCTCAACATAATTGGGAGTTTGCGGCACGTTAAATATGGACTGGTTATTTACAATTTCCGATGTATACGCAATACCGATAGCGTATTCCTCTTCATCTATCACAAAGGTTAAATATTGATCCTTTGTAATATCCTCTATAGATTGTTCAGCCTGCATAAGATTGTCGTTGTCTGTAGACATAAAGATTCCCCTTTCTCCCAATTATTTATCAAAGAACCCGCCGACATCAATAATAAGGCTGATATCACCGTTACCGAGAAGCGTACAACCGCTTATTCCGCGGATTTTCTTTATATATTTCGG
>JAISVZ010000199.1 GCA_031271295.1 Clostridiales bacterium | reverse complement strand
CTAAAAGGAACCTATTTGGCAAAATTCGCGCCGGATATAACGGAAGAGGAAATAAAGTTCGAATTCGAAAAAATGATGGAAGTTAGCGGCAACGGTACAATATCGGCAATACCGGTTGAAATAGGTATTCCGGGAGATATTGGCGGCGGCGGGGACGGAGATAGCGATTTGGACAGCGATTCGGATAGTGATTCGGATAGCGATTCGGATAGCGATTCGGACAGTGATTCGGATAGTGATTCGGACAGCGATTCGGATAGCGATTCCGGCAAAGTGAAAGTAGAAGTGAATGAGAAATTCACCGGCGGAGAGGTAACACCGGAAAAAACCTTTGAAATAGCGGCGTTTGCGCATAATTATACGCAAAACGATGTAAGCGGAGGTAATTTCACGCTTGAATTTGAAAACGCGGACGCGGTGGAGATTGTAGATATAACGGCGGCGGAAGAAGCGGATAGTGGCAGCGAATTAGGGAGCGGTAACGAAGAAGGCGAATCCGAATCAATACCGCCCGGCTACAACGCCAATCACAAATGGAAAGTAACTATTAAAGATGGTTACGATTTTGAGGGTTTGAATTACACAATAACCTTTACTGCGGACGAAATAGAACCTGTGGTGGAGGAATTTACGCTTAATGTTGCCGGGCTTCCGTTTTACAGGATTTTCTATAACGGAGAGATTCAGTATATTGTGCTTAGTGCGCCGATAAGCCGGGACAGCCTTGTGGATACCAACGAGGATGGGCTAATGGATGCGGAGGCAATAATTTGGTCGTTGATAGAAGAAGATGGAGAAGGGAATTATTTACTACCAACTCTTGAGGAGTATTTGGCTTACTTAACTGAAGAAGAAGCAGTAGCGAATCCCGTACAACATATGGCTAAAGTGCAGTCAAATGCTGTGCCATACGGAATGACCGATTTTGAAGTAACAATACGGGTTTTGCCTATGTACGTAAACCTAATAGAAAGTGGTTACGGACCGGGATATGACGATTGTTTGAGTTATATCAGCGGATACAGCGCTGTAAGCAACATTTCTGTGAAACGCTTTATAGGTTCAACTAACACTGTTTCGGTAAATGCGGTACAAGAAGATAAAAGGAATACTTTTGAGTTTATATGGGTAGAAAATAGAAGTGCATATTTGATTAAAAACTTAGATCTGCCTATGGAAAAATACTTGGAATACAACGGAACTGACCTTCAATTTAACTATTTAAACACAACATCCTCAACTAATGAGCAATACTGGAAATTAGTTTTTAGCGAAGGAGGAAAATGTTTTATATTAAACAAAGAACATCGTGGGCTATTTTTGAATATAGAATCAAGCGGAGTGTCACTAATAAGCGATGTTAGTTTTGTTTATATGGATGATATTGAGTATCCGGAAAAGATAACCGTAAAGGGAAATCTGAAGTATACATCATATGACGACGGAAAAAACAACCCTAAGCAAGAGAACCTGAGTTTTTACAAAGTACAGGTGATGGATGCGAGTGCTTTTAAACCGATCAACAAAGAAACAACAGTTGGCGATACTCTTAAATTGCTCGGCGAAGGATTTACAGATGCTAACGGTGAGTTTAGCATTGAAATAATATGCGATTATACGACAACAAACAAGGGTTACGATTTGTTTGTTTATGTAGAACTTGATAACGATATTGTGAAAGTCGCAAAGGACATTGCGTCTATTGGAGTTTATAATTGGCAAAGTGATGTGTATAAGCATTATCGAAAGGAAGAACTTGATATCAGTCCCACAACAGTAAACCTTTCTGATTCGAGTGACGAATTGAGAGGCGCTCTCAATATATATCATTGGATAAAGAAGGGGCATGAGTTTTATAAAGGTGAAACTCAGGATACCCCACCAAAAGTTAATGTCTATTGGGAAAGGGGTGTTAAGAAAACCACTTGGGCTCCATTTTTTTCCTTCATAGAGCTAAGTGGTATAATCGGAGATAATTTCACTTCTTTCGGTTACGAGTATTCGTCTTCGACTATTTTACATGAATACGGGCATTTTGTAATGTATAGATTTGCGGGAATAGTAATGGGAACTTTACAATGGGAATGGGAACATGATTTTGATCAATATTTATTCTATTCCGAATTGGCATATGCTGAAGGTTGGGCAACATTTTTTTCATGTGCGGTAAGAGGTACAAGTATATATAGTGGCTATATTTATAATGGACGAAGTTTTAAAGGGGCAGATTTATCAGGTCCAACGCTTATAAACTATAAAGACCCGATAAGTAATCAACCAGTTACTGACCCAACATATGCATTGGACATGAAGCCATATGATATATACTCACATATGGAAGTGTATGTAGCCTCTTTGTTTTATGGTTTATTAAGTTCGAACTTTAGTTTCACGGAAATTGACAGCGTGTTTAGAAAAACAAATAAAGCAAATGATTCAATTCTTCCAACTGAATCTGTAAATATTTACAATTATTACGAGCAGTTTATTTTAAACTATACTGACGTTGCTAAAAAGGAACTTGCATGGAATATTTTTGATAGATTTAATATAGCTTACGATATAAAAGTTCCAACGGTGACAATAGATGAAGTTAACGGAACATATATCGTTACCGCATCCGATGATATTTCAGTCAAACATATTGAGTGGCATATTGACGGAGTTCATGCACCGTTATTTGACAAACAAACGACTGTTGCTAAAAGTGATATTGAAAGCTTATTTAACTCCGCTTTTTCTCTACATGAAATTGTAGTTTCTGCATACGACCCAACTGGGTATAAAGTAATTCTTAACCCAACAAAGCCGTTAGAAGATCTTTTTGTAATGGAAAGGTATGACTATATATATGGATATGAAGTGCTTTGGTCAAATTAATCTGTAAAAAAATAAAAAGGAGTATTATATGAATAAGGAAAAAGGAAAAAGAAAAATAAGCATAAAGCGATTTTTACTTTTATTTTTCGTCTATTTTCTTTTTGTTAACAATCATGTAACAAAAGCGATTTATGTTATCAGACTAGAATTGCATATAAGAAAAATTGAAAGCAGAGGCGCGTCAGCGAGTGAACAGCAAAAAAGGGGATGGCAGATTAAAAGTTTGGAAGGAAAAAAAATAGTTTTGCAAACATTTAAAGAAATGAAGCCAAGCTATGCGTTAAACTTTATTGGACCTATTGGATTTAATAGTGCTGAAACTATATACGTTGGTGATATTCCCTTTGTTTTCGGAGTTGAATCACAAGGTTACACTATAAAGTTGGGAGGTATTTGGCATAATTATTATGATGTAGGCACGAACGAGGAGCAAAACCGTAAATTTTTTGATTACATCAACGAAATATTGTGGTAATAAGAGTATTTTCTTCAATAAGTTTACCAGTGGGTTTTTGTGTAAGCGAAAAAGCAATCGGCAGTCTCGCTTTTTAGGTTTTTAAGAAGCGCGATGGAAATATCGACACAGGTGCAATAACCGAGGAAGTGGAAAACGTACAGTAAATTAAAAACTGCGAAACAATTCATCGTTACCAACAGCGGCATTAGAATTGTTGGGATGTGGATATATTATGGCAGTGAAATAATAAACTGCGAAAATCATGAAAAAATGTTGCCGGCACAGGATGTGTTGTTTTTTTGAAAGCACCTCCGCAGCATCACCGGGAATAATTGAAAACTGTACGGTAAGCGGAAATATTTTATTTAAAGGCACATCGGGCGGCGCAATAGCGGGAAGCGGTTCCGGTGCATTACGTATAATAAATACATATTATGAAGGAAGTAAAATTGAAAACACCGCTAACAGAGCAATAAATTTATTCACCGGTGTTTCATCCGCAGCTCTTACAATTGAAAACAGCGGTTACCGCGTAAACGGCATGGTTAATACTACGGACGCGCAGGTATTAATTGATGATACGCCCGTGGAAGCAAGCCAAATAACCTATAACGGCAACAATTTTTCCGTATTTGTACCGGTACTTAAAAACCAAGCGGGGGCAATTATAAACAATACCCCAACCTCGGTAAGTTTTGTATTGAATGAAACAACAGAAACGCGAAACCTCTCAAACGCCGCAAAAACCGTTTACAACCTTAACGTTGAAGTAATAATTTTCGAAGATTTTGAGGATTTTACCGCCAAAACCCCGGACGATTTAACGGACGTAACGCAAATACACTCACCTGCGTACGCGTTTTTGCAAAAAGAAATTAAAACCATAAGCGCAACTGTTGCAAACGATGTTGATGCAATACTAATAGATGTAACAACGGCGGGAACATCCACATGGAAGCTTTACGCGGACAGATACTGCACGCAGGAAATAGCCCCCAAAGAAATGAACCTTTCCGTAGGCGAAAATTTCGCGTACATAAAGGTAACGTCCGGCAATGAAAAATATACAAAAATTTACGACGTAAAAATAACGCGCGAGCCCAAACGCGCACAGGTATTAACCGGCTTCACGGCGTTTTTCCGTGAACATGAGGTTTTGTTTGTGTGGGATGCGGCGTACGAAGCGTCTGTACAGGGCTATAACCTTTACCGAAGCACATCGCGCGGCAGCGGGTATACCAAAATAGCGTATAT
>JAISVZ010000153.1 GCA_031271295.1 Clostridiales bacterium | reverse complement strand
GCTATAAAAATATCCTTCATACGGCGTTTCTACTTCTACATTTTCAAAATATTCTTCTATGCTATATTTGTCCATGGTTTTTATATCGGATTTTTTGTTATGAAACTAAATTTCCGTGTCTTTTTGGTGATTACACTTGTGTATTTGATCATAATTTAGTACAATATGACAAGTTGATTGAAAAAGTATGGGAGACTAACAAATGAGATATATAAGAATGAAGAATTTTATGGATATCGAATAGAACAATGTAAACATGGTTCCAAATATTGGTGTTATTGCTGTTCTGGTAATCAAAAAAGCCGCAACCGAAGTACAACCTAATAAAATGTTATTCTTGACATAACATCAATATTGCTGTATTTTTTATTTGAAAGTGAGAATCTTATGGAAATACATGATTATGTAACAAGCGGGGGCAAAAATGTTATAAAGGAATATATTAGCGGCAGGTCAATGGAAGAAAAACGCGAAATATACAAAATGCGACACAATATTATTCTAAGAGGCCTTTTAGCATTTCAAGAATTAAATACAAGGCAATTGAGAGGAAAACTTTACGAAATTAAGTGTAGTGACAACAGAATTTTTTATGTCCTAAAAGACGGCGATAACGTTTATTTCCTGCACGCATGTCTAAAACAAAAGGGAAAAGCTGAAAAATTTGAAATTGAAACCGCAATTAAGAGGGCAAAGGAATTAAAAATCAAGATATAAAGGGAGGCGGGTACAATGCCGTTTGTAAAAGTTGACCCAATAGCAGAGGCGATTGAACTTCAAGAAATGTTTAAGGATGACCCTGATACGCAAGAAATGTTTCGGCAATACGAGGCTTCTCATCGTGAAAATAAAAAACTCGAACAAGAGGAAAAGGATCTGAAAAATCGTCTTGTGGAATTAAGAAAAATGAAAAATATAACTCAAAAAGAATTGGAAGATAGGACCGGTTTAACTCAACAAGCTATATCCCGCTTTGAAAACGGAAACGGAAGTAATATTAGGATAATTTTGAAGTATGCAGAAGGTATTGATTGCAGATTAATACCACAAGATAAATTTAGCGTAGTATAGAGTTTAAAACTTAAAGTAGCAAAAAAAAGCCGCACCTGAGCTAAGGAAGCGGCTTTTTTGTGAAAGATTTGTTTTCTCTACATCCCCGCCATCTTCCCCCAATCCATAAACCGGAAAACTTCGCCGTCCTCGCCGTCCCAGTATTCCCTTACGTATTCGCGCATTAACATATCCGGTGCGGGGCTTACCGGGTGACCCAAAGGGCTGTAGAAAATAGAACTTACACTCAGCGTATCTACCGCAACCGCGTAGGTTTCATCCGTTTTTGCCCACGGCGTTTTTATTATCGCGTATGAAGGGTTATCGCAATTTTCCCCAAGTAGCGCAAAGCAGTCGATAATGCGGATTTTTCCGTTGCGGTGAATTATGTGTGTGCTATCACTCGTATCAGCGGATAACAAAAACTCGTTTACAAAACTTAAGTTTTCAACCATACTGTATCCCGCCGCCGTGAAGAGCAAAAAAGCCTGGTTTTCTTTCAAGGATGTTAAGGGCTTTTTCGGAAATGGGTGCGAAATGCAACCCGCATGTTGTTCCGCGCCTGAAAGTTCAATAATATCCCTTGAAATATTTCCTATTTCTTCTGCCGCAATTGCCGCGCCCTTTCCACTGTTCCCGTTTGCAAGAGCTTCTATTGCGGTGTTTACCGATAAAAGGCTAAGATGTTTCGCCATATCCGCTATAAATTTCATGTTTTCGCTTTCTTGCTCAAATAATACTTTTTCCGCATACGAACCTATTTGCAATGACACCCTGCGGGTTTCTTCGGCTAAAACCGCAAACCCCGTTCCGTACATTTCGAATTTTGCCGCCTGCGACGCAAGCGCGGAAGCGGTGTTCCAAAGCCTTTCCGCCGCTATGTTCAGTTTCCAAATAGTTTTTGTCATAATAATCTCCTTTCACAGACATAAAAGTCTTGTAAGTTTCGGTTTTAATTTTTCAAGCGCTCGGCGGTGATGCGACAATACCGTATTGATGTTAAGGTTGTTTGCATCCGCTATTTCCGCGAACGAAAAATTACCGTAATATCTTTGAGTTACAATAATTCGCTCTATGGCTTTTAGTGTGCCAAACGAATCGAGAATTAGTTTTGTATCCTGCGCCTGCATTATTTCCTCCACAAAATCCGTTTCGTCAATTATTACGGTGCCGGGAATATCGAGTGTCAGCTTTTCCTGTATGCGCGACTGCGACATAAACTGCCTGTAAGCTATTCTCAGGCAAGCGGCGGAAAGATAACCGAAGTTTTCCTTTTCGGGAGAATAACCGGGGCTTTTTTTAAGCGCAACATACGCCTCATGAACAATGTCGTCCGCCAAAACGGCAACGTTCGCGCAACTGTAAAATTTGCGCCTAATAAAGGCGATTAAGCTGTTTCGAAGCAAATCGTCCATAAAGTGTCACTCCTTTGTTTTGGGGAAGGCTTTCACACTATTATAAAGTACATCCAAGATGATTTTATTGCAAAAATTTTATAACCTTTGACAATTCAGCGTAAAAATATTACGATTTGCAAAACCGCGATAACAGATACGCTTAAAACGCAACTGACATTTGCCGCAACATTGAAAAAAGATACTTGATAAACCTTTATTAGGGTGATAGTATGTTGAAATACCAATAGGCGAATTTATTTGCTCCGTTTCGCAAATTAAGCCAAGAAATTATTCGGACGGTGATATTTATTATTAAGTCGGAAATTTTCAAAAATCATTTCAAGAAATACGCAGCGCTTTTGCTGTTGTTAATCCTTATTTTCACTTCCTGCTCCAAAAAAGAAGAGCCTGTAATTATAGAATTACCGGAGGATTCATCGGAAGATATTATTCCGCCGCCCCCGGTTATTGAGCTACCTTCTTCCGATTCCGAGGCTGAAACAGATACCGAACCTGATTCTGAAACAGATGCCGAGCCGGATTTAACCGGGCTTGCGGTAAACAGCCTTACAGGGCTTTA
This sequence comes from Clostridiales bacterium, assembly GCA_031271295.1. Taxonomy (GTDB): domain Bacteria; phylum Bacillota; class Clostridia; order Lachnospirales; family WQUN01; genus JAISVZ01. Next base: position 13,110 of record JAISVZ010000153.1, on the reverse strand, counting down.
TATTAATGAAGAAGCGGCGCGGCAAAGGCCGGTTGCTGTTGTAATTAACAATTTGCGCAAAGCTCTGCCGCAAAGCGGGATTTCTCAGGCGGATATTTATTATGAGGTATTGTCGGAGGCGGATATTACAAGAATTGTAGCTGTTTTTAGGGATTTTAATTCCGCGAAAATAGGCCCCGTGCGCTCCACGAGGGATTATTTTTTGGATTTCGGGTTGGATATGGACGCGGTATTTGTTCATTTCGGCGGAAGCCCGGCGGGCTATACGTTTATAAAATCCAACAGGATAAACAATATTGACGGAATAACCGATGGGCGAACATTTTGGAGGGATCAGGCTCGCGCTTCGGTTCCGGGAATGCTGGAACACAGCGCATATACCAGCGCCGAAAGGATAACGCAGGAAATTGAAAGGCGCGAATACCGCACGGAGGTTAAGGAAAATTACGCTTCGTTTAATTTTTTCGACGAGCAAACTCCGTTGGATGGCGCAACCGCCGTAAAAAAAGTAACTGTTCCTTTTTCCAACTCCCAAAGCCCGGTTTTTGAATATAACCCGGAAACTTCGGTTTTTGCGCGTTCGCAACAGGGAGGCGCGCATATAGATGAAGAAACGGGTACTCAGCTTGAGGTTACAAACATAATTATCCAAAACGCTTCCATGAAGGTTGTGGATAACGAAGGGCGGCGGCAGGTTAGCCTTGTTACGCAGGGAAGCGGGTATTTGGTTACGCACGGAGGTTACGCGCCTATTACATGGGCAAAAACAAGCCACGATTCGCCCACGAAATATTACGATACAAACGGGGAAGAAATTAAGCTTAATAAGGGTAAAACATGGATTTGTGTTTTTCAGGATTACGGCGAAGTAATTTTTGAATCATAAAGCCGACCGAGCGGGAAAGCACCGCGCTGTTCGCTTGTGCAACCAAGGAGGATAAATATTTGGAAGAAAAATTTTATTCGGGCTTTATTTCAATAATCGGCAGCCCGAACGTTGGTAAATCAACACTTTTAAACGCGCTTGTGGGCGAAAAAATAGCCATTATTTCAAACAAGCCGCAAACAACGCGAAACAAAATTCAGGCGGTTTTAACAAAGGACAATTTTCAGGCGGTTTTTATGGATACGCCGGGCATTCACGGCGAAAAACACAAGCTTGACCGATTTATGCAAAAAAGCGTCGAAGCCGCGCTTACCGAAATTGATATAATTTTGTATTTAATTGAACCCACGCTGAAACTAATAAAGCGCGAAACCGAAATAATCGAAAAACTGCGCAGCGTAAAAACCCCGGTGTTCCTTGTAATTAATAAAACGGATAAGCTCTCGGAAGGCGCGGTGTATCCTATAATCGAGGGGTATAAAAGCCTTTTTAACTTTGCGGAGGTTATTAATATTTCCGCGCTGGAAAACAAAAACCTTGACAAGCTTTTGGACGCCATTAAAAAATACCTGCCGGAAGGGCCGGAATATTTTCCGGACGATTATATTACAGACCAGCCCGAAAAGCAGATAGTTTCCGAAATTATAAGGGAAAAGGCGCTTATGCTTTTGCGCGACGAAATACCGCACGGGCTCGCGGTTGAAATATCGCTCTTTAAACAGCGGCAAGGCACGGATTTTATAGATATTGAAGCGGCAATATACTGCGAAAAAAAATCCCACAAGGGAATTATTATAGGCAAAAACGGCGAAATGCTGAAAAAAATAGGCACAAAGGCAAGAGCCGATATTGAGAATTTACTTGGCGCTAAGGTAAATTTGCAAACATGGGTAAAAATTAAGGATAATTGGCGCGACAATGAATATCTGCTTAAAAATTTCGGGTACGACCATAGGAGGATTACATGAAAAAGGAACTTGCGAAAAATTACGATTTTAAATCTGTAGAGGATAGGCTTTACACAAATTGGTTAGAAAAAAAATACTTTCACGCCGAGGCGGACGAAACTAAAAAACCGTTTACAATTGTTATTCCGCCGCCCAACGTAACGGGTCAGCTTCATATGGGGCACGCGCTGGATAACACAATGCAGGATATTTTGATTAGGGCTAAAAAGATGCAGGGCTATAACGCGCTTTGGGTGCCCGGCTGCGACCACGCCAGTATATCCACCGAGCTTAAAATTGTGGAGGCGCTTGCCGAGGAGGGCAAAACCAAGGAGGATTTGGGGCGCGAAGGGTACCTTGAACGCGCGTGGCAGTGGAAGGAAACCTACGGCGGCAGGATACTTAATCAGCTTCAAAAAATAGGCTGCGCCTGCGATTGGGACCGCGAGAGGTTTACAATGGACGAAGGTTTATCCGACGCGGTGCTTGAAGTATTTGTGCGCATGTATGACGAGGGCAAAATTTACCGGGGCGAAAAGCTGATAAACTGGTGCCCGAACTGCCAAACAAGCATATCCGACGCGGAGGTAGACCACGAGGAAAAGGAAGGCAGCCTTTGGCATTTGTGCTATGTTATAGACGGTACGCAGGAAAAGCTTTGTTTCGCCACAACAAGGCCGGAAACAATGCTCGGCGATACGGCGCTTGCGGTTAACCCCAAGGATGAAAGGTACGCGGCGTTTGTTGGCAAAACCGTAACCGTGCCTGTTGTTAACCGTAAAATTCCGGTTATCGCCGACGATTATGTTGATATGGAATTCGGCACCGGAATAGTAAAAATAACGCCGGGTCACGACCCTAACGATTATGAGGTTGGGCTTAGGCACAATTTGCCGGTAATAAACATAATGAACGACGACGGCACGATGAACGAAAACGCCGGAAAATACAACGGTTTTACGTCTAAGGACTGCCGCGCGGCAATTGTTCGGGAATTCGATTCTTTAGGGCTGTTTGTTAAAAAGGAAGAACTTAAACATTCCGTTGGCGTACACGAACGCTGCGGAGAGGTTATCGAGCCGTTAATACGCAAGCAGTGGTTTGTAAAAATGGCGGAGCTTGCGAAACCGGCTATAGATGTGTATTTGAATAAGGAACTGAACATTGTACCGCCGCGTTTCGGCAAAATATATTTAAACTGGCTTAACAACATTAAGGATTGGTGCATTTCGCGTCAGTTATGGTGGGGGCACAGAATACCGGCTTATTTTTGCGAAAAGTGCGGCAAAATAACAGTTTCGAAAACCGCGCCGGAAAAATGCGTTCATTGCGGCTCGGAGAATTTAAAACAGGACGAGGACGTTTTAGACACTTGGTTTTCCTCCGCGCTGTGGCCGTTTTCAACCCTTGGCTGGCCAAAGGAAACGCCGGAAATGAAGTATTTTTACCCAACCGACGTTCTTGTTACCGGCTACGATATTATATTTTTCTGGGTTATACGAATGGTTTTTTCCGGGCTTCACCACACGGGGCAAAAGCCGTTTAAAGACGTGCTGTTCCACGGAATAATACGCGACGCGCAGGGAAGAAAAATGAGCAAATCCCTTGGTAACGGCATAGACCCGTTGGAGGTTATAGAAAAATACGGCGCGGACGCGCTTAGAATATCGCTTATAATGGGAACATCGCCCGGCAATGATTCGCGTTTTAAATGGGAGAAGATGGACGCTTCCCGCAACTTTTTGAATAAAATTTGGAACTCGGCGCGTTTTATACTGATGTTTGACAGCGAAAATATAAAAGGGGACGAGGCAAACCTTACAAGCGCGGACAAATGGATTTTATCAAAGGTGAACAACTTAGCGCTTGAGGTTACGGAAAATTTGAATAATTACGAGCTTGGGCTTGCGGTAACAAAAATATACAACTTTCTGTGGGATGAATTTTGCGACTGGTATATAGAAATGGTTAAACCGCGCCTTTATAATGAGGACGACGATACAAAAGCGGCGGCGATTGCCACGCTTAAAACGGTTTTAACAAATTCCATGAAGCTTTTGCATCCGTTTATGCCCTTTATTACCGAAGAGGTATACACCTCGGTTTTAAGCGGGGAAAGCATAATGATTTCGCAGTGGCCGTTTTATAACGAGGCGCTTAAATCCGAAAAAGAGGAAACCGAAATTGAGCTTGTAAAGAGCGCGGTAAAAAATATCCGCAATATCCGCGCGGAAAAAAACGTTGCGCCGTCTAAAAAAATTGAGGCTGTAATTGTTTCGGAAGACGCGCAAATAAGGGATACGTTTACCCGAAGCGAAAACTTTTTCAAAACGCTCGCAAACGCTTTTAATTTAACGGTACCGGAAAAGTTTGACATATGCGGCGACGAGTACGTATCGTTTGTAATTGACGGCGCGGTTGTTTATTTGCCGCTTGCCGGGCTTGTTGACATTGAAAAGGAGCTGCAGCGCGCGGAAAAGGAAAAGGAAAAGCTTTTGCAGGAAATTAAACGCGCCGAAGGAAAGCTTAAAAACGAAGGGTTTTTAGCCAAAGCGCCTCAAAAGCTGATTGACGAGGAAACCGAAAAGCTTGAAAAGTATAAGGCGATGCTTGAAAAAACCGACGAGCAGTTAAACGCTTTAAGAAGGTAGGCGGTTGGGTAAAATGAAGCAAACGGGGAGCTTGCAACATTAAAAAATCCCCGAAAAACATATTATTTGAGGGGAGAGTTTACTATGAAACTAAAACGAATTATGGCGGCAGTTCTAACGGCGGTATTGGCTTTAACGGCGTTTTTTGGCAGTGCATTGCCGGTTAACGCGGCGGGTTTAGCTGATTTAAAATCGCTTTTAAGCGGCGGAGGGGCAAAGGAAAAAGAAATGGAAGAGGAAAAGGAAAAGGGAATGGTAGAGAGGTCTTTGGTGCAAACGGGGAATGTATTCAGGCTGAAAAAGGCTATCGAAAAAGCGCGTAACGGCGAGGATGTTACAATTGCGTATATCGGAGGTTCAATAACCGAAGGGGCAAGCGCGTCCGTACACGAAAAAAGCTATGCTTACGCGTCGTTTAAGGAGTTTTCAAAGCTGTACGCCAAGGACACGAAAAAAATGCATTATGTTAACGCCGGTATGTCCGGCACGCCTTCAAGCCTTGGCATTATGCGCTATCAGCGGGATGTGCTTGAAGCTGCCGAAACCGCGCCGGATATCGTGGTTATTGAATTTGCGGTAAACGACAACAACGAGGCTACAAAATCCAAAGCGTTCGAGGGCATGGTAAGGAATATTTTAAACGCGGAAAACGCGCCCGCTGTAATTTTAATGTTTTCTGTGTTTCAAAACGGGCTGTGGAATATGCAGTCAACATATATCCCAATCGGCGAGGCTTACGGCTTGCCGATGGTAAGCATAAAGGACGCAATATCGCCGGAAATAACCTCCGGAGCAATGAAAAACGAGGATTTTTTCGCGTCGGACGGTTGGCACCCTTTGGACTTTGGTCATCAAATAATGACGGATTGTATGGTTAACTTATTCAAAAACGCCGACGCGGCAAGAGAACCGCTAAAGGACGCGGCTTTTCCGAAAAAACCCGTTTACGGCGCGGATTACGAAAACCTTTTGGTTTTGGACAGGTTATCCGCAAACGAATATGATGGCGTTACGTTAACGGAGGGAAGTTTTTCCGAAACCGATACAATTACCGGCTCGTTTGCGTATTCCAAAAAGCAAAAGCTGCCCGATAACTTTAAACATGGCAAAAATTCCGGAAGCCAACCGCTTACGGTAAAGCTTACCTGCAAAAACTTTCTGTTCTCATACAAACTTTCGTCCGCGAAAAATACGCTTGGCAAAGCCGAAATTTATGTGGACGGCGAACTGGTTAAAACGGTAAACGGCTATAACGCCGGCGGCTGGAACAACCCCGAAACAATCGAGGTTTTTAATAACGAAGAAGCGGCGGAGCATACGGTGGAAATCCGCATGGCTAAAGACAGCGAAAATTTGGAGTTTACCGTGCTTTTAATGGGCTTTAGCGTGTAAGGGTGAGTTTGGGCGTAATCGCTTTAAGCGTAATTAGAACCGCTTTGCCAACGCAAACCAAATTTTGCGAAATATAAGGAGGGCGCTATGAGTAAGATTGATAAATGCTGGTTAAGGGAAGTATCCGGCATTGAAACCTTTTTTGCAAGTTACGGGGTTAGTTCGGCTAACTATTCAAGCTCGGAAAATGCCGAAACCGCAGAAGCCGCAAAAGCCGCAAAGGTAACAGAGACCGCAAAAGCCGCAATTAAAGAAACAATTATATCCGAAACACAGCGGCTTTTAAACGCGAAACAGCAGGCAAGCAAAGCCGACGCGCAACTTATATTTGAACTTAAAAGTTCCGCGGGCTTAGTGGAAGCTGAGGTCATTCCCGGCGCTTTTGAGATAACCCAAAAGGACGGTAAAATTTATATTGCCGCGTCTGCGGAAATAGGACTGCTTTACGGGCTTTATGAACTAATAAGAAGGATAAACTGCCGCAATTCAAGCGCGGAAGCGTCAAGCACCGGTGTGAGCGAAAGCCGTAATTCAAGCGCGGAAGCTACAAATGCCGGTGCGCAAAAAAGCCGCGTATTAAACGCGGATATCTCATGCGTCAGCGTACCGCGAAACTACATACGTATGCTTAACCACTGGGATAATTTTGACGGCACGATTGAACGCGGTTACGCGGGGCGTTCAATTTTTTTCGACAGCGAAAAATTTATAAACGATAACGAAAGAATTGAAAGCTACGCCCGCCTTTTGGCATCTGTGGGGATAAACGCCGTTTCAATTAACAATGTTAATGTTAAGCGTCGCGCCGTTGGGCTTTTGCGCGAACCTCATCTTAATGGCGTTAAAAATATCGCGGATATTTTTTCGGCTTACGGCATAAAGCTTTTTCTCGCGGTAAACTTCGCAAGCCCTGTGATTTTGGGCGATACCGAAACCGCCGACCCGCTTAACGACAGCGTAAAAAATTGGTGGAAGCAAACCGCGGATGAAATTTTCAAGGTAATACCGGGTTTTGGCGGCTTTATTGTTAAAGCGGATTCCGAGGGCGAACCGGGGCCTTTTACTTACGGGCGAAGCCACGCCGACGGCGCGAACATGTTAGCTCAATCGCTTGCGCCACATAACGCGCTGTTAATATGGCGCTGTTTTGTGTATAATTGCAATCAGGACTGGCGCGACAGAAAAACCGACAGGGCACGCGCCGCGTACGATAATTTTACCCCTCTAAACGGAATGTTTGCGCAAAACGCCGCGCTTCAAATTAAAAACGGGCCGATGGATTTTCAAATTAGGGAGCCTGTTCATCCGCTTTTCGGCGCTTTGCCGCAAACAAACTCTATAATAGAATTTCAGCCAACGCAGGAATACACAGGGCAGCAAAAACACATTTGCTATTTGGTGCCGCTTTGGAAGGAAGCTCTGGATTTTAACACTCACGCGCCGGGGAAGGATAAAACGGTTGCGGAAATTGTTGGCGGAAAATATAACTGCGGCGTTTCAGGTGTAGTAAATGTGGGAGCGGATTTTAACTTAACGGGGCACAAATTAGCCCAGGCAAACCTGTACGGTTACGGCAGGCTTTGCTGGAACCCGTATCTTTCATCCGGCGAAATTCTTACGGAATGGATTCGCCAATCATTTGCCTTAAACGAAGAGGACGAAAAAATACTCTTTGATGTTATGGCGGATTCAAGGCTTACCTATGAAAAATACACATCGCCTTTGGGAGTTGGGTGGATGATAAAACCGGCGCATCACTACGGGCCGGATGTGGACGGCTACGAGTACGACCGCTGGGGAACCTACCATTTTGCGGATAGGGACGGCATAGGGGTGGATAGAACAACCGCTTCCGGAACAGCCTATTCCGGTACATATCACGAGCCGAACGCCTCAATTTACGACAGCTTGGAAACATGCCCGGACGAACTTCTGTTGTTTTTTCATCATGTGCCGTATACATTTGTTTTAAAATCCGGCAAAACGGTTATTCAGCATATTTACGATACGCATTTCGAAGGTTTTGAACGCGTGCTTGAAATGAAAGCGCAGCTAAAAAAACTCGAAGGCAAAATACCGGATTGTGATTACATAAACATAACCGAAAGAATTAACGAGCAGGAAAGAAGCGCGCGCGAATGGCGGGATCAAATAAACACGTATTTCTACAGAAAATCCGGCATTGGCGACAAACACGGGCGCAAAATATACTAAACGCGGGAATTACAAAAAAATATAAAGGGGAACGGACAATGAAAAATTACAAGGAAAACTATGAAAGCTTCAAAAAAAGCGCGGAGGAATTGGTTGCGAAAATGACGGTTGAAGAAGCCGCGTCGCAGCTAAAGTACGATTCTCCGGCAATAGAAAGGCTTGGCGTACCGGCGTACAACTGGTGGAACGAAGCTCTGCACGGCGTTGCGCGCGCCGGAACCGCAACAATGTTCCCTCAGGCTATAGCCTTGGCGGCGATGTTCGACGAGGACGCGATTGCCGAAATAGGCGAAATTATCGCCGAGGAGGGCAGGGCGAAGTATAACGCGCAGTCCAAATTCGGGGATAGGGATATTTATAAGGGGCTTACGTTTTGGTCGCCCAACGTTAATATTTTCAGGGATCCGCGCTGGGGGCGGGGGCACGAAACCTACGGAGAGGACCCGTACCTTACAAGCCGTTTGGGCGTGGCGTTTGTTAAAGCTTTGCAGGGAAGCGGGCAATATATGAAATCCGCGGCGTGCGCCAAGCATTTTGCGGTGCATTCCGGCCCGGAATCCGAACGGCACTTTTTTAACGCTATAGCATCCAAGCGCGATTTGTGGGATACGTATCTTCCGGCGTTCGAGGCGTGCGTAACGGAGGCGGATGTGGAATCCGTAATGGGCGCGTATAACCGCACAAACGATGAACCGTGCTGCGCCAGCAAGCTTTTAATGCGGGATATTTTGGACAAACAGTGGGGCTTTAAGGGTTATTACGTTTCGGACTGCTGGGCTATCAGGGATTTTCACACTCAGCACAACGTTACCGCCACAGCGCCGGAATCCGCGGCGCTTGCGCTTAAAACCGGCTGCCACTTAAACTGCGGCAATACATATTTGCATATGATGCAGGCGTATAACGAGGGGCTTGTAACCGAGGATGATATCAGAAACGCCGCGGTTGTTCTTTTTACAACCCGCTACAAATTGGGTTTGTTTGACGAAAACTGCGAATATAACTCCATACCGTATACCGCGAACGATACCGCCGAAAATAACGAAGTTTCCTACAAAACCAGCCGCAACAGTATTGTGCTGCTTAAAAACAACGGCATATTGCCGCTTAAAAATGACAGTGTAAAAACAATAGGCGTTATAGGGCCGAACGCGAACAATATAGGCGCTCTTATAGGAAATTATTTCGGAACCGCGTCTAACTACGTAACAAACCTTGGCGGAATTAAAGAAGCGGCGGGCGGTATCCGTGTGCTTTACTCCGAAGGTTCCCATTTATTCGAAGATAGGCTTAGTAACCTTGCCACGGCGGGCGACAGGTACGCCGAAGCAAAAGCGGTTGCGGCGGAAGCCGACGTTGTAATTTTATCCCTTGGGCTGGACGCTTCAATTGAAGGCGAGCAGGGCGATACCGGAAATTCGTTCGTGGGCGGCGACAAGGTGGATTTGGATTTCCCCGCTTGCCAAAAAATGCTGTACGACGCGGTAATATCTATGGGCAAACCGGTAATTCTTGTTGTAAACACCGGAAGCGCGATGAATTTGAAGGACGCGGACGAAAAATGCGCGGCGGTAATTATGGCGTGGTATTCCGGCCCGTTTGGCGGCAGGGCGCTTGCCGACGTTATTTTCGGCAAAAGCTCACCATGCGCGAAGCTGCCGTTAACCTTCTACGAATCTGCGGACGATTTGCCGGATTTTAAAGATTATTCAATGGAAAACCGCACTTACCGCTATTTTAAGGGAACGCCGCTGTATCCGTTCGGTTTTGGCTTATCCTTTACGGAATTTGAGTACAAAAATTTGGAGCTTTGCAAAACGCAAATTAAAGCGGGCGAGGATTTGGCGCTTAAAGTTACGGTTAAAAACGCGGGCGGAATTGACTCGGACGAAATTGTGCAAATATACATAAAGGATATGGAAAGCGGCGAGATTTTGCCCAACTTCAGCCTGTGCGGCTTTAAGAGGGTAAACCTTAAGGCGGGCGAGGAAAAGACGGTAGAATTTACGGTTAAAGCCGCAAGCTTTAACGTTGTAAACTCCGAGGGCGAACGCTACACCGAAAAGGGTTTGTTTACCCTTTACGCGGGCGGAAGCCAGCCGGACGGCAGAAGCAAAGAGCTTATGAAAAAAGCGCCTGTCAGCGCGGTTGTTGAAGTAATTTAGGAACTAAGTTTCATAATATAAAAAACCTGCCGCTTTATAGTTGGCAGGTTTTTTATATGGCAAAAATTTTTTCGATAAGCTGCGCAAACGCGTAAGAACGGAACTTGCCGCTCCTAAAAGCAACGCGTTTTAATATATGAAAAGAATCAGGAAAAATAATCCTTGCAATTTGTAAGAATGTGAGAGATAATGTAACTGTTGCATTGCTGAAAACGGTTGACACGCGTTATGTCAATTTGTATAATAAATTGTAGGAAAGGTTTATGTATATAGCGATGCTTACTGTTTTTTGGCGCGGGTAGCGCTTTAGGGAAAAAAGCACAAAGTTTAAAGTGGAGGTTTGTGCAACTTAAAGAAAGTGGAGGAGATGTTTTATGAATTGGTTTAGAAACATGAAAATCAGATCCAAGCTTATTTTAAGCTTTATGATCGCTGTAGTTTTTGCGGTGGTATTGGCCGTTTTCGGCATTTATACATCATCTACCATCGACACAGGCTATTCGTACATATTGGAACATCCGCAAAAAAGGATGAATGCTATGGCGCAAGCGTCTATTCACGCGGCAAGGATGCGCCGCCACATGGTTACTATGGCGTTTGAGGCTCAAAACCAGAACACTGCGGCGTTTGAAGAATCGAAAAAAAACGCTGATCTTGAAGTTGTTGAGTTGGAAAACGCTATAACTGAATTTATAGCCAATATGCAGTCTGATACTACAAGAAAAGAAGAAGATAAAGTTAGCGGTATTGAAGCCGCGAACGGCTTAATGTCTTTGGCTATTCAATACCAAAACCAAGTAATAAACCGTGCTTACGAAGCGGCTTTAGCGGGTGATTACGCTCAAATCGTCACAATTATTGACGAAGGCGCGGGTATTGCCAATTCACTGCTTACTACGTGCGATGCTCAGTACCAAAGCGCAAGCAATTTTGTAGACCAAACAAGCAGCGATCTTACCGTAACAAGCGGAGAATCTATGATAGCTCTCGTTGTGATAAGCATAATTGCCGTTGCTCTGCTTCTTGCAATCGCCTTTATTATAGCAAGCATTATTTCTAAACCGCTCAAAAATTTAGTTGTTATTGCCAACGACGTTGCGAAAGGGCAATTAAATGTTAACAGCATACCTGAAACACGCGACGAAATTGGTGCGCTTGCGAAAAACTTCTTTACTGTTATTGATGTGGTAAAGGGTCTTGTTGGCGGCCTTAAGGATATGGGCGAAAATCATAAAAACGGCGATATAGATTATTACCTTGATCCCGCTAAGTTCCAAGGCTCGTACCGCGAGGTTGCGGAAGAAACAAACGCTATGGTTAAGGAATATGTAACCATAACAATTAAATATATGGAAACTATCAGCGGCCTTATAGGAGGCGATTTCAAGATAGAGCTTGAAAAACTGCCGGGTAAAAAGGCGCTTATGAATGAAAAGCTTGAAGAGGCACGCGCCGCAATAACCGAGCTTTCGGGTGAAATAGCCAATATTATTAAAAATGTATCGAACGGCAATACAACCGCGCGTATCGACGCGGGTAAGTACAAGGGCGACTGGGTTGAAATTATGGATGGCTTAAATCAGGTTCTTCAATCCTATGGGGATCCTATCAACGAATCGCTTTCGGTGCTTCAGCAAATATCTGAAGGTAATTTCAGCAATAATATGAAGGGTTCTTATAAGGGCGATTTTAATACCATTAAAACCGCCGTTAACACGATGGTTGCAAACACTTCATCGTACCTTACCGAAATATCCAGCGTACTTACGGCTATTGCCAATAACAACCTTAATCTGTCTATTAAGCGAAACTACGTTGGCGATTTTTCAAGTATTAAGGACGCAATTAACCTTATAGTTGAAAAACTTAACGGTGTAATCGGCGAAATTATTTCCGCAACAGAACAGGTTGCCGCAGGCAGCAAGCAAATTTCCGAAAGCAGCATGACACTGGCGCAGGGCGCTTCCGAGCAGGCATCCGCCGTTCAGGAGCTTACCGCAACAATTGATACCATTAACGCCAAAACAAGGCTTAACGCGGATAACGCGGATAAGGCAAACCAAATTTCAACAACATCAAGAAATAACGCGGCAACGGGCAACGAAGAAATGCAGAAGATGCTTGCTTCAATGAGCAGCATAAAGGAAGCGTCCGCGAATATTTCCAAGATTATTAAATCCATAGAAGATATTGCGTTCCAAACAAACCTGCTTGCGCTTAACGCGGCGGTTGAGGCGGCGCGCGCCGGCGAACACGGCAAGGGTTTTGCGGTTGTTGCCGAGGAAGTACGAAGCCTTGCGGGCAGAAGCCAAGAGGCGGCAAAAGAAACAACAACGCTTATCGACGATACAATTTCCAAAGTTAACGACGGCACAAGTATTGCAACGCTTACAGCCGCGTCCCTCACGAAAATTGTTTCCGACGTTAACGGCGTTTCAGACCTTATTAAGGAAATCGCACACTCGTCTACCGAGCAGGCGGAGGCGGTATCGCAGGTTAGTGAAGGGCTTATGCAAATTTCTGAGGTTGTGCAGAAAAACTCCGCAACTTCGGAAGAATCCGCGTCCGCTTCGCAGCAGCTTGCCAGCCAATCCTCTATGCTTGAGAATATGGTATCGGTGTTTGTGCTTAAAAAGCCGTAGTCCCCTTTCTTTTTCATAAATACTTAGCAACACTAAAAAAGGATATTGGTTTCCAATATCCTTTTTTAGTGTTGCGCCGGCGCTTAACACTCTCGTTAACCCGACTTTCGAGTAAATCAGGCAAACCCCCTGTAAAACCAAGGTTCATAAAACCGTTAGGTCACTACTTTCTATTTAAAAGATGAAACAATAGGTTTAGTAACATCCATAATG
>JAISVZ010000204.1 GCA_031271295.1 Clostridiales bacterium | reverse complement strand
TATTGAACCGCATTGCCAACTATGTTTACAGGAACTATTGTTCTTGTTGAAGAGTTAAAAACATACCTGAAAACCGTCCAATAACGACCCGTATTCGTTTTAGGAACACTAAAAACATTAGATGGTGTATTGTTGTTACCAACATACACGGTAACAGTTGCATTTGAAGCAGAAATATCTAAACCTCCAGAATAATTATAAACATAGAATGTATACGTTCCGTCTGTTGGGACATATAGTGTTGTTGTTTCCGGACCGAAGCTTGTAGTATCATCCAAATCCAAATTTGCAATTAATGCTGTTCCGTCATAATAATTTCTTGACACATAATAAACATGGAAGCTACCGCCCGAATTACCGGGTCCGGTAAGATGGGAATCTAAATCCCTTGGGTTTTCTCCCCACCTTAATACAATGCGCAACTGACCGGAGTTCAATGTATTAGATACAACAGCGTCTTGCCCTGTCACCGATGTGCCGCCGAGAACTTTAATATTAAAATAGGTTGTGATGTATTGGTTTTGTCCCGAAACATTAGGGCGATTATCTACTATTTCAACGGTGTAATGCCCCGCAGCGATATTAGCCAGTTGGTAAGCGCCGTTTGCTCCGGTTGTTCCGGTTGAAACGAAAGGTGTGCTTGAAAAATTATCTATGCCTTCGCGATACTGAAGTGTAAGCCCTGAAACTCCGGTAGTTGTAACAGAATCGGTTATTCTTCCGCTTGCGCTACCTATACCGCTATAGTTAACTGATGAAATCAATTCAACAGTGGTAGTATTTTGAGTATAGTTAGAAGCGTTGATTGATACATATTGAATTGTTTGAAGGAAATCATCTTTTTGGAAATGCAGCTCGTAATTTCCGGGAATTAAGTTGCTAAAGCTGTATGTTCCTGCACCGTCTGTTGTGGTGTTTCCTACCAATATGTCCTCGCCTTTCGAATTTGCTCTGAACAGGGTAACCGTTACATCAGGTATTGTAGGCATACTTGATACGTTTAATGTGCTATTCGTTTCTACCACATTTCCCGATATTGTATTTGATCCGTTCACTTCAACCTGTGTCATTGTTGGATAATTCATTTCGTCAAAAATATAGTTTATCCGATTCAATTCCACATGGGATAAACCAGCTTTCTTTGCCGCTTTTACTATGCTTAATCTCACTTCTTCAAAAGACGGCGAAGATGAATAACTATCCAAAGATTCATACCAAACTCTTTCAAACAAACCCTTATCGGTTATTACATTATTATGAATTTGATATGCTGCGTGAGAAATTATCGTACTATTTGTATATCCATCGGCACTTGAAAAAGGAGCACTTAGCGCAACAAAGTTAGTCCCGCCGATTTCTTCAGGATTACCAGTATTATTTGGTGTGCTTGCGTCTCTTCTAGCTAAAACATTAGTGAAAACATTGTCACCAAACACCCAATCGGAAGAATTAGTCATCAAGAATGCAAAAACATCAGCATACGCTTCCTTAATTGAGATAAGTGTAAAATTTGGATTTGTAGAAGCGTTAACTGTAGCATTATATAAGTGTTCCGACTTTACATTTATTATGAAATGAGCAAATTCGTGACCAACAATTTCAGAATCGGAACCCAAATCCGCAAGAAAAGTAGGTGATAGCTGGGCAAATTTAAGAGTTTTTGTACTAAAGGTAGCTGACGCATTTGCAGTATTTGAATTTGTGAGTACCGCAATATCTTCGTTACCAAAGAAATCATTTTTTTTAAAACGATTCCCTTCAAAATAATCATATGAATTAATGACATTTTGATAAGTAGATATGGTCTCTCTATTGTCAGTGTTATCTGCCCACGTTAATGCACTACTTAAATATTTCTCAAGATCACCAACGCCACCCTTTTCATTATACACAATAATTCTTCTGCCGCTATCTTCCATCGTATACCAAGCAGGGTTGTTTAGTCCCGTGAAAAACACACCTCTTGCGGGAAAGGAAACACTGCTTCCGTTATTGTCAATACCAGTAGCAGTATAATCATCATAATAAACACTTGCATCTATTGTATTTCCTTTTAACAATAACTCACCCGAATGTGCATCAATCAATATTACTCCGGCAAAACCATTTGAGGTTGCAGTGCATTCCCAAGCAAGTTTTGCGTCAGCGCCATTCATATCAATTGTGTAAATGGTAAGAGCTGGGGAAGTATTTACTGTATAACCATCTTGTTCAACAAAAGCAATCGCTTGTTCACCGCTTATTGTCGGAATAGTGGAAATATCTAACCCGTATACAAAGCTTGCGTTAAGGAAATCAGATTGCCCATCAGTATCAGTTCCAACAGTAACCAATCCATTAAATACATCAATTCCATTATATACTTGAGTAAATGTATAATACTCTCCCCATTCTCCTTCATCAACATTATCAAACACAAGCTCATCTTTAGGAGAAACAGAACCTATCAATGACTTAACATAATAAAGCGAAAGCAGCGCCGATAAGGGAGAATCAATAGTTACATCGCTAAACCTGCCGTCAATCCTTTTTACATATTGGTCGTCGCGCAAGTATACCTGTAAATCCTCAATAACATCGTTATAGTAGTACAGCATTTCAATAGTTTCGCATTCAACGACGGAATCCAAATGTTCATTAATGTACTCATCAATATTGTAATCGGCAATTACCGTAACAGAAAACTCCTTATCAATAGTATACTCTCCGTAGCTTATTGAGGCAACAAGCTTAACGGTAACATCGCCGTCCAAAGGGCGGGTAACTGCGCCGCTATTTGAAATAATATCCGGATTATCGCTTTGCCAAGAGATATGAGTTTTACCAAATGTTTGCGCAAGGACTTGTCTTTGGTTACTTTTGTTGCCGAATCTCACGGGGCATATGTAATTTTTAAACCGTCATATGCGTTTATAATCTCCATAAGCGCATCACCGATAACGGGTTCATCATCAGATTCGATAATTTTAATTACTGACAACGATGCATTTTCAATCGCCGGAACAACGCCTATTCCAAAATCTCCCGATATGCCAATTTCAACAAACGCTCCCGGTTGAATAGGATTGCTTGACATTTGGCTTGCCACAGTGTAACTGTTACCTTCGTTTCCGACTATTTTCCCGTTCCAAAGATTGCTTACCGTAAAATTAGAATCGAATGATAATTCCCAAGCCTCAAGAGCGGAGCCGGAAGTATTCGTTATTTTTATCACGCCGTTGAAACTCGTGTCAAACAATGAGGATATTTCAAACTCCACATTATAACCTCCGTCTGCAACAACTCTTTTGGCAAGGTTTTCAAATTTTTCAGGCGCAACGTGGTTATCGCTTTTAAGTGTGTAACCGAAATTTACACTGGAGTTAGGCGCAATCTCATAATTATGCACCGCATTTTTTATGATATACGCAGTGCCGTTATTATCAAAAATTTCACCGTTGTGAACGCCGAGTATTTCGCCTCCTGCATCGTATTTGAACGCCCAGTTAATTATCGGCTCCGTTCCTGTATTAGTAACTTTTACATCAATAGTTTGAAAACCTATCCACTCATTTTGAACATTGTATTCAACTTTGTAACCTTCATAATTATATGTAGTAACACCTGTTTGCGCCATTACGGGAACGGCGGCAAAAACAGTCATAAACATTACTGCTGCCAAAAAATTGAAATAATCCTGTTTGTACGCTTAACTGATATTTTCATAATTTCCCTCCATTTCCGCAGCCATAATATGCCGCACGATAATCTTCATTACTGAACCGTCGCTTCACTGCTGATTTTCTCAACTTCTTCCGAATTATTACCGCTGTAAACGGTAAAAACGGTTCTTACTCGGTACGTGCCGCTTTCAAGATTTGATTTTTGGTTGTTGTTCATTTCAATTAAATTGGTGTTAACCGTCTTTGTCCATGTTCCGTTTTCAACTGTAGACCATAAGCCAAACAACCCTTTTTTCTGCAAATACTGCACGCCTGCAATTTTTGTTACCATGCTCATTCCGGTAGCCCTGCTGTTGCAATAGGCTGTTTTTCCGCTGATGGTTAAAGCGCTTGACACTGATGATGTATAGTTGTATCTTGCATACACATCCGCATGAAGTACCGTCAAAATAATTACCAGCACAAAAGAAACCGCTAATGTTTTTTTCATCATGGTATTTCCTCCTTTCCTCAAAAATAGACTTTTTTAGCCTTCACTATATAAATCTCTTTTGAGGCGGTTTGGGGACATAATTTTTTAAAAAAATTTAAGTTTTCAATTTTTAGTTTACCTTTCGCACGGATTCCGCGATTAAAATCAGCAAATCCTCACCGACATTCCCTTCCAGCGTGAAAACATAATCCGCTTTATTCCATGAAATCAATTTTTCGTTTCCCATATCAACCCAATAACCCTCTTCTCCGTTTATTTCTATATAGCGCACCGGGTTATTCTCGGAATTAACATTAACGCTATAATAATTTTTAGCGTATTGAACCAAAACAAAATAAGATTCATCATTTCTGTATTCGGTTGTTACCCACGGCGTAAACTCCGCTGCTTCTGTTTTGAAAACAAGCTCATAATTATCGGGCATAAATGTTATTTCGTATATTTCCTCAATGCTTTCAGGATAACCGCCATAATCAACAGACTTCACCGAAGTATGCGTTTTAAACAATTCCATAAAAAACTTCTTAAAAAGTTCGCGCACCGCGCTAACATTAAAAACCATTGCCAAAACCATAATAATTGCGATAACAACCGCATACAGTATTCGGCGCATGGATTTTCTTTGTTTTTGGACATATTCTACGCCATTTATAAGCTTGCGCATACGCTTCTGAAACCGTTTTGAAAAGATATGATCCGGCATATCGGGGACGGTATCAATTATCTTTTCAAACAAGGTTTCATCTATTGCAATTTGAAGGTTAGTTTCCACAAATTAAAACCTCCTGTTTTAGTTTGGCTTTTGCCCTTTGAAGTCGCTTTTTGGCGCACTCATACGTTATATTCATCGTCTTTGAAATTTCCAATAAAGATAACCCCATTTTTTGCTCCAGAAAAAGAATCTCGTACTGTTCTTGAGGCAATTTAAATAATATCTTTTTCAAAAGCTCAACATCTACATTATTAATCGCTTCGTTTTCTACAGAGATATCTGACGCAATATCATATTGCTCGTCAATGTCTTCGGCAAAATCCCTTTTGCCTTTGTTGAATATCTTTAACGCGGCGTTCTTCACTATAATAATCAGGTAAGCATGTGTTTGGGGACAGTTTATTTCGGCAATTTTTGAAAGATTGTTGACGAGAGATAGAAAGGCATCATGAACGGCGTCTTCGGCGGCATGTTCGGTGTGCAATATGCTCATAGCCATTTTAAACATATCCTGCCTGTATAAAATGTACAACTCCTCAAATTTGCTTTTTTCCTCCGCCGTTTCAAGCATTGTGAGATAAAACCCAAGCATGGCACTGCTCCCCCTTACAAAAAGATATTTACTGCTCCCAACTAATACTAATTCCAATTTAAAAAGTTGAAGCCAAGCCAAGCCCCCAAATCGCCGTGATTTTCGGCGTTTTGGTGGTACCGGTTTCAAACTTTTTAAACAGAATTAGTATGACCGCAAAAATTCGAAACACAAAACACAGATGCTTTTTGTATTATCTATACAGCATACAGAGCTATTTGTCAATAAATTCCGCATTGCTTTGCTAAATTCCAACAAAAAAAACGAGCCGTTTCAATTTACATCGGCTCGTTTTTTTATTTTACTTCCTAAGCTCCACCCGCCGGATTTTTCCGCTTATCGTTTTTGGCAGCTCGTCTACGAACTCCACAACACGCGGGTATTTATACGGCGCTGTATTTTTCTTTACAAAATCCTGAATTTCCTTAACTAACATCGTGGATGGGGCAAACCCTTTTTTAAGCACGATGGACGCTTTTACGTTAAAGCCGCGCACCGGGTCCGGAACGCCTGTTACGGCGGCTTCCATAACCGCCGGGTGCTCGGATAACACGCTTTCAACTTCGAAAGGCCCAATTCTGTACCCGGAGGATTTTATAATGTCGTCGTTACGCCCAACATACCACATATAGCCCTGTTCGTCCCTGTATACGATATCCCCGGTGTGGAAAATGCCGCCTCTAAACGAGTTTGCCGTCGCCTCGCTGTCCCTGTAATATTCTTTGTAAAGCCCCTTGATAGGTTTCCCCAAGCGTATGCAAATTTCGCCGGAAACGCCCACGGGCACTTCCTTGCCGTCCTCGTCCGCTACAACAATATCGTAGCCGGGTATCGGCAAGCCCATAGCGCCGGGAACCGCCTCGGAAAACGGATACAGCGTACCGCAGCAAAGCGTTGTTTCGGTTTGCCCGAAGCCCTCGTAAATATTTAGCCCCGTGAATTCCTTCCATTTAACGAAGATATCCTGGTTTAACGCCTCACCCGCCGTGCAGCAATGCTTCAGCGCGCATAAATTGTAAGACGGCACATCCTCTATAACCATAAAGCGGTACATTGTGGGAGGCGCGCAAAAGGTTGTTATTTTATACTTTTCAAGCTTGGATAAAATATCCGCGCCGCTGAACTTTTCAAAATCGTAGGTAAACACCGCGCTTTCGCCAAGCCATTGCCCGTACATTTTTCCCCAGAGCGATTTCAGCCAGCCGGTATCGGATATTGTGAAATGAAGCCCGCCGTCAATAACGCGGTGCCAGAACACGCCCGTCATTAAATGCCCCAGAGGATATGTATAGTCGTGGCGAACCATTTTCGGGTACCCGGTTGTGCCGGACGAAAAGGATACAAGCATTGTATCGGATGCGGCGGTATCTTCGCTTCCGGTTGGCCTACTCCACTCTTCGGAAGCGTTTTCAATTCCCGCCTCAAAATCATGCCAGCCTTTACCCGCGTTTTTGCCTTTTGTAACGGCTTTAAGCTCCACCGTTTTGTATTCCTCCAAGCCTTGGTCGAACAACTCGGTGCAGTCCCCGTCGCCGGTTATAACCGCCATTTTTAGTCCCGCCGCGTTGCAGCGGTAAACGTAATCCTTAACCTGAAGCAAATGTGTTGCCTGAACGGCTATTGCGCCAATTTTATGCAGCGCCATCATCGCGTACCAAAAAAGGTAGCTGCGCTTTAAAACAAGCAAAACAAAATCGCCCTTTTTAATACCGAGTGATTTAAAATAGTTTGCGGTTTTGTTTGAATAAATCATCATTTCCGAAAAGGATATTCTCTTTTCTTCGCCGTCGTTGCCTACCCATAACATGCAGAGCTTATCCGGCACGGTTTTGCCCAGTTCGTCCAAAACGTCGTAAGCGAAATTGAAATTTTCGGCGTGTTTAATTTCAAATTTTTCAGTCAGTTCTTTAAGAGATTTACAGTCGTCGCGGTGCATTCCAATAAATTTTTCGTAGATCGGCACAGTTTTTCTCCTCCTTGGATGCTTATTTCATTACCACAGCTAAAAAATTAACGTCGCCCAGGGTAGCTTTCATTGCGTGGGGCACGGACGAATCGAAATAAATACTGTCGCCCGCCTTTAGCATGTAAATTTCCTTGCCCAAATAGAACGCCATTTCGCCGGATAATATATAATCAAACTCCTGACCCTCGTGCGAGTGAAGTTTCGGCTCCTCTTCCTTGGGCGTAACCGTTACAATAAACGGCTCGGCTTTTTTGTTCCGGAAGGTATACGCCAAATGTTTGTAGTCGTAGGCTTCGCGGCGGAAAATTTTATATCCCTCGCCCCCGCGAACTAAAGTGCAAACCGAAAGCTTGGGGGATTCGCCGGATATTATATCCAGCATGTCCACACCCAATATTGTTGCGGCGTTATACAAAAAGCTGAACGAAAAATCCATTTCGCCCTTTTCGTAAGATATGTACTCGCCCTCCGGCATCTTCATTTTTTCCGCCATCTGCGCCGGAGTCAGCTCCATAATTTCCCGAAGCGCCAACAGCCGTACGCCTATTTCCTGCAATTGCTGTGTCACTTAAATTCCTCCTCATTACATATTTTATAATTTTACGCGAAAGCACCACACATTATATATGTTACAATACATTTGCGGTGTAGCGCAACCCTGTTTAAATAATCTCTCGTTAGGGTCGTTGGCGTTCATTCCTTGCTGCTATTCACACCTGGCTGTAAATGAATAGTATTGCGACGCCTTTGAATAAAAAGGTGACATTTTCATTTTCCGTAAGTAGCAATTTAGCTGTTCGCTGCGGAGAAATAAACACGCAAAATACTGTTTGTATTACCCGCGCATTTTTAGGTTGTTCGGCAAGAGCGCATATTCTCCACGCT
>JAISVZ010000029.1 GCA_031271295.1 Clostridiales bacterium | reverse complement strand
GGCCGAGGCGGTTACGGATAAGGCCGGCGCCGAAGCGCAGAAAACGCAGACGGAAGATGTTTAAAAAGTGACCCTCTTGGCGGAGAAGAAAATTCGCCGGGAGGGGCTTTTTTTATTTGTCAGGTGTGCATAAAAACGCGGATGATGTTTGTCTACTATTTTGACTTTTTTGTGTTGACTTATTTATCGCGAGTGGTTTATAATAGGTTTACCGAAAGCAACAAAGCAAATAAAAACCACGGAGGCGTTAAGAATGAAAAACCAAAACTTTGGAGTTGAAATTGAAATGACAGGCATTACGCGCGAGCAAGCCGCGGAAACACTTGAAGCGTACTTTGGAACAGAAGCTCTTTACATTGGCGGCACATACTACGCTTGGCAGGTAAAGGACGGCCAAGGTAAGGTTTGGAAGCTTATGAGCGATAGCAGCATAAGCAAAGAACGCAAGATTGACCGCAAAAGATACGAAGCCACAACAAACTTAAACTACAGCGTAGAGCTTGTAACTCCGATTTTGCAGTATGACGAAATACCGAAACTGCAAGAGGTTGTAAGACAGCTTAGGCACACGGGCGCAAAAGTAAACGGCAGTTGCGGGTTACATATACACGTAGGCGCGGAAAAACACACTGCCAAGACACTGCGTAACCTTTTAGGTATAATGTACGCGAAAGAGGATTTGCTCTTTAAGGCTTTAAAGGTTAAGAACACGCGCGTTACCTACTGCCAAAAGACGCGCGAGGATATACTGAAAAAAGCCCGCGGCGAAAAAGATTTGACGATGGACAGGCTTGGCCGGATATGGTACGGTAACGACAACTGGGAGTATAACGCACGGTCGCACTACGACAAGAGCAGATACCACGCGCTGAACCTGCATTCGACGTTCAGCAAAAAGACCGTAGAATTTAGACTTTTTAACGCCACACTGCACGCCGGGGAAGTTAAAGCGTACGTACACCTTGCACTTGCGATAAACGCGCAGGCGCTGCGGCAAAAAAGTACACAGCTTACAAAAACGGCAAGCGACAACGAAAAATTTACCTTCCGGACCTGGCTTTTAAGGCTTGGCATGATAGGTAAAGAGTTTGAAAACACGCGGGAACATTTGCTGAAGCATTTGGACGGGAGCGCCGCTTGGAGGTACGAAGCAAGCCGCTACCCGACGCATCCGCACACGATAGCAGCCGCCGCCCTTGTTTAAGGGCGGCAAGACGGAAGGAGGAAGCTAATGCGAATAATTATTGACGGCAGAGAATACCGGGCTAAAACGGCGATTGACTTGATTAACGAAATTAAGGCTTTGCACTGGGAGGCAAACGAGGATACCAGCGCGGAGGGCTATATCGCCATACAGGCCGAAACAATGCAAAAAATGTGGAGCCGGAAGCTAAAGCTGCCAAAGGGTGACACCGAAGCGCGGGCAATAGCAATGTTTGAAGCAATACACGCGATGGGCGCGTGGAAATTTTACAGGGAGGATTAAAAAATTATGAAAAAACCGAAAGCAACAGAGATTTATTATTTTGCCTATGGCAGCAATTGCAACTTGCGCCAAATGGCGGTTCGCTGCCCGAAGGCGACGGTTACAGGTACCGTAACGCTAAAGGGTTACACTCTTGAGTTTAACCGCGTTGCAAGCATACGCCGGAAAAAAGGCGGGGAGGTAAAAGGCGTTTTGTGGCTGATTACGCCTGAATGTGAAAAAAGCCTTGACAGGTATGAGGGATATCCGAATTACTACACTAAAAAAAATGTGAACGTATGCTATGAGAGCGGGGAAATGGTTAAGGCAATGGTCTACATTATGACACCGGAAAACAGCAACCCGGCGTATCCGTCTGAAATTTATTTTAACGGTATACGCGACGGGTTTGTGCAAAACGGTTTAGAGGCTGAGACTGAGACGCTGTACGACGCGTATTATGACGTTAAACGGCGGCTTAAAAGACTTGAGAAGGCGGGGGTAGTATGAGCGAGGCAAAGGAAAACAAACCGCTGGGAAGGCCAATTAAGGGCAAAGACCGGCGAATGCAAATTGCGATTTATGTATCCGTTTCGGCGCTGGATACCATTGACGCATATGTGGAGGAACGGCACCGGGAGAAGAGGTCTTACAGCAGGTCGGAATTTTTTAACGAGGCCATTGAAAAGCACATGAAGGACCTTGGCCTTTTAGACGGGGAGGATGGCGGTGCGAATGAAAAATAAAAATAGAGTTTTAGGAGCGCTTTTGGGTGTTGCCGTTGGCGACGCCCTTGGCGCTCCGCTTGAATTTATGAGCGCGGAAGAAATACAGGCAACCCACGGCGGGAGTGTGCGGGATATGATTGGCGACGGCTGGCTTGACGTTGCGCCCGGAGAGGTGACCGACGACACACAGATGACGCTGGCGGTTGCCGAGGGGATTGCCCTGTGCCCGAACGACCCTGTGCCGGCTATTGGAAAGCGATTTTTGGCTTGGTACGACAGCAAGCCGAAGGATATAGGCAACTGCTGCCGGGAAGCCATAGAGCACGTTAAAAGAAGCGGGATTAATGATACTTCCGCGGCTTGGCATGTGGCCGCCGCGAGTGTTCACGAAAAAACAGGCGGGCAGACCGCGGGGAACGGTGCGCTTATGCGAACGGTTTACCCTGGCCTTTACTACCCGCCGAGCGAGGCGCATTTTGCGGCCTCTGTTATAGCCAAAATGACACACTGGCACGATGAGAGCACGATGGCGGTAATATTGTACACTATGGCAATTTCGGATTTGGTTGCGGAAAACGAGGGCATACGCGAGGGTTCCGGGGAAATTGCGTGGGGTAAGGCGCAGATTGAGCGCCGGATGGTTAACGTAAGAAAAAGGGCTGAGGGTAAAAAAATAACGCCGAGCGGGTATGCTATTAACAGCGCTGTGTGCGCTATAAACGCCATTAGGGATACCGGCAGTTTTGAGGACGCACTTGTACAGGCTGTGAACCTTGGAGGCGACGCGGACACCATAGGAGCGATTACCGGCGGGCTTGCCGGAGCGCTGTACGGCGCGGACGCGATACCGCAGCGGTGGGTTAAGAAGCTGGATAAGGGGACAGTAAAGAGGATTGAGAAGCTGGCGGAAAAGGCGCGGTAAAGTTTTAGAGATGAAAATAACCCCTCCTTACGGATGGGGTTATTTTTTGTGTTATTTTTCAATGGTTTACAGGTTATTTTACAGAAATCCCTAAGGGGATTTCGAAGTATACAGTTGTGAAATTTGGGTAGCGGCCAAAATTAGGGTTTACCTGATAATAGCCATCGTACTTAACGAAGCTCAGCGGGTGTATCCTTGCGCCGTCATCTAAGGTTCCAAATTCAACGCCCGGATAAAAGCCGTCGCCTTTTTGGCCAATTACGGACATGTTATTTACTTCCTTCGCGGGGAATTTTAGCGTATTTATGGTGCTGGTTAGGTCTTCGCCGTGCCAGCCCATTCCCTCATGAGTATGGATACCGCATTGGTATTCATGTTATTCATCCTTTCCATACCCTGCATCGCGCAGTGCTTTGATAATCTGCGCCGAAATTGTAATTCCGGACCTTTCTTTTCTTTCCTTCAGCGCATTTAAAATGCCTGAAGGAAGTATTAAGTTAACACGCTGACCGCTTTCTTCGGAGGATTCTTCTACGCCTCCGAAAATTTCGTCGTACTTTTCGCCGTCAAGGTGGGCTTCTGCCCACTCTTTCGCACGCTTTAGCGAAAAGGGAATTATCTTTTCGCCGGGCCCCATGCCGTCCGAATACTTTTTGGCGTATGGCGAAAGACCGTTACCTTCGCCGTGAAGAAAGTATTCACCTGATGTTTTCACATACAGGCTTTCCTCGTAGTAATGAAAATCACTCCGAGGATAATTACTGCTGTGTACCGCCAAAAGCTTGGCAGTTTCGGTATTATACCGTTTGCTTCCAATTACTTTGTACATTTTGCTACCTCCTTTAACTGTTAATGTAAACAATTTCGCTGAAATCTTCTCTCAACACGCCGCATTTCGCCGCGCGAAGTTTCGTTTCTTCAGTGAATACGGACGTGCCGCCGCCCGAAACTGTTTCAGTTTCAAACGACATGTCATAATCCAAAGGGAACAGAGCATACATAGAGTTGTCGTCATTTAAAATTATGAATGTTCCGTCCTCTGTAGTTGCTGTGTTTTCGTACAAATCAATGGTGATTTTTGATTTTTTCATGATATATTCTCCTTCTCCCCGTTTGGCCGATAGGTCAGCTTATTTTTATGTAAGATTTAAATATATTTTACATATATAACTTCATCTTCTTCGCCGTCCTCACATTCCACTTCGAATGCCTGGCAAAAATCTGAGTTCGGTATTTCTTTAAATCCTAATTTTATGCATATGCTATCGGTGCCAACGTGCTGCGGCACCACGTAAACCGCCGTGTACGTGTCCTTCTCTAAGCTTACAATAAAATTCAAGATTTCTTGCATTAAGTGCACCGCATAGCCCTTTTGCCTATGTTCTTCATATGTTTCTATCCAGTCAACTTTGGCTATATCGCCAAAGTAGTCAACTTCTGCGTATGATACTTCGGTATCACCTATTTTAAGTGATGCGCGATATCCTGTACACATCTGAACTCCTTCTACATTTGAGTAGCGCACTTCTTTCATTTTAAAATTCTTTTCCATATATGTCCGCTCCTTTTCGCGCGTCTGCGCTTGTTTTTTATTTATGTATACATTATACATAAACATCATATGTATGTAAATACACTTTTAGATTTGTTTTGAAAATTCTTTTTTTGGATGTTGATAATTTGACATTTTAAAAGCCCGCCGAGATATTCAGCGAGCTTTTAAAATGTCTCTTTTTTTGTTATTTAAACCATATAAACGCCGAAGCCTATGTCTGTATAGCTATACGGGTCTTCAGTTGTTTCGCTTCCTACCTTGCTCCAAAAACGAGCGGATTTTTCGTTTTCGGCTGCGGCAAAAATGTTTCCATCGTAACCTTCTTCGCGTAAAGCGGATACAAGTTCGTGTATGAATCTTGTTCCGTGTCCTTGCCCTTGGAACGCGTCCGCGATATCGAATCTTTCAATTCTTACATCGTTATCATCATCTTCATAGATTTCCATTGAAGCCGTGCCAACAACTTTGTCGCCGTATAAATATTCCGCATATATCGCACCGTTCGCTTTTTCCAAATTCAACATTTCAATCATCCCTTCTTGTTAATAATTTTTTGTTTTTTGTTTATGTATACATTATACATAAACATCATATGTATGTAAATACACTTTTAGATTTGTTTTGAAAATTCTTTAATAATATTGATAATTGACATTAAAAAAAACCCGCCTAAAAAATCCTGCGGGTTTTTGCGTATTTATGTATTTTTTTCTTTCTTTACCTCAGATAGTAAATTAATATACTTTCCAAAATACTTTTCTTCTGCCGCTTCTCTTGCCGAAACAGCATCTTCAAATTTTTCAAAAAGCCCTAAATGGATTGGCGCTTTGTTTACTTGTATGTACGCCTCCCACCGGGCTTTACGTTTATTAAATGAAACGCCGCGCCGCCCGGATGTGTTACGATTTCCTTTTTTATTTGACAGAAGAGTAATATTTGTTTTATCTACTTTATATTTTGCGGTTTTTTCCTTTACTGTTGCAACATGTTCCGCGCTTCCGTTACCGCAACCGCAAGACATAATGCTTCCATTAGTTAGTAATGCTCCCCTAACAACCGTTGTATTTTGGCATTCGCATTTACAATGCCAATACGCAGATTTATCTTCGCCTATGTATGCAATATGTTCAGCAGTGAGCAAACCGAATTTCCGGCCAGCCAAATCTTTTGTTTTGTCTTTATCTTTTCTAAAATCATCATACGGCTCATCTTCATCAATCATCCATTTCCCTTTTATATGTTGTGCTGTTTTAAATTTGCCCTGCCACGCGCGTGTGCGGGCAGTGATGAAGGAGCGGTTATGTTTTTGGGCGTATTCTTTTATGGGGATTAGTGCCATTACTCACCTTCTTTCTTTACATGTAATAAATTGTACCACTTTAGGAATTCACCTTATTTACATTAATAATATAATGTTATATTAATTTTCGAATTTTGCCGCCATTTTGCCGCCATTTTGAAAGAACGAAGGGGTACAAGAGGGTACAAGAAGGTACATAACTTTTACAATAAGATTTTATATTTGCTTAAAAAACCCTGTAGAAACAAGAAAAGCTCCGGTTATCCGGAGCTTCGTTTTTTCAGCGCGAAACGAGATTCGAACTCGCGGCCCTCGCCTTGGCAAGGCGATGCTCTACCACTGAGCCATTCGCGCAACTTGCTTTGCATGTGCAAGTATACAGAACAAAAAATCAAATGTCAAGAAAAAATTTTGCTCCCAAAAAACGGTTAGAACGGGCGAAAAGGGATGCGAAAAAGGGGCAAAAAATGGTGAAGGGCAGTAACAAGAGGCTTAAGAAAAGCTTCAAAACCGCTTTAACGCCTTAATCGCTTTAACAACCTTAAAACCCAAAATACTCCTTTGTGTTATTATATGAAACATCGGCGGCAATTTGCCCAAGGGTTTTAATATCCGCCGGGAACTCGCCGCTTTCCGCCGCTTTGCCTAAAAAATCGCACAATAAACGCCTAAAGTATTCGTGGCGCGGATAGGAAAGCAAACTGCGCGAATCGGTAAGCATTCCCACAAAGCCCGCCAAATACCCTGCGCTCGCTAAATTTTCCATATGTTCGAGCATTCCTTTTTTGTGGTCGTTAAACCACCACGCGCTGCCGTGCTGAATTTTCCCTTTTACGCCGCCGCCCTGAAAACAGCCCGCAACGGTGGCCAAATACGTGTTGTCGGTTGGGTTTAGGCTGTATAAAATAGTTTTCGGCAAAAAACCCTTAACATCGAGCGCGTCCAAAAAATTTGATAATTCGTTAGAAGGTGCTAAGCAGCCGATACAGTCAAAACCGGTATCCGCGCCGAGTTTTTTATACATTGCGGTGTTGTTGTTTCTTTTTACGCCGAAATGAAGTTGCATAACCCAGCCCAATTTCGCGTACTCTTCGCCCATAAACAGCAGAACCGCGGTTTTGTATTTTTTAATTTCATCATGAGAGAGTTCTTCGTTTTGCCGCCTTTTTTCAAATATTTTCTCAATTTCGCCCTTTTTTGCGGGAGCATAAGGAACGCCCGCAATTCCGTGGTCGCTTGTTTTGCATCCTTTTGAATTAAAGAAATCCATGCGGTTTAAAAGGCAGGCGCAAAACTCATCA
>JAISVZ010000201.1 GCA_031271295.1 Clostridiales bacterium | reverse complement strand
AGCGCCGCCGAAAGCGGGCAAAACCATACTTTTAAAGCAAATCGCAAACGCAGCTCTTAAAAATAATCCCGATATTCATTTAATTGTGCTTTTAATAGACGAGAGGCCGGAAGAAGTTACGGATATGCAGCGTTCCATCCAGGGCACCAACGTGGACGTTGTTTATTCCACCTTCGACGAGGGGCCCGAACACCACAAAAGAGTGGCGGAAATTGTGCTTGAACGCGCCAAACGTTTGGTGGAACAGGGAAAGGATTTGTTTATTCTTATGGATTCTTTAACCCGAATGTCGCGCGCGTACAACTTAACCATACCGCCAAGCGGGCGCACCCTATCCGGCGGGCTTGACCCCGCTGCGCTGTACATGCCGAAAAAGTTTTTCGGCGCGGCGCGAAATATTGAAGAGGGCGGTTCGCTTACAATTTTGGCAACGGCATTGGTGGATACCGGCAGCAAAATGGACGATGTTATATTTGAGGAATTTAAAGGAACCGGCAATATGGAATTGGTGCTGGACAGGCGTCTTTCCGAAAAACGCATTTTCCCGGCTATAGACATAATGCGTTCCGGCACAAGGCACGACGAACAACTGCTTACGCAAAATGAAATGGACGCGTGCCTTACAATAAAAAAGATTGGTTCGAATGTTACCGTTGTTGAATTTACCGAAAAAATTCTTGATATGCTTGGCAAAACAGATACCAACGACGAATTTGTTTCGCAAATGCTGCGCATAGACCCAAGTTAAGAAGGCAGCCGCTGATAAAAGGCTGGTTGCAAAGGTTTTGCGGCCGGGCAAGATGAGCATAACGCGCAAAAGCTTTGCGGCTGGGTAAAATAAGCAAAAACGGAGGTTTTTATATGCCGTATTCGCACGATTCACGTTTATATAAAACTGACGCAAACACAAAACCGGGCATGGGCAAAAAAGCCAACTCCGACGATTTGATGTTTCTGTTTTTATTGCTTTTAATGTTTTATTAATTTTATTGCCTCACATTTAACTCTCGGAAGGGAGTGTTTTTTTGCGAAAAATATTAATCATAGCTGCCGCCCTTTTGTGTACAAGCCTTATAACAGGCTGCGCCATGTTAAATAACAGAAGGCAGGAGCCGGCACAGTATATACCGCCCGCAATGGCGGACGAACAAAACATACCCGCAAAAACCGTAATTACATACGCTCGCGGCATGGACGAAACCGAAGCCGCGCTTAAAATAATTGAAGAGTTTAACCGCCAAAGCGATTCCGTTACCGTAAAATATCAGGAGCTTCCCTACGACGAGGGGGAGCGTTACAACCAAATAAAACGCTGGCTGTCCTCCGGGGATTCTTCTATAGATATCTTCGATGTAAATATGACATGGTGCGCGGAATTTGCGCAAAACGGTTATGCCCGTACGCTTGATTCTTACGCGCGGGAAAATAATATAAACCTGGAAAACTATAACCACGCTGTTGTAAACGGCTGCCGCTACGACGGCGCGCTGTGGGCAATGCCGCGTATTATTTACACGGGCTTGTTTTTTTACCGGCGCGATATAGTGGATACCCCGCCCGCCCACTGGGACGATTTTATATCGTCCGCAAAGTGGTATAACGGCGAAAATGACACTAAATACGGCTACGTTTTTTCCGGAAAAGTTACGCAGAACCTGGTTAACGAGGCTATGGAATTTATTTATTCCTACGGCGGGAAAATAATAGACGATGACGGAAACATAGCGGTAAACTCCCCGGAGAGCATAAACGGGCTTAATAAGTTTTACGAAATATATAACGGCGGCTTTGTACCGGATACCGAGTATAAAATGACGGAAATAGACGCGTGTATAAGCTTTTTAAACGGCGAAAGCGTGTATATGAGAAATGTCCCCTCGGCGTGGTCGGTACTTAATACCCGCGAGGATTCAAAGGTAGTTGGAAAATTCGCGATTGCGCCTCTTCCGGCGGGCAGCGCGGGTTCCTTTTCGGTACTTAGCGGCTACGTTTCGGTTATTAACGCAAAATCCGCAAACCCGGACGCCGCGTGGGAGTTTATAGAATACATTTCCGGCTACGAGGGGCAAAAGATGCTATCGGTAATTTCCGGGCGCATCCCCGCAATGACAGCCGTTTTGGCGGATGCCGAGGTTATTGAAGCCAATCCGCACTTCGATTCCGATATCTTTCGCGAAACGCTTGACACCGCCGTGCCAAACATTATAACTCCGCACCACAAGGTTATTACCGGTGTTATGCAAGACGAGCTGTACCTTTTCCTAACCGGGAAAAAGGACGCTTCCGCGGCGCTTACTTCTATGGAGGCTAAGATTAGGGCGCTTTTGGCTTGACTTTGTAAATTTTGCATATATAATGATGGATAATAAAATTTTGCACTTTTTGAAAAGCGGGGATAATGATGCAAAAGCCATCAAGAGAGATAATTCTTTACCGGGTTGCTATGTTATTGTCAGTGCTTATCCCGGGAGTTGTTTTACTGATTGCATTAATAAATTTCGGGTTCTATCCATTTGGGACAAAGTCACTTCTTATTATGGATATGGATGACTGCTTTATCCAGTATTACGAGGCCATGTGGCAAGTACTTTCAGGTGAAGTTGGGTTTTTTTTCTCATGGACAAAAGCTATGGGCAGTAGTAATTTAGCTGTTTCATCCTATATGCTAAGCCCGTTTAATTTGATTATTCTCTTATTCGGGTTGGAAAATATTCAGTTTGGCCTTTTTTTCTTAACAATTTTTAAAATTTCGCTTTGCGGTTTAACGGCATTTAAGTGTTTTTCTTACATTTTTAATTCAGAAAGTTTAAAAATTCTTTTCTGTTCAACCTCATATGCATTAATGACATTTAATATAGTGTATTCGTTAAGCATAACCTGGGTGGATATTTGCATTTTGCTTCCTGTTATTATTTGGGGCGCGGAAAAAATTCTGAGAAAAGAAACGCCATATGTCTTTATATTTTCTCTTTGTCTGTCTATAATAATTAGCTATTATCTTTCTTACATGGTATGCATTTTTTGCGCATTGTTCATCATTTGTAGGTACTTAATCCTTACTGATAAATTTGATAAATCGCTGTTCTTACGAACTGTAATGAAATTCTTTATGTTTGCGTTAATTTCCATCGGTTTGGCTTCATGGATCCTATTTCCTTCAATTGCAGACTTGGTTTCGGGAAAGATCGCTAATGATAATTTTATTTCAAGTCAAATAACAAATTTCAGTATTTTTGATTACTCGGTTGCATTCTCGCCAGATGCCTATACTTCGATAACAAACATAGGAATGCCTGCTTTATATTGCGGAGTTTTAACAGGCGTTTTGTGTATACTTTTTTTTACCGGAAATGCCGGCAAATCTAAATCACGTATACTCTCAATTGTGTTGTTTTTTGTTTTTGTTTTTTTGATTTTAGGAAGGTTATATAGCGACAAAATCTGGAGAGATTATACTCAGTACAGATTGGCACCTCCTTTTTGGTATTTAAGAAATAATAACGCACTCTTTCTTTATCTTTTCACCTCTTTTTCAGGTTTCACCTTACTAATTAGGCAAAAAAAAGAATTAATAAGCGTAAAGGAAAAAATAATAACTTTATGTCTGTTTGCATTTATGCTTTTAAGTTTTTATTTAACAAAACTGGATATCGCATGGCATTGGTTTGTTTCGCCAAATTGGTTTCCGTACAGGTATTCGTTTACATTTCAGTTTTTAACTGTTTTTACCGCGTGTAACATATTTTTAAAGCTTAAATTTGAATTCAAAATAAAAAAACCTGTCAAGAAAGGCAAAAGGAAATCCTATAATAAGGGTGTAAAGAATTTTAATGCAGCTTTAATGTTGGTAGCCTTTTTATTAGTATGCGTTGATTTACACAATAACTCAATTGCGATGTTTAGGGGCCTTGATGCTGAATTTGGGTATTTTGATGTTACAAGACATTCAAATTTCAGAAAAGAAAATATACCCATAATTGAATACTTGGATAAAAAAGATAATTCATTTTACAGAGTTGAAAAAACGTACAAACTTACAGCTACCGATGCTATTGGGTTAGGATACAGAGGAATTACAAATTTCACTGGAACATTTTCTCTTGAGCTTATAACTTTTTTGAGAGAAATTGGTTTTAAGCAGCATTATACAAAATCTTTTTATGACGGCTCAACCCCTTTAACGGACAGTTTATTTAGCGTAAAGTATATACTTTCTAAATATAAAATGCCACAAGAATATAATCTGATTGAAACAAGCGGTGAAATTTATGTATATGAAAATCCTTTTGTTCTGCCGGTTGGATTTCTTTCTAAAAGTGAACAACAGGAGGTTACTGATTTAAGCGGCGGCAATTATTTTGAAAAACAAAGCTTATTTTTAAGCAACTTAACAGGAGATAATAAAAGCTATTTCAAAGAAATAGAAAACATCAAGAAAACATCTGACGAAAGATTAGTGTACAGTTTTACGATAAAGGACACGAATCCTGTTTATTTTTCGTTTGTACCAAGAAATGACGTACCGTCGGTTTCCGAAGTGTCAGTGTTTGTAAATGACACGCGGATTAAAGCAAATTTACCGTCAAGTTTCAACAGGGCAAATAATCACATTTGTTATCTTGGACAATTTGAACCGGGCGATGAAGTAAAAATCGATTTTGGCGCTAGCAGTAAAAACTATGAATTTACGGGTGAACTAATATACTACCTCGACATAACGGAGCTATCTCAGGCAACCGAAAAGCTGAAATCCGGCAGTTTTTACAACATTTCATATTTTACTTCAGGATTAAATGCAGAAGTGGATGCGGATAAAAACGGCGTTATATTCACTTCTATACCATATGACAGGGGACTTAAGGTTAAGGTAGATGGCATTGAAAAAGAATGTGACGCTATGTATGACACATTTTTATCTTTCGAAGTTGATAAAGGTCATCATTTTATTGAAATATCATATTCGCCGCCTATGCTGACGATAGGAATAATTGTTTCATCCATTTCAGCTATTGTTTTATTGGTATATGTGTTTTCCGTAGCTTACCTTTCCAAATTGAAGCTTAAGAATTTGCAGATATCTTCCACATAACCGGAGTGATGCCCACATGAAAAAGAGCCTAATAATTAAAATTCTTTCCGTGGAAATTGTACTTCTTTCGGTGCTTTTTGTGGTGTTTATAATCATTATTGTTAACGAAGCGGCAAACGCCGGGCGCGATGCGCCCGCTTTTGCCGCTTCGCCCGTTCCGGAAAAGGCGCGGGCGGAAGTTTTAGACGCGAAACCGGATGCCAACGCGGGTAAAAACGTTTTTCGAATACCTGATTTCCCAGAATCCCCTCCGGATTCCCCGCCAAATCCAGCAGCTCCAAACCAAGAAATTGCCTCTCCCGTAACAATTGCCTTTGGCGGCGACATTCTTATAGACAGCGGCGTGAAGCAAAACATGTACGACGGAGGAAGGGACGCGGTTTTGCCGCTTTCGCACGCCTACCCGTTTACGCAGGCGGATATTGCGGTTGTAAATATGGAGTTTCCGTTATCTTTGCGGGGAACGCCCATGCCGGATAAGGAATTTACATTCCGAGGCGACCCGCAGCACATAAGTTTTTTTACGGAAATGGGCGTGGATTTGGCAACACTCGCCAACAACCACATAATAGATTACGGTTACGACGCATTTTCAGACACCTTGGATTTGCTTAACGAAAACGGAATAAAGTACATAGGCGCGGGCATTGATAAAAGCGATGCCATGAGATACGAAATATTTGAGGTATCCGGCAAAAAGATAGCGTTTTTGAACGCTTCCAGAGTAATTCCGGTTGTGGACTGGTACGCTTCAAGCACCAAACCCGGCGTTTTCGGTACATACGACCCGGCGGAGCTTAACGCGCAAATTGTTTTGGCAAAGGAAAACGCGGATTACGTAATTGTATGCGTGCACTGGGGTGTGGAAAAAAGCGTAACGCCTGTGGAATATCAAGTAAATATGGCTAAGGGGTATATAGATAACGGCGCGGACGCGGTAATAGGTTCGCACCCGCACGTGTTGCAGGGGTTTGAATACTACAAAAATAAGCCCATAGCGTACAGCTTGGGCAATTTCGTCTTTACCGATATTAACAAAAACACAATGGCAATAACCTTAACGCTAACCGGCGGGGAAGTTCCGCAAATAAAAATAATTCCGTATCACATAAGTAACCGCAAAACTACTTTAATGGAAAACGAAGACGACAAGCTTGCGTTAAAGGCGCATTTAGAGGAAATATCCTTCGGCGTAACAATAGACGACGAATGGATTGTTCGCGCTAACGGGCAGTAAGTTACGCCGCGTCAAAAAACTCCAAGAACCGCACTTGTCATTTCTTGACGCGCATTATTATAGCTTCCTTAAAAATTCATTAAACGTTTGCGCGGCGGAATCCTTTGCCGAAAGCAATACTTGGGTATCCGTAACAGGCCAATTAATATTAACGGTTTCATCGTTCCAAATTAATGCCCCTTCGTCCTCCGGGTGGTAAAAATCCGTGCATTTGTACACAAACACCGCATAGTCGGACAACACAAGAAATCCGTGCGCAAAACCTTCCGGCACGTAAAGCATTTTTTTGTTTTCTCCGGATAGATGAACACCGTACCATTTGCCGAAGGTTTCAGAACCTTTCCTTATATCCACAACCGCGTCGAAAACCTCGCCGCTTTGCGCACGCACAAGCTTGCCCTGCGGGTGGTTTTTCTGAAAATGCATTCCGCGAAGTGTGCCCTTTATACTGCGCGATTCGTTGTCCTGCACAAATTTTAAATTAAGACCGGCCTCTATAAAATCATTTTGATTGTAAGTTTCCAAAAAGTAACCCCGGTTATCCCCGAACACCTTCGGTTCTATAACAAGTAAATCCTTTATCGGAGTTTCAATAAACGTCAATTTTCCCATATCCGGCTCTCCTCATAATAAATTAATTACTTTACTGCTGCTGCGCAACACGAAGCAAATATTGCCCGTATTCCGTTTTTATAAGTGTTTGCGCAAGCTCAACCAAATTTTCACGCGTAATAAAACCCTTTCTGTAGGCAATTTCCTCTATGCACGAAATATAAAGCCCCTGCCTTTTTTGTATTGCGGCAACAAAGTTACCCGCATCCAGCAGCGAATCGTACGCTCCGGTATCCAGCCACGCCATTCCGCGTCCGAAAACCTCCACCTTAAGCTGCCCTCGGCTTAAATATTCCTGGTTAACTGCGGTAATTTCAAGCTCGCCGCGTTTAGACGGCTTTAAATTGCGGGAAATATTCACAACTTCGTTATCGTAAAAGTAAAGGCCGGGCACCGCCAAATTGGATTTCGGGTTCTCCGGCTTTTCCTCAATGGATACGGCGTAGCCTTTGGCATTAACTTCAACAACGCCGTAAGAACGAGGGTCGGTAACCTGATAGCCGAATACCACCGCGCCTTTTTGAATATTCGCCGCGTCCGTAAGGATTCCGGTTAAACCCTTGCCGTAAAAAATGTTGTCGCCCAGAACTAAGCAAACGTTATCGCTTCCAATGAAATCCGCCCCAACGATAAACGCGTCCGCAAGCCCGCGCGGCTCGGTTTGCACCGCGTATTTCATATTCAGCCCGTAGCGGCTTCCGTCCCCGAAAAGGTCTTTAAAAAGCACGGTATCCTTAGGTGTGGAAATAATAAGAATATCCCTTATTCCGGCAATCATCAAAACCGAAAGCGGATAATAAATCATCGGTTTGTCGTAAACCGGCAAAAGCTGTTTTGAAACGGATTTTGTTATTGGGTAAAGACGGGTGCCGGCTCCTCCGGCAAGTATAATCCCCTTCATTTCTAACTAACCTCCCCTGTTTCAGTTAAATAATCGCCGAGCGCTTCCTCGAACGGACGCATTTGCGCATACCCCAAAAGCCTTAAGCAGTAATTATCCAGCGGCGCGTATGCCGGGCGTTTTGCCGGACGCGGAAATTCCGCCGTTGTGCAGGGCAAAAGTTCTACGTTTTTAAGGCCGCTCTGCTTTAAAATTTCCGCGGTAAATTCATACCACGATACAATTCCGGAGTTTGTAACATGGTATGTGCCGTAATCGCCTTTCCCCAAAAAAGACAAGACGGCGGCGGCGACATCTTTCGTATATGTAGGTTTTCCGATTTGGTCGTTAACTACGGTTACGCGCCCTTTTTCCTTTGCTATTCTGAGAATGGTTTTAACGAAATTCGGGCCGTTTTTGCCGTATAACCACTGTATGCGGAAAATAAAATACTTATTTGTCATACTTTTAACATAATTCTCTCCCGCAAGTTTCGATTTTCCGTAAACGCTTTGCGGATTCGGAGTGTCGAACTCGGTATACGGTATTTTGGAATTTCCGTCGAAAACATAATCCGTACTGATGTGAATTATGGGAGAGTTAACCTCGTTTGCGGCTATCGCCATATTTCTCGCGCCGATAGAATTAACCCGGTATGCCGTATCCGCTTCGGTTTCGCACATATCAACCTGCGTAAACGCCGCCGGGTTAATTATAACATCCGGCTTTATATTTTTTACAAATTTAAGCGTATCGTCCAGATTTGTAATATCCAAATCCGCGATATCAATTCCGGTAACGTCGTGCTTTTGACCCAAAACCGCCGCCATATCCGTTCCGAGCATCCCTTTTGCGCCCGTTAACAAAACCTTCATTTCTTCACCCCTCGTAATTTTCGTTTTTCGTTAATTTATAATAGAGCTTATACAGCTTTTGCACCGAGTTTTCCAAAAAATAATAATGGTAAACGTACGGGATTAGAAGAACCAAAAACACCGCCGTAAGAAGCAAAAAACCGCCAAAGGCAAACTCCGCGAACAGCGAAAGTATTGTTAGAAGCGCAAACAGGACTGTTACAATTAAATGTATCAGCCTCTCGTGCTGGTAAAATGAAATGCGTTTTAGCATTTCTGCTTCGAATTTAGCGCGTTCGGCAGGCGTTCGGCTTCCCTTCGAAAACTCGGATACAGTAATTATGTAGGCTTTGATTTCCTTTGTCAAATAATATCACCCTTTCGCTAAAAAAATGATCCGGTAAGCTTATTTTTAACCTTCAAAATATCGGTTTTAGAAACGCCTATACTTTCCAAATAGCCTTCGCTGCCTCCGTATTCATTCTGCAAATAATCCATAACGGGCTCTATATATTCCGCGCGGGAATACACAACATCCTTCGGGTACGGTGCGGCAACCTCCAAAAACCCGGTGTTGTACCGTAAATTTGTGTATGTAGCCTCGTAGTTTGAAATAATGTCGAACCTTCCAACATCCGCAAGCCATAAAAGTAAAACCGAAATAATTCCCGTCCGGTCTTTGCCCGCCGTGCAGTGGTACAGTGTGCAGCCGTTTTCGTGTTTGGCGAAAAATTCAAAAATTTCCTTTATCGCGGTTTGGCTGTTTTCTATAAGGCTTAAATAATAAGCGGGTAAAAACGCGGAAGGGTTATCTCCTATGGATTTTAAAATATCGTGGATACTTAAATTCATCAGCGGAATGTTTTCGTAGCTTACTCCAATCGCCGCTGAAAACGGGTTTGGGAAGGCTAAAATCTCGTCTTCGCTTCGCAGGTCTATAACCGCGCTAACGCCGTAATTTTTAAGAAACGAAATATCCGCTTGTTCTATGCCTGATAAATTATCCGCGCGAAGGAACTTGTGCCAGCTTGTAACACCGCCGGAAAGTGTTGGGTAACCGCCTAAATCCCTCACATTATACGCTTTTTTAAGAGGCAGACGAACGTAATATTGTTTTTGCATATTTCCCACTCCCTTGGATGCAGGCCTTCCAGCGCGGCGTTTTTCCGCGCGACCAGCCCTTGGACGCAGGCCTTCCAGCGCGGCGGTCTTCCGCGCGACCAGCCATTACTAAATTAACTTAAACGACTATTTTATACTACCACAAACGGCAAAAAATTTGAATAATTAAAACCACATACATCTTTATTTCAAATTTCAGGCGTCGCTGTTTCACGGCCCCCGCTGAAAATAAATAGTATTGCAGAGCCTTAGAATAATAAGCTGTCGCCATTCTTTTTTTCGGAATGATGACATTTTTTTGTCATCATTCTTAAAAGCAAGCCGTTATCTTTACCGTTCTTAGCGTAGCTATCCGGCAAGGGCTACAGGAGAGCTTCGGCGAAAATTAACGATGCCGAAGGTGCTCTGTATCATCAAAAAATATTATAAATATTGCGGAGATATCACCAGCAAAAAAATCAAAGCGAGCTTAAATATTTTTTCGTTTTTTTCGCCCAAACCAAAAAAACGAAAATTGCAGGAGCCGAAAACAGCGTAATTATAGGAAAAAACAAAACGGCGTTAAGGTAATTCGCAAAAAAATAGAAAATAGACTTTCGGAATTTCTATCATTCTATCATTCTATTTTCCATTTTTTAGTTTCGAAAGGTATAAGTCAGCAATATAAAGAGCGGGTAAAGCGCCGCATTATTATTCAAAGCTGCAAAAATTATTAATGCAGCTTCTTCGGCGAAAGTGGAACGTTAAATTTCAGTCTCTGTCGCGTGATTCTTCTATTGCGCAATCAACCGCCAAAGCTACGCACAAACAAAGCAGCTCGTTTGCCGGGTTAGTTACGTCTATCACATAACTGTCTCCCCAGGTAAACCACTCCTTCGAAATTCGCATTTCCTCACCGACAGAACTGTACAAAACATAATCGTGCGCCCAAATATCCCCTTTAAGATGCCACGCCAAACCGTCTACCCTGTAACTCGGCTTAAAGAATGTAAACTCCTTTACAATTTCACAGATAACATCTCCGCCTATTTCTACATAGTATCTTGGCATAAGCGAAATCAGTTTTTGACGGATAAACGCAGATTCTTCACCGTCCGCACTGTAGATGTGCAGTTTTTTACCCCATGAAAAAAGTTCGCCCTCTACGGCGTAACGATCCGAACCGGTTTCGTC
Organism: Clostridiales bacterium; assembly: GCA_031271295.1. Classification (GTDB taxonomy): domain Bacteria; phylum Bacillota; class Clostridia; order Lachnospirales; family WQUN01; genus JAISVZ01. The sequence continues at coordinate 18,978 of JAISVZ010000201.1, read as the reverse complement.
CTTAACAAAAAAACGGTCCCTCCACGAAAAAACTTTTTGCTTTAAATACAGTTTCATTTTTCAGTCTCCTTTCGGTGCAATAGACGAGCAGCGCACGATCTTTCCGCGCGACCAGCCCTGGATGCAGGGGCGAGCAGCGCGATGCTTTTCCGCGCGACCAGCCCGTTTTGGATAATTCAGTATTTTGCTATAGTTTATAATATTTTCATCTAAAAGTAAAACTGCTTGAAAACTGCTTGCAAAGCCGTCCATTTTAAAGTATAAAGATACATGAAAGATCCAAAACGGCGAGCAGCCCGGTACCGCGTAAAACCGCCGAACAGAGGGCTTGCATCAAAAGCCGGTATCGCGAAAACCGCCGCGCAGGAATGCTTGCGCTAAAAGCTAACCGCGCGAAAACCGCCGCGCCGTAATACTTGCATTAAAAGGAGCTCAAACAAATGAATTTTCCCGCCAAAACCGAATTATCAAACCGAATCGAAAAGCTTTACAAAACCCTTAAAATCATGGACAATGACTGGGATTTTATTTTTATAACCGATAAAATAAACCAGTATTATTTTACCGGAACAATTCAAGACGGCGTGCTTGTGTTAAATAGCGCCGGGGATATTATGTATTTTGTGCGCCGCAGTTTCGAAAGGGCAAAAACTGAATGCCCGTTTTCGGATTGTATTTTTCCTATTGCAAGCTACAGGGATATTCACGATAAGCTTGGCAAAAATACGCGCAAAATTTACTTGGAAACAGAAATTGTAACATACGCGGCGCTAAACCGTATGGGCAAGTATTTTGACACTTCGCCTTCAAATATCGCCTCATTGGATAAAACTTTGCGCAAGCTGCGTGCGGTTAAAAGCCCGTATGAACTCTCGCGCATGAAAGAATCCGGCAGGCAGCACAAAATATTAATGGAAGATATTATTCCGTCCCTTTTGCGCGAGGGTATAAACGAAGCGGAGTTAACCGCAAAAATATATGAAAAAATGATAGGCTTGGGGTATCACGGCCTGTCGCGTTTCGGCAGCTTCCAAACCGAAATGATTGTTGGGCAAATAGGCTTTGGCGAAAACTCCGTTTACCCAACCAATTTCGACGGGCCCGGCGGTATGCGCGGAATGTCCCCCGCCGTGCCGATTGTGGGAGATAAAAACCGACGCCTTAAAAAAGGAGATTTGGTTTTTGTTGATATCGGTTACGGAGTTGACGGCTACCACTCAGACCGTACTCAGGTGTATATGTACCAAGCGCGGGTACCGAAGGAAGCCGCGGATTATCACAGAAAATGTATGCAAATACAAAAGGATGTTTCGAAGGAACTCAAGCCCGGGAATATACCAAGCGATATTTACACTTTGGCAACATGCGGCCTTGATGAGGATTTTACCCAAGGCTTCATGGGCATGGGAAACGAAAGGGTAAAATTTTTAGGGCACGGAATTGGCTTGCAAATTGACGAATACCCGGTTATAGCAAAGGGGTTCGACGAACCTTTGGAGGAAAACATGGTAATCGCCGTGGAGCCAAAACGCAGGATACCCGGTTTTGGTACGGTGGGCGCGGAAGATACATATATCGTTACAAAATGCGGCGGTGAATGCATAACCGGCGGCGAGAAGGAAATAATTGAGCTTTATTAAGCAATGCATTATTTATCATACGGGATGGGGTTAACATGACGAACGGAAAATCTGTAATGACCGAATTGGTTTTACCCAACGACACAAATATAATAGGAAACCTTTTGGGCGGCCGGCTTCTGCACTGGATAGATATATCCGGCGCGCTTGCCGCCACCCGCTACGCAAACGGATTAGTTGCGACACTTACAATGGATACTGTTGAGTTTACAAGACCCATAAAAATGGGCAGCATCGTTACGCTGATATCTTATGTAACCTGGACGGGCAACACTTCTATGGAAGCCGCCGTGGAGGTTTACGCGGAAAACCCCGGAGTAAGCGATAAGGTGTTTGTTACAAAGGTTTACCTCGTGTTTGTGGGGATAGACGGCGAGGGTAAAAAAAGGCGCGTTCCCGCGTTCACGCCGCAATCCGCCCAGGAAACCCAAGAGTTTGAAGACGCGGCGCAAAGAAAAAGCGCGCGTTTCGCCCTAAGGAAAGAATTCCCTGCGCAATAATCCGTTTAAAACTACAATTCACTTATACTGATTCTGTTTAAAAAGTTTGAAACCGGCGCCCCAAAAACGCCGAAAATCACGGCGATTTTGGGGGCTTGGCTTCAACTTTTTAAATTGGAATCAGTATTAATTATACAAAACGGGGTAAACGTGTTATAATATATAAGCTGAAATTAAAAAAAAAGGGGGCGGTTTTGTGGAAAGAAAATCTCAAATAAGCCGGCGTACAAACGAAACCGAAGTAAACCTTGCTCTTAACTTAGACACAGCGGGCGATGTCGAAATATCAACCGGCATCGGTTTTTTCGATCATATGCTGCTATCCGTTTCAAAGCACGCATTGATTAGCCTTAAAATAGAAGCCCGGGGGGATCTGTTTGTGGATTGCCACCATACCGTTGAGGATACCGGTATCGTTTTCGGCGCGGCGCTAAACGAAGCGCTGGGCGGCAGAGAGGGAATTACCCGCTACGGGAGCGCAATTATCCCCATGGACGAAGCGCTTGTTTTATGCGCGATAGATTTATCGGGGCGTGCGTTCTTAAATTTTGACGTCACCTTCCCGACGGAAAAAATAGGCGAGATGGATACCGAAATGGTGGAGGAATTTTTCCGGGCGTTGGCGCACGGAGCGCGGATGAACCTGCATTTTAAATTACTTTCAGGCAAAAACAGCCACCATATCGCGGAAGGGGTTTTTAAATCCTTCGCGCGAGCGCTTAGGCAGGCTGTAGATACGGACGGGCGCACGTCAGGCGTGCCGTCGTCAAAGGGGGTTTTGTGAATGATTATTTATCCTGCGGTAGATATTATCGGCGGACGCTGTGTCAGCCTCAAACAGGGCGATTTTAACGAACAGACTGTTTTCGACGAGGACCCGTTAAATGTGGCGATAAAATACCGTTTGGCGGGCGCAAGCTACATACATGTTGTGGATTTAGACGGTGCGCGAACCGGCAGCGGCATAAACAACGAACAAATTAGAAGGATTGCCGCGCACTGCGGAGCAAAAGTTCAAGTTGGCGGCGGAATAAGGAATATGGAAAATGTGGCCGAAAAATTCGCGCTTGGTGTTGACCGTGTTATTATTGGAACGGCGGCTATAAAAAATCCGGATTTTGTTAAGGAAGCCGTCAGCAAATACGGGAATAGGATTATTGTTGGAATAGACGCAAACGACGGGCTTGCGGCAGTTTCCGGCTGGGAAGAGGTAAGCGAGGTAAGCGCGGTAAAGTTGGCGCTTGATATGCGCTCTCTCGGCGTTAAAACAATAATTTACACCGACATATCAAAAGACGGCATGATGAAAGGCCCGAACATTGCCCAAACGGAACATCTTTTTTTCCGCACGGGTTTGGATATTATAGCTTCCGGAGGCGTATCCGGTATGGATGATTTAAAGCGGCTTAAGGCGGCGGGAGTTGCCGGCGCAATAACGGGCATGGCGGTTTTAACGGGAGCTCTTTCGCTGAAAGAAGCTATTACGTTTTTTGAGCAATAAGGCTGGCCGCGCGCAAAGACGCCGCGCTGACAGGCTTGCAACCAAAGGCTGGCCGCGCGCAAAGACGCCGCGCTGACAGGCTTGCGACCATAGGAGGAAAATAAATGAATTATAAAAAAATTATACCCTGCTTAGACGTAAAGGACGGCAGAGTGGTAAAAGGCGTTAACTTTACAGGGCTTAAGGATGTTGGAAACCCGGCGGAAATAGCGCGGTATTATAACGAATCCGGCGCGGACGAGCTTGTTTTTTTGGATATTATGGCATCTTACGAAAACCGGGCAACAATTATTGAAACGGTAAAGGAAACCGTTAAAGCGATAAGCATACCGCTTACCGTTGGCGGAGGCATACGAAACCTTGACGATATTGAGGCGATTCTTGACGCGGGCGCAAGCAAGGTATCTATAAATTCAGCGGCGGTAAAACGCCCGGAATTGATTAACGAGGCGTCGGCAAAATTCGGGAAGCACCGAATTGTTGCGGCTATTGACGTAAAACGCAGGGATGACGGAGGGTACGACGTTTATTATAACGGCGGAAATGTAAATTCCGGTTTGGACGCGGTAAGCTGGGCGAAACAGATGCAAGAGCGCGGCGCGGGCGAAATTCTTCTTACCAGTATGGACAGGGACGGCACAAAGGACGGGTACGATAACGAAATAAACCGCCTTGTATCGCAAGCGGTTGAAATCCCGGTGGTAGCCTCCGGCGGCGCGGGAAATATGGAGCATTTTTACGAAGCGTTTGCGCAAGGCAATGTGGAAGCCGCTCTCGCGGCAAGCCTGTTCCATTTCAGGGAAATTGAAATACCGGTGCTTAAGCGGTACTTAAAAGAAAAGAATATAAACGTCCGCGAATAGACTCTTTTAAGAAGGGATAAAAATATGATTGACTTAAAGGAATTAAAATACGGCTCAGACGGCCTTATTCCGGCAATTGCTCAGGATGCGGCAACAAAAGAGGTTTTAATGCTCGGCTATATGAACGACCATTCCTTAAAACAAACGCTGGAAACGGGAAAAATGTGTTACTACAGCCGTTCGCGCCAAAAGCTTTGGGTAAAGGGCGAAACGTCCGGGCATTATCAATACGTTGTAAACGCAAAGTACGACTGCGATATGGATACCCTGCTCTTTACGGTAAACCAGAAGGGCGTAGCGTGCCATACCGGAGAGTATTCCTGCTTTTACAGAAGCCTTACCGGCGAGGATAGCGCAGCTCGACGGTTTGGTGTTTCCGAAGCGGGCGCGGCAAAAGAAAGCTCTTCCCCCGAAAAAAAAGCCTCGCATGTAACCGCTTCCCCCGAAGAACTCGGCGAAAGGCTTCCTCACGAAGCGCTGTACGATACCTTCGCCGTTATAAAGGACAGGCAAATAAACCCTGTTACCGGTTCCTATACCAACTACCTGTTTGAAAAAGGGCTGGACAAAATTCTGAAAAAAGTGGGCGAGGAAACGGCGGAAGTTATTATTGCGTCAAAAAACCGCGACAATTCCGAAATAATATACGAAACTGCGGATTTAATGTATCATTTAAGCGTGCTTTTGGCAAATTCCGAAATTACATGGAACGAAATTTTTGCCGAACTTAAAAAGAGGTACAAAAAGTAAAAAAATAAGTACATGCAACAAAAAAACCTCCTTTCATAAAATATTATTAAGCTAAAGGCTGAAAATATTTCTTAGGAGGTTTTTTTATGAATAACGTTGGTGGCAACGACAATTTCATGATGATGTTCATGCTGATGATGATTATGTGTCCCGGTATGTTTGGCGGCGGAGACAACATGATGATGATGCTCTTACTCATGATGATGATGGGGCAGGGCGGCAGCGGAAGAATGTGCTGAAAACGCTTAAAGAATTGCGGCGTTATTTGTCGCATAAAAAGGGGCTGCAAATCAGCTCCTTTTTATGTTATGCCGCGTATATTGTTATATGGCTTTAAAAATATACAGTGCGGAGGTTTAATTTAGTGGAACTTAGAATAAATAACGCTGCGTTTGCGGCAAAAATACCCGGATTATTCGGGAACGGATTTGAAATGGTACGTTTAACCGACGAATTTTTGAACGAAATGAGAACAATTAACCGGCTGATAAGCGAAAAGGAAAAAGTTACACGCGAGGTTGCGGCGATAATGGATGTTAAGGCGCTAACCAAAAAAAGGCTGACAAAAGCGCAAATGCGGCAATTTATGACATTTAACGCCGAATGCGAAAGGGTAACCGAAAACATTTCGGAGGTATTCGAGGAAACGGATGTTTTGCTGAAATCGGCGTTTATATCGAACGAGTACATAGAAAAAGAAAAACTTGGCGCCGATTTTTACGGAAAATTTGCGGATGTTTTAAGCCGCCAAAAGGCGCTCGGTTTTTGCCTGAGAGAGCTTGTGGCGCTTGGAAACTGCACGGTTAACGCGCTTTCTTAACATTCAAAATCATACAAACTTGCCACAAAGCAGGGGTGTACAAAAAGCCCCGCACACTCGCAAGTTGAAGTAACGAAAATTTGCGAGTGCGTCATTATTTGCCAATGTATTTGCGAGCGTATAACGCACACTTGTTAGCGTCATTGCTTTCTCCCTATATACCGCATGACCTTTGCTTTGTATGCCGTGTAAGCATCCCCGAAAGATTCCGCGCAGTATTTTTCTTCGCCTAAAATCTGAATATGAAACAGGGTTACGGCAAAGGCTGCCGCCGTGATATTTACCACGTTTGGAAACGCGGCTGCACAGCCTAAATAAAGGAGGTCGAAGCCGACAAATGCGGGGTTGCGGCTGAGGCTGTATATACCGCTCGTTACAAGATTTGTGTTTTGGCTGCGGTTAAAACCTGCCCTCCAATTATTCCGCATAGTAATCACAGCCGCAATAAAGAACAGATTACCCAGCCCCATCACAAAAACACCCGCGATACGCAACGGCATAGGCAGCGGTAACGGTTGCATGATAAGAGGGAGCGGCACACTCACGAACTGGACCGCCGCGCCCGCAAAAGCAACTATGCGCAGGTAAAAGAAAAGAGCTGCAAACCCGACTGCATATGTCTGTACAGTTGACATAATTCCAACTACATCCTCGCCAAGCACAGCCACATATGTTTATAACGTATTTTTAGCGCTATATTCATTATTTCAGAAGATACCTCTGTTAATCCGGAAATTAACAACTGGTTCTGCTTAGCTGGTGCGGTTTAATTATTTAAAAATTTTGCAATAGCTTGTTCTGCTATTGCCGCCATTTCGGGGAACCAATGATTATCCGTATTTTTTTCGGGGGCTACATTAACAAGCCAACGTAAATTAGCCAGTTGCATAAAAAATTCGATATCATTACAAACTTCGGGTTCTAATCTGCAATACTCTGATAAAAACGCTTCTGCTATATCGCCGTGCCTTGCGTCATGGACTGCACTTCGGCTTTGAATCATATATGTCCAGCCAACATCGAACCGATAATCACCTTGATTTAATTCCATATCAATAAGGTACAGTTTTTGGTTGCTGTCTAACATAACATTCCATACATGGTAATCTCTATGGATATAACAGGATGAAAATTCTTTAATGCCAGCAGCCAATATTGTTAGTTTATTGTAAACTTCCCAATATCTATCTATTTTTTTCTTTTTTATAATGTTTTTTATTTCTGCAAGTTCATTTTTGATAAATCCGTTAAACGGTGGTGTGTTTTTGGGGGTTATAATATGCAAGCTATGTAGCAGCGTTGTAAATTTATTTATTAATTCTTGTTTTGTAATAGCGTCAGCGGCTTGGTAACTATCCCAAAGCACTCCGCCATCTATATATTGCATATACATGCCTTGCGCATTTTTTTTATACGGCTTGGGCACGTTAAAATTTGCACTATACAAAAAGCACAGCGCGTTCCATTCTCCGTCAGTATTCACACTATGTACATATGATTTACGGACATGTTTCCGACCATCCTGCATTTCTTCAAGAAGAACCTTACAACCGGGATTGTCACGTAATATAGTTGTTTTTACAATATGGTTATTCACTTGTCTCATTCCTTTCCAATATGCAAATCTTACGCCACTTTTTCACTCTAAAAATTTACAATATTCAAGCGGTTAAGAACGTATATTACAGCGAATACTTCAACATTGATTTAAACGAATTTGATAAGTTTTGGGTGTATACTTTGCCGCCATTCGCAAACGATTTGCGGCGTTTATGAAATTCCGGCAGCGGCGCGAAAAATCGCTCCGTGATCCGGGCTTTTATTGCTTCGGAAACATATTTATACCCGTGATTGGCAGATGATTAGCAGAAAAATTTATTTTCGTTAATCCTTTCTGCTAATTCTGTTTTTCTTAATGCCTTTATTTCTCGCGGTTTTTTCCGTTAGACCTTAATGTTTGCAAATGGCAATTAGCAGAACAAAAATCAAAATCATTTATCTTTCGCTAATTGCCACGCGCCTGTCCGCTTATTTCCTGTTGTACGCTCAACAAAGCCGTTTTGGCGCAACACCGTAAGTAAATATCGCACTTTATTATCCTTTTGCTTTATATCAAGCACATCGGATAATTTATCACTAAGCAGTTTTATGAAGTCTGCTTTTGTCCCACTCCCGAATTGGCGCAGATAATTAAGAATCAAATCCATATAATACTTGTCATCCATCGCCTTATTTTTAGTATACTGTGCCTTTTCGCGGATGATTTCCGCTATCGTTGCGGAAACAAAAACGTTCGGTATCTTGCCTTCTACAAGGCCGAGTTTTTTAAGCATTTTGTATTGCTCTTTTTCAAGCGGCTTTTTTTTCTGAACACAGTCAAGCAAGAATACCGTATCAATCAGAAGGTCGTCGCGCCCGAACAGCAAGCGAGGAAACAGCTAATTCCGGACTCGTCATATCGAAAATCATTTTCATTCTCCTATTTGACTTTAAACTCATGGTGCTTTTGTATCTAATCCGCCACGCGCTGCTCTGCACGGTATCATAAAACTGGCGGAACGGCACGAGGCGTTTTCATCTTTGCTCTGCACTTTCCGAACAGTTCCTTAAACTTCAAATAACTTTATGCCAGTTTATCACATCCCCTCCGCCTTTGAAATATCTTCTTGAAAATTTCAAAATAAGACCGGCATGTTCTTTGCGGACAGCAGATGTGTGCGCAAAGCCACATTAACACGCATATTGCAGATGCCCCGCGTATTCACAAGTTGAAGCAGCGCAGAATTAGCGAACGCATCATTATTTGCCAACGTAATTTTGCTGCTGTATTTTCCGCTCACCCGAATGTTCGGCAGCGTTCAAATTCCGCACACACCCTGCCGCCTGCAAAGAACATGCTGCCGGCTTCGGCGCCGGTTATATCGCACAGCATGATTGTGCCACGCGGCGGGGAAACGATTTTCGCCGCCGCAATACAAAATCTCTGAGCACAACTTGTTGGCGAAAATTGGTTCACCAGAGCAGCGAGAAGAATATTTTTGAGCGCACCCGCAAAAATGGAACTCTCTACTAACTTGGTGCGCTCAAAAATGTTCTGAAGCGTCAGGTGGCACATTGCTGTGCGATATAATTTGCGCCGAAGCCCCTCTACAACCCCCCCCCTTGCCGATCAGCTTACAAAAGTGCGGGTAAATAAATCCCCCTCTTGCCGAACAGCCTACAAAAGTGCGGGTAAATCCCCCCTCTTGCCGAACAGCCTACAAAAGTGCGGGTAAATAAACACCCCCCTTGCCGCACAATCCAAGAGCGAAAATACCAATATTCTTCACCGCACACGTTGTTATTGCTTAACCGCTTTGACTGCTTGACGTTGACAAACCCAATTCATAGGATTATCATTTAACAGTATTAAAAATTTTATTCATGATTACTTGCAACTTAATTTTTTTATTATGCTTATAAAAAAAGTTATCAAATAATAACCATACCAATGAAGGAGAAATACTTATGTCAAACGCTCGTCAGAGGCGCCATAGCGAAGAGCTTCGCGGACGCATACTTGAGAATGCGCAGGAAATTATTTTAGAGGAGGGGATAGAAGCTCTTTCGGTTCGCAGCGTGGCAGGTAAAATGGGGTATACCGCGCCAATTATTTATCATTACTTTCGCGATAAAAATGAACTGTTATCGTGCGCGATACGCGAAGGTTACAGAAAGATACTCGCGTGCGCAGCGCCGGTTGAAGCCGGGCTTACTCCGGATCAGGAACTGCGCGTTTCTTTCAAAAATTTTATTGACGCGGCTTTGCAAGTTCCCCATGCTTATAAGTCGTTCATATTAAACTTTCACAGCGAATTGCTGGCGGAAAACTTTGTTTTAAGTAGGAGCGAATCCGACGAAAGCCAAACACTTGCCAAGGTTATTTCAACACTTACGGCAGGGGTGGAGGCAGGGGTGTTTGCTCCTTGCGATGTGCAGCTTACGGCTAAAATATTTTGGAGTTCAATGTTCGGTTTGTTTGTACGGCTTATTGTAGAACCGCATGTCTCACAAGATGAGCGTGAAGCTTTAATCGAAAGGCAGTTTGAGGTTCTGATTAAAGGGATATCAGCATAAGTATAGCGCAAGGATAAAACACCGCAGTCGGCGATATTACATGTAATGCAGTAAAAACCACATTTTAAGATACAATGCGGGAGGATGATTAGAATATGAGTTTAAAAATGATGTATAAAGTCGCTATCGGCGTAATGCTTGTGTTGCTTGCTTTGGTAATTGCTATATTGGTAAATTTCTCTTCACTTATGTTGCGTTCGCGTACGCTTTCCGCTGAAAGCGCGGAACTTGTTTCCCTTAGTAACGATGTGCTGCACGTAAACGACTACCTTATTAAGCTGATACGCGTTTATGTAACAAACCTTGACGAATCTGTTTTGCGTACATACGATGCTACTTTGAAAGACGACGCGAGTTTTAAAGATAAAATTGACAGAATGGTTGAAATAGGGCTTAGCGAAACCGAACAAACCGGGATAGACACAATGCTTGCCCATTTGGATTCGCTGGCGGCAATTGAGGGCAAAGCTCTTGAAGCCTTAGCGCTTGGGGATCATGAAACGGCGGTATCCATTATTTACGGAGATGAATATATCCAGGTTGACACGCTCCTTGCCGACCAAACAAGGGATGTTATTGCTCAAATCACAGAAAGAATGAGCGCCGATATTTCATTCCTGCAAGATAAAATGGAGCAAAGGCTTGTTATTTTAGGTCTGTATATAGTAATCGCCATTTTCTGCTTTATCATTATAATGCAGATGCAGCGCCGCCGTGTTTTGAAGCCGGTTGGCAGGTTAGCCGTGCTCTTATCGGAAGTATCCAAGGGCGAACTGAATATAAATATTAACCGCGCGGGTATTGGCAAGGATGAAATTGGCCAGCTTACCGGTTATGTATATGATGTTGCGGAAATTATACGCACGCTTGTTCATGAAATAGACGAGATGGCAAGGGCCTTTGGCGGAGGCGATGTTGAGGCAAGGATAAACGAAACATTATTTAACGGCGGTTACAGGGACGTTGCCGGCAGTGTAAACCATATGATATCCGACATTATGGGCGAAATACAGATGCTTATGGATTGTATGTCCGAATTTGGCAGCGGTAATTTTAAGGCGGATATTGCAAAAATGCCCGGTAAAAAAGCCGCTATGAACAACAGCGTAAATACTCTGCGAAATAACCTTTCAAATATTACGGACGAAATAGGCCGCCTTGTAAGCGCGGCCGCAGAAGGAAAACTGAACAGCCGCGTGCCGGCAAATAAATACAGCGGAGATTTTGCGTTGCTGCTTGAAAAGCTAAACACCCTTATGGAGAACATTTCCGGCCCAATAAACGAGGCAGCCGCGGTATTACAGAAGGTTTCGGAAGGTAATTTCAACACGCTTATGGAGGGAGCATATCACGGCGAATTTTTAACAATAAAAACATCAATGAACAATACCGTTTCAAACATATCATCTTATATCGACGAAATTTCGGCGGTTTTGAATTCTATCGCAAACAACGACTTAAACCAGAACATAGAGCGCGAATACGTGGGCAGGTTCACGGATATCAAAGAATCGCTGCTAAATATCATTCAAACATTTAACAGGGTAATATCCAATATACTCTCATCGTCCGAGCAGGTTGCAGCCGGTTCCCGGTCAATTTCCGAAAGCAGTATGACCTTGGCGCAGGGCGCTTCCGAACAGGCTTCGTCCGTGGAGGAACTTAACGCAACCCTGCATACGATAAACGAAAGCACAATACAAAACGCAAGCGACGCAAGAATGGCCGAAAAGCTTTCAATCGAATCGAAGGACAGCGCGGGCAAGGGCAACGATGATATGAGCAAAATGCTTAAATCAATGGACAGCATTAAAGAATCAAGCAACGGTATATCTAAAATTATAAAGGCAATAGAAGATATAGCGTTTCAAACCAACCTTTTGGCGCTTAACGCGGCTGTGGAAGCGGCGCGTGCCGGAGAACACGGCAAAGGGTTTGCGGTTGTTGCCGAAGAGGTGCGAAACCTTGCCGGGCGCAGCCAAACCAGCGCGCGCGAAACGGCGCAACTCATTGAGGAATCCATTACCCGCGTAAACGAGGGTATGAGCATGGCTAACGAAACAGCGGACACCCTGCGGCTTATTATAAAAGGCGTAAGCGATGTAAGCGAAATTATTACGGGCATTAACGCCGCCTCGCAGGAACAGGCAAATTCCATAAATCAGGTTATGGAGGGAATAAACCAAATTACCGAGGTTGTGCAAACAAATTCCGCCACATCCGAGGAATCCGCTTCCGCCTCGCAGGAGCTTTCAAGCCAGGCGGACGTGCTAAGGGGATTGGTTGGCGTGTTCAAACTTAAAAAATAACAAGCATAAAAAAACTCCTCCGCATTTGGAGGAGTTTTTTTTTATGCTTATTATTAAAACGTACCGAAAACTGTTTAAAACATATAATCGAAGAGCATTCCCGTGTTTTCAACCGCGCTCATTTTGTAGGACTGCAAGAAACTTATGGTGTTCTTCTTGTTGTAACTGTCCACCGACGCCGCGGTTTGCATTGAAGTGGAGCTTAAATAATCCGTAGGGTCTGAATCAACGTTTTTGGCTAACCTTTCAAGTTTGTTCGCAAAACCGTAGTTCGCTTCACCGTTAGACGTGAAGAATTTTTCAAGCTCGCCGCTTTCCGCCGCTTTACTCATTTTATCCTCGTCTATGGAAAGGTAACCCTCTGCGGAAACGGAAATTCCTATTCTTTCAAGCGCCGCGTCGTAGGAAGAGGAAAGCCCTTGAAGCTGTTTCATAAGCCTTGCCGCGCCTCTGTCGCTCTTATTGTCGTCTGCGGCGGCAAGCATACCGTTAAAGCCGTTAACCATTTCCCTAACCTTGTTTATTGTGGACTTGTCGTCGGTTGCTTCGGAAATTTTAACCGAATCCGTAGTTGCCTTTTTTAATGTTGCGGTAACGCCGTCGCCAACATCAATTTTGTTGGATTTGGATGTTTTTAAAGCTCCGCCGTTAATTGAGTAAATTGCGTCCTGCGCCTTTTGGTCTACCTCGGCAAGCCCAAGCTTTGCTGCCGCGTCCCCGCCTGCGGAAGAAACGTCGCGAATTTTGAAGCTGTTTTTATTATCCGCGCCGGTTGTTGTTGACTCTATTGAAAGCTGGCTGGTTTTTTTCGTATCGTCTACCGAAACCGAAGCTTTAATGCCAATATCCTTGGAGTTTATAACTTCCGCAATTTTCTTTTGAACCGCCTCGTTATCGTCGTTTGCGTTAACTTTGAAGGCTATTTGATGCTTTTTGCCGTCCGCTGTTTCAATTTCAAACTGATAGCTTCCGGCGGATAAGGTTTTGCCGCCGCTGTTTAACGTATCGCTTTTATTGATTTGCCCGGTGGCAATTTGATTAATTTTAATTTCGGTATCGCCCAAAGCGTTTTTATAACCGTAGCCCGTTGAAACACTCAGCGCGTCGGAATTGGAGGATACGAGCGATTTTTCTTCAAATGTGGAAGTTTTGCTCTTGTTTCTTCCCAATAAATCCGCAAGGGTTGAGGCTAATTTTGAAGATTCCGATTTAATGTCCGATAAGTATTTTTGTACGTCTTCAGTGACGTATTTATCCGAGTTAACCTTGTAACCGTAGCCGTTCGTAAAATCGTTAAGCTTCACCAGCAAATCCGAAGAGGATTTACTTTCGGAGCTTTTTGAATTCGAAGACGTACCGGAAAGGCTGTTAAGTAAGTCCGAATAGCCGGAATATACGCTGTAATCTGTGTTTACTGCCATAATGACCACCCTCCGTGGAATAGATATCCTTAATAAATTAAAATTACCGTCCAATATTTATATCGGATACTTTTAATAGAAGATTAAGTTGTTTTGTAAATAATTTACGCGAACAACTCATAAATTTCTTCGGTAGACAATTTATTTATAAAATTGGCTCCGCCTTCAATTACCAAATCTATTAAGTCGCGTTTTTTCTCCTGAAGCGCCAAAATTTTTTCCTCTATTGTATCTTTGGAAACAACGTTAAACACCTGAACCACATTTTTTTGCCCAATACGGTGCGCCCTGTCCGAAGCTTGGTCCATTACCGCAGGGTTCCACCACGGGTCGAAATGGATAACAACATCCGCGCCGGTTAAGTTAAGCCCGGTGCCGCCCGCTTTAAGCGAAATTAAAAATATTGGGTTTTCACCCGCGTTAAACCTATCCGCCATTTCGCTTCGCGCTTTGGCGGGCGTTGCGCCGTCGATATAAAAATAGCTTATGCCCTCGCCGTCAAGTTCGTTTTTAACAATATCCAAAATAGAGGTGAACTGGGAAAACAAAAGCATTCTGTGCCCGGATTCGGCGCAGTTTTTTACCGTTTCCATAACAACGCTGAGTTTACCGCTGCCCCCGCTGTAGTTATTTATAAAAACTCCCGGATGGCAACAAATTTGCCTAAGCCTCGTTATAAACGATAAAATTTTTATACGGCTTTCCTTCATCATGTTTTTGTCGTTTATATCGTCAAGTTCGCCTTTGGCTTTTAAATGGTACGCGGCGTATACCCGTTTTTGCTGCTCGGTCATTTCCGCGTAAAGGTTTGTTTCAAGCTTGTCCGGAATTTCGGATAAAACATCCTTTTTAACGCGCCGTAAAATAAACGGCGCTATTTGTTTTTTAAGCCGCCCCGCCTTTTCCGCGTCCTTGTTTTTGGTTATCGGCGTTTCGTATTCCTTCGAAAATTTGCTGTAGTTACGCAAATAACCCGGCATAGCAAAGTCGAAAATAGACCATAATTCAGAAAGCGAATTTTCCACCGGGGTTCCCGTAAGCGCAAAACGCGCGTGCGCGGAGAGTTGTTTTACGGCTTTGGCGTTTTGCGTGGTTGGGTTTTTTATATTCTGCGCCTCGTCCGAAATAACATATTTGTAGTTATACTCCGTGAAAAAATCCAAATCGCGTTTTAAAATATCGTAGGTTGTAATAATGGCGTCGGTTTCGGGCGTAATATCTTCCTTGCGTTTTCTCGCCGCGGACGATATTACCAATGTGTTAAGCTGCGGCGCGAAGCGTTTAAATTCCTTTTCCCAGTTGTAAATAAGGGATGTTGGCGCAACCACAAGCGACGCTTTAGTACTTCCCTCCGTTTCCTTGGCGTATAGCATAAGAGCTATTATTTGCAGCGTTTTGCCAAGCCCCATATCGTCCGCCAAAATCCCGCCGAATTTGTAATGCGACATCATAGCGAGCCAATAAAACCCTTCCTTTTGGTATCCGCGCAGAATTTTTTCAAGCGAAACGGGCACTTCAAACTTTTTGTCCCTGCCGCTTTTAAAATCCTCCGTCAGCTTTTTAAAGGCTTCGTCGCGGTTAAAAAAGGCGGAATCCTCACCGGTAATAAGCGAATCTATATACATTGCGCGGCTTGCGTGTACGTTTACGCCGTCGTTTTTTATATCGCGCCCTTCTATATCGAGCGATTCTAAAAACTCGGCGGTATCTTTCAAATCCGCATCGGTTAAATCAATAAAACGCCCGTCCTTCAGGCGGTGAAACTTCTTTTTGGCGTTAAACGAATCCACAATATCCAGAAGTTCGCGCATTGAATAATCGGAAGATGTGGGCGCGATTGAAAGCAAATCACCTTTCATTCGTATCCCGAATGTGGTTTTTGTATAGGAAACTTTTTGGGATTTTTTCTTAAAATCATCGGTTGCGAAAACCTCGGCAAGTTCGTTTAGCGAATCCACGCCGAACCTGTAAAAGTTGAAAATTTTTGACGAATCGTTCAGGAAATACCGGCTGTTTTTAAAATCCTCGGTAAAGCCGAACTGATTTATAACGCTTTTAAGGTTCGCCTCTTCAATGCCGTCTCTAATAATATCGGTGTTCTCCCGGCTTAGGGCGTTTATTTCAAGCTCCGCGTAGCAAAACAAAACCTTTGCCGTTATCGTCATATTCTCTTCATCTAAGTAAACCTTTTTGGTTAACTCGCTTATGTTGTGGTTTTTTTCAACGGCGCTTGTATCCGCAAGGTTTTGCCGCTTTAACTGCGGAAGTACATAGCTTATAAATTTCCCGGCAACATCCTTGGTAAAATGCACGCCGTTTATATTGTTCTTCAGTTCCCTTTCAAGCGCTTCGATAACGGCAAACTTTTCGCGATCTATTCTGTAAATACTGCTCTCTACAATTAAATAATCGTAAGCCGCGCCTTTTAAACGGGAAAACTTATTTTGCCCATTAAGATTTATCCCTGTGTCGTCCTCCGTTATCTGATACGATACGGGCACGTCGGAAGGTGAAAATTCTAACAAAACCGGATTGAATACTATTTTCGCGGAAATTTTTCGCCCAAGGAACAAATCGAACAAAATATCCAGCCCCTTGTTTGAAACAGACATTTCCCGCTCATAATAAGGACTTGAATAATATGACCCGTAAGAGGAAACTATATAATTTTCCGCGTTTTCTTCCTCCGTAAGTAAAAAATCCAAAATTTTTTGCGAGAATTCGTCGAAATTTACCCTTGAATGCACGAATGCTAAATTTTTACCGTAGCTAACAAGCTCGTCCGCTTTTACGGCGCTCAAAAAATTGCTGATATTTTTAACCACATACTTTTTAGCCGCGCCAACACGAAACGATAAATAAACTCCGGTAGTGTTTCTTGAATAGACGTCATTTATGCTAAGCTCCGGCTCTAATGAAAACTTTTCATCCTCCGGTATTGGAGCAATTCTTTTATTGCCGCTTTTTAAAGAAATTTTTTCAAACTGGGCTAAAAGCGCGTTAGCCGCTCTTGTTTTTTCAAGCTCCGCCTCTTTGTCCCTGCTTTGGTAAAGGAACGCAAAAAGCGCCGCGCAGGTGTGGCGGCAAGCGCCCTTCCACATACGCGACGAATCACAACCGCAACTAAACCTCTGCAACATGCCAACTTGCGAGAACACACAAAACACTTTGTTTTTTTTCGAGTTTTCTTCAACTTGCGCACTCATTACATAAAATGAACCCTGCTTGGCGAAATTAATATCCGTAACCGCTTTTTCGTTGTAAAGCTCGAACCCTGTGTTGAAAACTTTTTCATCCGTAGCCTTTTCCTTTATTATGGAAGGCGTTAAGAAAATCATCATTTATAATACAATCCCTTTCCGCGGGTTTATTCGTTAAGAAAACATTATTTATAATGCAATCCCTTTACGCGGGTTTATCCGTTTAAAATTTTGTCTTTGCTGACGCACGCCTCTACGGCTTTAACCAGCGAAGCTTCGAACCCTTCTTCGGACAGCACGCAAATGCCCTCTATGGTGGAACCGCCCGGCGAGGAAACCTTATCTATAAGCTCGTGCGGGTGTTCGTTTGTTTCAATCAGCATTTTTGCGCTGCCGTAAACCGCGCGCGCCGCAATATCCAGCGCGAGTTTTTTATTCATCCCAAGCTTTTGCGCGCCGCGCGCCAAAGAATCTATAAACAGATAGGTAAACGCCGGAGAATTGGACGCCATTGCCGTAAAAATTCCGAAAAACTTTTCTTCCATGGGAATTGCCTGCCCTATGCAGGTTAATAGCTGTGATACGGTTTTAAAAGCTTCGGGCGTTACGTTGTCGTTTTTGCAAACGGCGGTAACGCTTTCGTTTATAACCGCGTTTATGTTGGGCATCATGCGGATTATGGGAATATCCTTGCCGATCATTTTTTCAAGAGTTTCAATTGCCATACCCGCCGCCATAGAAACTACAACAGGACGGTATTTATTTATCGCGCCCTTAAGCTGCGGCAAAAGTTCGCGGCACACCTGCGGTTTTACCGCAATAAAAAGAAATTCGCATTTACCTATAAGCTCGTCTGTATTTAAAACCGTTTTTACATTGCAGGTTTTGGCAAGAGAATCCAACGCGGTTTTGGAAATATCGTAAACATATATATTTTCCGAAGGGGAAAATTTAGAGCCGCACATTCCTTTAACAATGGCGGAGGCCATATTGCCCGCGCCTAAAAAACCGAAATTCATATAAACCTCCTAATTGCTTTAGCTCAATTCATTAAGCCTGCGTTTTATTGCCTTAAAATCCTCCCACGCGCTCTTTTTTAAAGATTCGTCGCGCAAAAGCGCGGACGGGTGAAAGGTTGCGGTTAACAAATAATTTTTGCGTTCGAACCATAAACCTCTTTGCCTGGTAATTTTAAAATTTTCCTCAATTATAACACAGGCGGCAATACGCCCCAGGCACACAAGTATTTTGGGCTTTATAAGAGCGACCTGCGCCCGCAGATAATTTAAACATTTTTCCTGCTCTTCTTTGCTTGGGTCACGGTTGTACGGCGGGCGGCATTTTAAAATATTCGCTATATACACGTCGGTTCTGCCAAGCGATATAGCGGCAAGCATTTTGTCTAAAAGCTTACCCGCCGCGCCAACAAAAGGCTCGCCCTGTATATCCTCCGCTTCGCCGGGAGCCTCGCCTATAAACATTATTCTTGCCTGCTTATTGCCGGTTCCAATCACAACATTTTTCCTCTTTTCGCAAAGAGCGCATTTTGCGCAGGATTTGCATGCGCTTTCAAGTTCGTCCCAGGTAAGCATGTAAACCGCCCCTTCAAATAAACCTTAAATTATTATAGCTTTAACGCCGGAATATGCAAACAAAATATTTCAGCATTACAAGTTACTGTTCACACCCCTGCTCAAAATGAGTAGTATTGCTGCATCTTTGAATAATAAGGTGTCTAATTTCATTTTCCGTAAGTAGCAATTTAGCTGTTCGCTGCGGAGAAATAAACACGCAAAATACTGTTTGTATTACCCGCGCATTTTTAGGTTGTTCGGCAAGAGCGCATATTCTCCACGCT
>JAISVZ010000092.1 GCA_031271295.1 Clostridiales bacterium | reverse complement strand
TATCACTATCCCGCCGCCGGATACCGGGTCCGCATAGACCAGTTGTCTACTGGTTACCCCCCCCCCCCCCAGTACAAATAGTGCGGATAAAATACATGCTGCCAGTTTCCGCCATACCGATTTTCCGTTCATGGTACTGCCTCCTCTGAATGAGATTTTAATTACTTAGTTCAGTTAAGTAATTGCGCGCATTATAGCATGGGAACATTAGAATTGCAATAGCTTGCCTGTACCATAAAAGTAGTTTATTTATCTGAATACAATGAAATATTAATATTAAAATAAAATCCCGCGAAACGCGGGAAATATATTGTAAACGGCATTGAGCAATGTTTTTATGCTTTTCACAACTTATCCAATACCGCCATTTTACACGGTAATTATTAACGCCTTGCCTTGCGGCTGTGGTCTGTAAATTTTCGTGATATTAAAATTATTTTTAGTCGGAAAAGAGAACGCAACGCGCACACATTCAACGCTAACGTCTGTACGGTATTATTGCTCTAACAGGCAATTAACCGCCATACAGCGCAATATAAAGACCCGGTTGTTATGCCGGGTCTGCTTTATAATGTTTATTCTGTTACCTGTGTATATTCTCTCGTATCTGGAACAATCGCAAGCGTATACCCTAACGGCTTTAATATCTTGAACAATGTATCAATCTGCGGCGTGGCTTGCATACGTTCCAATCGCGCTATCGCCGGTTGTTTTACGCCGGACATTTCAGCAAGCCGCTTTTGTGATATGCCTTTCTGCTCCCGTGCTTCAATCAGTTTACCCACTAAAGATATTTTAAGCTGTATTTCTTCCTTTTCAGCTTGCGTCAAATTGGATTCTTCCCATAAATCATCAAATGTTGTAAACGTATCGCCTTTGATTGTTAAACTCATACTATCCACCATACCTTTCTATAAAATCTTTTATGTTCCGTTTATTGCAGGTTCTCCTGCCGCCACTCCGTATCTTTGAAGCTGTCCTATATATTCAATGATTTTATTATATCGTATTCGTGCGTCCTTATTGTCAGATAAGCGGCAAGGCGTTCCGGGAAGATTTCGTATGTAAACTTTCTTCCGCTCTGCCTACACGCTGTCCCGATGGACGGTACAAAGGAAGGGGAGGGCTTCACGGTTGGAATTATCAGCGCGCCTGTATGATTAAACACCGACTGAAAAATGCCAAAGCGCCGGCAATTCATTACCCATATAACCTATATGTTAGTAGGCAATTAGTTAACAGTTTTTTCACAAGTTCCGCTGCAATATATTCATTTGTCGTTTCAATTATGGCGTTTTTTACAGATACCATTAAACAGACTAATTATTTGCAGCCGAAATAGCATTATTTTAATAATATTTTGCGGGATATAAATTCCCAACACGACATGAAGAACTTAACCGCCGAAATGAATCCTTTGCCGCCTTACTGATGTTTCCAACCCTGAAGCACTCCCCTTCCTTTGCACGCACCCCAAGCGAATAAAAATCATTAACCGCGTGAAAGCGCGGCGTCGCGCTTTGAAACATGCGCGTGGTTCAAGCGCATGTTTCAGCGACGTTTTCCGCGAAGCGGAAAATTAAGAGCGGCGAGTGACGTGTGAGCGAATGCAATGCCCGGAAGATACCGGCGACCCGAAGGGTCGGTTTCGCGAAGGCGAATTTCTAATTTTGGAATTTAAAGCATGAATTCTTCGGATTCGTACTTTGTGCCGTAGCGTGTCCGTGAAGCGATTAACAACTATCTTGTAATCCTGCGGGTTTTGCCCTATAATTATTCTGAGGGGAAGTGGCGACATGAGCGATGATAACGGTAAAATCATTATTTTCAAGACAATAGATGAGAAGATATCTGTTGACGTTCGTATTGATGAGGAAACGGTTTGGCTGTCGCTTGACCAGATGGCTGAACTATTTGAACGTGATAAATCGACTATTTCACGGCATATAAAGAATGTTTTTGATGAGGGTGAGCTTGTACGGGATTCAGTTGTTGCAAATTACGCAACAACTGCCGCTGACGGGAAAACGTATAAGGTCGATTTTTATAATCTTGACGTAATTATCTCGGTCGGCTACCGTGTAAAATCTTTGCGCGGCACTCAGTTCCGCCAGTGGGCCACCAAGCGGCTGACCGAATACGTCCGAAAAGGATTCACGCTTGACGATGAACGGCTGAAGAACGGCGGCGGACGCTATTTCCGCGAGCTTTTACAGCGTATTCGCGATATTCGCAGCAGTGAGCGCAATCTCTATCAGCAGGTGACGGATATTTACGCTACATCTATAGATTATAATCCCAAGGCCAACATCACAAGGGATTTTTTTGCGACTGTGCAAAATAAAATGCATTATGCGGCGCACAAGCACACAGCGGCAGAAGTTATATATGAGCGCGTGGATAATCAAAAGCCAATGGTCGGCATGACCAACTTCAAGGGAGATTATGTTACCAAAGGCGATGTGAGCATCGCCAAAAACTATCTGACCGAGCGGGAACTTACTGTTTTAAACTTGCTTGTTTCGCAGTTTTTGGATTTTGCAGAGCTGCAAGCGTTAGAAGAACATCCAATGACTATGGCGGAGTGGGTGAACGAGCTTGACCGCCAACTACTTGGCAACCGGCGCGAACTGCTCAAGGGCAGGGGTAACGTGTCGCATAAGCAGGCGGTTGAGAAAGCTGAAAAAGAATTTGAAATCTATCGTGCGCGCGAGATGAAGCAGCTTGAGAGTGGCTTTGACCGCGCCGTAAAGCAGTTGACACAAAACGATGGAGAAGAAAAATAACAGCAAAATCGGGATAATGTATCACTCAACTTTCTCACAAGCTAAAACAATGTTTAGGCAGGATGTGCATTATCTCATATCAACAAGTCGTCAAATTCTATGACATCAGAATTTATCGAATACGCTTTCTGTTTTAACCTATCTAAAATTCCTAAAGTAAATTCCTCAAAAGAATCTGCAACCACCTCTTGAAAATCCATTCCCGGATGCAGTAAAAATACTTGTCCTAAAGAGCCGTTTTTGCCGGGAGAAAAATCAAGGATAAGACGAGTAGTCGCTTCAAAATCAGTAAAAGGAATCCATCCTTTATCCCAAATAACGGGCTTTATTTTGTCTTCGCTTACCCAGTCGATAATTTCTTCATCAAAGAGTTTGTTCATCATTCGCCAAGTTTCTATAATACCATTTGCGGACAAAAAATAGTTATAACCGAACAAGGGCACGTTATTATTAAATTGACCGTTCATAACGAATAAGTAATCTTTAAACGAATCTGGCAAGGTCACACCTATTATTTTTTCTAAATTATCCAATTCAATTTTCGTGATTGGTGGATTGATAGTTTGGTAAGTGGGATAGGACACCTCTTTTATACATTCTATGATTTCTCTCCATGTTTTTTGAAACAACACAAGTATCCCCCCAAAAAGAAATACTATCCGTTTATCGTCCTTGCCCAAATTATAACAGGCAGAGGGCGATTTTCAAATTCAAACGAAAGGAGCGCGGCGCGTGGCGATATATCACAACAGTATCAAAATCATCAGCCGTGGCAAAGGCAAATCGGCGGTTGCTGCGGCGGCCTGCCGAGCAGGGCAGACCATCACCAATGAATATGACGGAGTGACCCGCGATTACACCCGCAAGTTCAGCGAAATCAACAGGCGGTTTAACGGAGTGCGCGATAATCTGAACAAGGTGGAGCGCAGAACGAAAACCCTTGACAAAAGCCCTAATGAAGCATTTTCCGCTTTACTTATGTTTCCAACCCTGAAGCACTCCCCTTCCTTTGCACGCACCCCAAGCGAATAAAAAACTCGGCGAGTGACGTGTGAGCGAATGCAGTGCCCGGAAGATACCGGCGACCCGAAGGGTCGGTTTCGCGAAGCGAAACGCATGAGAATCAGGAACGAGCGAGTTTATTTATTCGCGATGAGAGACGCACAAAGAAGCCGGGCACTCAGGTTTTAAACGCAGGCGGTACGTCACTCGCGATGAGAGACGCGCAAAGAAACCTCGCGCTCAGGTTTTAAACGCAACCGGCGCAACACCGGCGCTTGAACGCCTTATTTCCCTGTGCTATAATTCGCCGGTTGAAAAACACACACAGCCCGCGCCTCTGGTGCGACTAACGGGGCTGTGGCGGAAAAAACCAGGAGGTGCCTAATGGG
>JAISVZ010000209.1 GCA_031271295.1 Clostridiales bacterium | reverse complement strand
TCGCCGCCTGCAAAGAACACGCTGATGGCTTCGGCGTGGGTTATATCGAACAGCATGATTGTGCCACGCGGCGGAGAAACGATTTTCGCCGCCGCAATACGCCATCTCTGCGCATAACTAATTGGCGAAAATTGGTTCACCAGAGCAGCGAGAAGAATATTTTTGAGCGCACCGCAAAAATAGAACTCTTTACTAACTTGGTGCGCTCAAAAATGTTCTGAAGCGTCAGGTGGCACATTGCTGGGCGATATAATTTGCGCCGAAGCCCTCCTGTTGTAACCCCTTATAGAACAGCCACAAAAAATCGCGGGTAGTTATTAGCGATTTGATATTAGTAGGTAGTTATCAACATTCAGTTCTGGGCAGCGCATAGTCAAAATGTCGAAAACAAAAAAATGAAATTAGACACCTTATTATTCAAGGGTGTTAATGCTTGTGTTAATTTAAAAAGAGCGGAAGATTATTCCGCTCTTTGAGTACAGTCAAATTTTATTTAAAAACAAACGAAGCCGCGTTATCCCCGGAAGCGAACGTCATTTTGCTGATATTCAGTTTATCCTTTAACAAGGAATAAAACAATTCTATCAGGTTTTCGCATGTCGCAACTTTTTTTACCACAACCAAGCGGCACTGCGGATATGCCTTGCCAAGTTCGTTTTCAAACGGAAGCCCCAACATCACGTTCGTTGGCGCTCCGTCTTTGATACCCTGCTCTGCGTAAGCGCTTAAAATACCGGGCAGAAGCGGGTCTTCCTCCTGCATGATAAGTGCGTGGTCAAAGTTTTTAAGGTAATCCCACGCGATACGTTTGATACTGTTGCACGGATAAACAAAACCTGTTGTTTCGTTTACCTCGCCGTCCACTTCGATTGTGAGCAGGCCCGAATGCCCATGCAGATACTGAGCTTCCCCCTCGTACCCCAAAAAGCGGTGCGCGTACTGAATGTTGAGTTTGGTGATTGATGTCGTTTTAGCCATGTGATGTTGCCTCCCTTGTATTTTTTTTATATTTTAGGACGCATACGCGCCCCTGTAAACCTTGCGTACTTACCCCGCGCCGTACTTGCTTTATACTGATTCCAATTTAAAAAGTTGACGTCAGGCCCCCAAAATCGCCGTGATTTTCTGCGTTTTTGGGCGACGGTTTCAAACTTTTTAAACAGAAATAGTATTAGTGTAAATCGAACAAGCTTAACTGGTTGGTTTCCGGCATTCCGTCTAAAACCCCCACGCGTTTAAGTATCTCCATAACGGATTTATTCACCTTTGTGCGTTTGCCAAAATCCTCTATTGTTGAAAACTCGCCGTTTTCCCTTGCGTCAACAATACTTTGCGCGGCGTTTAAGCCAAGGCCTGCAACCGAACACAAAGGCGCCATAAGCCCCGCCTCCGTTACCGAAAACTTTGAGGTTTGGGCGGAATATAAATCAAGCTTCGTAAATTTAAGCCCTCTTGCGTACATTTCAAGCGCAAGCTCCAATATTGTAAGGCTGTTTTTTTCTTTTGCGGTAATTTCGTCCTTGCCGAGCGAATTTAACCTGTTAATTTCCGTAACCACCTTTTCTTTGCCGAAGCACATTGTTTCGTAGTCGAAATCCTCGGCTTTAACGGATAACACCGCCGCGTAAAAGGCGTAGGGATGGTGTATTTTATAATAACCTATGCGGATTGTCATCATAACGTAGGCAACCGCGTGCCCCTTCGGGAACAGATATTCAATTTTTTTGCACGAATCTATATACCACTGCGGTACGTTGTTTTTGCGCATCGTCTCCTCGTCCGAATCCGAAAGCCCTTTTCCTTTTCGAACGTTTTCCATAATTTTAAACGATGTTTTCTTTTCCACGCCCATACTTATCAGGTAAAGCATTATATCGTCGCGCGTGGGGATAATTGTTTTCAGCGTTGCCTCGCCGCTCTTTATAATATCCTGGGCGTTATTAAGCCAAACGTTTGTGCCGTGCGACAACCCGGATATTCTAACCAATTCCGCAAAACTCTTAGGCTGAGTATCTTGCAGCATTTGCCGCACAAACGATGTTCCGAATTCCGGAAGCCCAAGCGAACCCGTTTTGCAGCCTATTTCACCTTCGGTAACGCCGAGAGAACTTGGCGAGGTGAAAAGTGAAATAACGTCGCTTCGCCCTAAATCAATTTCCTGCGGGTTTACCCCGGTAAGCACGTGCAGCATACGGATTATTGTTGGAACGTCGTGCCCCAAAAGGTCAAGCTTCAGCAGCCTTCCGCTTATTGAGTGATAATCGAAATGGGTGGTTGTAACGCTCGAATCCGCGTCGTTCGCCGGCCTTTGCACCGGGCAAAATTCATAAATACTTTTGCCCTTCGGCACAATCATAAGCCCGCCCGGATGCTGGCCTGTTGTTTTTTTAATGCCTACGCATCCAAGTTTAAGGCGGTTTATTTCAGCGCCCCGAAGCGTTATTTCTTTTTCGTCCAAATACTTTTTAACCGCGCCGTACGCGTTTTTATCCGCTAATGTGCCAATTGTTCCGGCTTTAAAAACATGCCCTTTCCCAAAAAGTTCTTCGGTATAAGCGTGCGCTCTGGCTTGAAATTCGCCGGAAAAGTTAAGGTCTATATCCGGCTCCTTATCCCCGTCGAAGCCGAGGAAGGTTTCAAACGGAATGTCGTGCCCCTCTTTTTTAAGGGGATTTGCGCAAACCGGGCAGGTTTTATCCGGCATATCGCAGCCGGAACCGCCGGAAAAAGCAAGCACGGCATCCGATGTAAAATCGGAATATTTGCAATTCGGGCAAAGGTAGTGCGCGCTTAGCGGGTTAACCTCGGTAATGCCCGTCATTGTCGCAACAAAGGAAGAGCCGACAGACCCGCGCGAGCCAACCAAATACCCGTTTTCCTCCGAATTCTTAACAAGCTTTTGCGCAATTAAATACATAACGGAAAAACCGTTTTTAATTATTGAATCAAGCTCGCGTTCAAGGCGGGCGCTAACCGCTTCGGGAAGCGGGCAGCCGTAGAGCTTTTCGGCGTTTTTGGTGGCAAGCTCCTTTATTTCCTCCTCCGCGCCCTCTATTACCGGCGGGAACGTTCCGTCCGGTATGGGTTTTATAGCCTCGGTCATATCCGCAATGAGGTTGGTATTTGTAATTACAACCTCCCGCGCCTTTTCCTCCCCCAAATACGAAAATTCCCTCAGCATTTCCTCGGTAGTTCGGTAAAACAGCGGCGGCTGGTTATCCGTATCCTTATACCCCTCGCCGTGCATCAAGATACGGCGGATAACCTCGTCCTGCGGCTCTAAAAAATGCACGTCGCATGTGGCCACAACCGGCTTATTGAATTTTTCCGCGTAGGATATGATTTTTTTGTTTATGCGTATCAAATCGTCCTCGGAGGCAAGCAAGCCGTCGCGAACCATGTACATATTGTTGCCGTTTGGCTGGATTTCGAAATAATCGTAAAATTCGGCAAGCGAATTAAGCAGCGTTTCACCCGCGTTATCGCGAAGCGCACGGTAAAATTCGCCCGCCTCGCAAGCGGTGCCGATAAGAAGCCCCTCGCGCAGTTTGTTGTACCTGCTTTTAAGAATCCGGGGACGCTTGTAAAAATATTTTAAGTGCGCTTCCGATACAAGCTCGTACAAATTCCTAAGCCCGACGGCGTTTTTAACCAAAATTACCGCGTGGTTGTGCTTAATGGTTTTATGCGACAGGTTTTCGCAAACGTAGGAATTTAACTGCGCTAAAGTTTCCGTGCCCGAAACATACAAAGGTTTTACTGATTTTATGTATATTTGCGCACACGCCGAAGCGTCGCAATATGCGCGGTGGTGGTTTTCAAGGTCTATTTCCAAATGCTTGGATACACTCTCCAATGTGTGCTTTTTAAGATCCGGATACAGCCCGCGGCTTAAACCCAACGTATCAAGAACGGTGTTGTCGAAGCTCATGCCGTTTTTACGCGCGTGGCAGGCAATAAAACCCGTATCAAACGAAGCGTTATGCGCACCAAGCACACTTTCTTTCGCAAAAGCGAAAAATTTTTCAAGAGCCTCTTTTATTTTGGGCTGCCCGGCAACGTCCTCGTCCTTTATGCCGGTAAGCTGGGTGATAGAGTATGGTATCGGTTCCTCAGGGTCTACCATTGTATTAAAGGTTTCGGTTATTTCAAAATTAACAACCCGCGCCGCGCCGATTTCAATTATTTTGCACAGCTCCGGCTTAAGCCCCGTTGTTTCAATATCGAAAAAAACAAAATCGCCGTCCGCTCGCTGGCCTTTTTCGTTTGTTACAACCGCCTGAAGGTCGTCCGCCAAATACGCCTCCATACCGTAAATAACTTTTACGCCGTGCTTTTCCGCCGCCGCCATTGCGTCCGGAAACGCCTGAACAACGCCGTGGTCGGTAACCGCTATTGCCTTATGCCCCCATTCGGCGGCGCGTTTTATGTATTCGCTTACATGAGTTACCGCGTCCATAGAGCTCATTTGCGTGTGCAGATGCAGTTCCACCCGCTTTTGCGCGGCGTTATCCGCCCGGCGGTTTACCGCTTCGCATTTGGCAATTTCAACTGGCGTAATATTTATTTCACCGGAATACGCGTCGTAGCGCACCAACCCGTTTACCGCAACATTTTCCCCAACCTTTAGCAAATCCTTAAAATCCGACTTGTATGTTTCAGGTTCGGTAAAAAACTTAACCGTTACAGAATTGGTAAAATCGGTGATATCGAAGGTTACAACAAGGCTTCCGGTTTTAATTTCCCGCGCCTGCGTATCAATTATTTTGCCCTTGAAAAAAATAGAATCGTCCTGAATAAGTTCCTCGTTTAAACCGGTTTGAACGCCCTTCAGGTTTTCGGCAATTTTAAGCTTTTTGCTTCTGCCGCCCTTACCCCTGTTGGGATATGCCGATGAAGCCGGTTTTGACGCGCCTTTTGCGGAATTTTTCGCCTTGGAGGCTGCCGCCGGCCTTACCGAAACGCTACCTTGCGCCGCAGGGCTTGCCGAAACGCTTTTTTGCGCTCCCGAAATTTGCGCGGAGTGGTTCGCCGTATTCGCCGATGCCCCGTTTTGCGCCGCAGTGCCCGCCGAAATGCCGTTTTGCGCTCCCGAAGTTTGCGCGAAGGCATTCGCCGTATTCACGAAAGTGCCGTCTTCACCACCAAAACCCGCCGCGCCCTCAGGCATTTTCAAATCCTCGCATTTAACGCGAATTCCGTAACCGAAGCTTTCGTTAACCAACTTTTCAACCTTTTTATCCAAGCCGTTTCGCATAAAAATAAAAGACCCGTTTTGCGCAAAATTTATACAAAGCTCGCCGCCCGATAAATTCCAGCTTGAATCTTTTAAAATTGTCGCGCCAAGCGGATGCTTTGCTCCTATAATTTCCACAAGGCATCCCCAAAAAGAATTAAGCGCGGTTTCGCGGTTTTCCATTTTATACTTTACGTTTATTTCCACACCGTTAACAAACGGCATACAGCCAAGCAGCGCCTTTTCCAGCTCCAACCGTGAGCGCTCCGCTATAATTTCGCCGCTTTCTATATCGAACTTTAGTTTGCGTTCGCTTTTATTCAAGGATACCGATTTTACAATACAATCGGAAAAAACACCCGAAATGGGCGCGGAGAGTTTAAATCCCTTTAAAACATCCGTAAACTTTTGATTCTGCGGGTTTTGCACGCCATCAAATCCTTTGTGGGTTTTGTCCTTCGTTCATTATATATTCAGGGTTTGGTTTCGGCAATATGGAATGTTTGTTCACGCATACTCTTAGCGTTTGCTTTGCTGCTGCTCACACCCACGCCGAAGAAGGTTCTTCATTTAGCTTTACACATTTGAATAATAGGCGGCGTATTTACCCGCTCTTTTGCAGGCTGTTCGGCAAGGGTTGTAGAGGGGCTTCGGCGTAGCACGTTCTTTGCAGACGGCAGGGTTGTAGAGGGGCTTCGGCGCGGCACGTTCTTTGCAGACGGCAGGGTTTGTGCGGATTTTGTGCGAATGTGTCAAGCGGGAAGTAACTCTTTTTTCAACACATTGCAATATCGGAAAATGCCAGTTGCGCGAGCGTCGAAATTGGCGATAATCCTCGCTTAAGGAAGAGAAGAACAACAACCTTCATCCCATGTAACCGCCACATCTACTGTAAAGTGTTCGGGCAGAGTTGTTGCCCACGCCGGGCGCACAATAAAAAACATACGCAAACCTTGGGTTGGCTTGGCGTATGTTTTTTATTGTGTAAGCCGCGTTATTCTTATATAGCGTCCAACTGTATGCTTTTCGGTAACATGCCGCGTATTATGCGTTAACCAACATTATTTCTCTAACTTTCAGTACTTTCGAAAGAGGAATGTCTGTAAAGGAAGAAATCGCCTCCGCCGTTTTGCCGTTTCTGAGCATTTGCCCTATCAG
>JAISVZ010000197.1 GCA_031271295.1 Clostridiales bacterium | reverse complement strand
CGTCTTGTGGGTTTTGCGTTATATTATTTGTGTAGCCCCACGTTTGGCGTACCCCCTTTTTCTGATAAAACAAGGATAGTACATTTTTCGTGTTTGGGCTACTTTTTTTTGCTTTTTTACTGAAAACTTTCAACTCTCAAGTTAGCTTAGAGAGAAAAACGGGCTCTATATTTTTTATTTCGACAATGGTATCGATGCTTAAATTTTTACCAGTAACCGCGTTGTAAAGCCGCAGAGCTCTATCGGGGTTTTTGAAAATTGCCCTCATTAAACCGTCTTTGTATTCGTTATTTCCTGTACTCATAATATTGTTCCCCCTAATTATTTCACGCATGGTTTCACCTACAAAACCCCCATACCGTCGGGTATAGATCCAACATAGCGAAAATAAGTACGGCTGTCGTAATCATTATCCCACAAATCGGCAATCGGTTTTTTATCTTTATTAAAAGCGATTACTTCACCGCCGAGGATATTACTACGTTCACCATTTTGGCAATTAATCATAAATACCCAATGACCGTCATATTTTTTTCAATTTCCTGCATAGTTAAATACATAGGTTGCCGCTTCCTTTCATTATCTCCCATGAATTCATTTTATCACAACAAACAGGCAGACGCAATAATGCCGAAAAAGGAAAATGAATTTTATAATGCCTTTAGTTACTATTCACACCCACGCCAAAAAACGAATCTGATTTCGATGCCTCTGAATAATAAGCTGTACAGTTTCGTTTTTTGTAACTGCCAACTTTATAGTGCGCTGTGCAGAACTGTACACTAACAGCAGCCCGCTAATAACTACCCGCACTTTGTGTGGCTGTTTTATAGGGGTTACAGGATGGCTTCGGCGCAAATTATATCGCACAGCAATGTGCCACCTGACGCTTCAGAACATTTTTAAGCGCAGCATGTTCTTTGCAGGAAACGAAAGGAGCGCGTGAGTAATTGAGTGTACACTTTGCAGGCAACGTAAGGTTTGCACAAAGCCGTACCGTAACATAAATTTCAACTCATTAGATTAGGCAAACGGCGTAATTATTGCCTGCGTGTTTAATCAAGCATATCATATTTGAATTTCTCAGCTGTTATGCAGCGCTAAGAGTTTTAAATGTAGATTGCAATAAGTGCGTAATTTAGAATAATTAGTGAAATATATATGTCACTAATTATTTGAGGAGTTCAAATAGAAGTAGCGCTAAATATTTATATTGTTCAGTGTTTGCGGTACTTGCACTTGCTAAAGGGCGCTTATCTTGCAAGGATGATATAGTTACGCTTCCCAAGAATATTTGGCAATATAAAAATTCTCGTAAACCTTTTGCTGCCTGCAAAGAACATGCTGCCGGGCTTCGGCGCAAATTATATTGCACAGCATGATTGTGCCACGCGGCGGGGAAACAATTTTCGCCGCCGCAATACTTAATCTCTGCGCACAAATAATTGGCGAAAATTGGTTCACCAGAGCAGCGAGAAGAATATTTTTGAGCGCACCGCAAAAATAGAACCCTCTACAAACTTGCTGCGCTCAAAAATGTTCTGAAGCGTCAGGTGGCACATTGCTGTGCGATATAATTTGCGCCGAAGCCCTCCTACAATCCCTGTTGAATATTGCTCCAAAA
This sequence comes from Clostridiales bacterium, assembly GCA_031271295.1. GTDB lineage: Bacteria > Bacillota > Clostridia > Lachnospirales > WQUN01 > JAISVZ01. The sequence continues at coordinate 14,208 of JAISVZ010000197.1, read as the reverse complement.
GCGCGGGTAGTTGTTACCGTTTAGTTCTCCGCAGCGTACCTTAATTAGAAAAGCGTGTGTAGGGCAGTTTCAATTAGCTGCCTTACACACGCTTTGCGCATTTCACCTAACCATATTTACAGCAGAACCCCCGCCAACTCCAAAACGCTATCCACTATAACCCCCGCGCCGTACTCTATAAGTTCCTCCCGCTTCCCGTACCCGTACGTAACGCCCACTGAGCCAATTCCGTTAAAGCTCGCGCCGTACATATCATACTTCGTATCGCCAATCATAACGGCTTCGCTTAAATTATCTATGCGCGCCCCCTGCAAAACGCACTTTACTACATCCTCTTTACTTGAGAGCTTGCCCTCCAAATCCCCGCCGTAAACATATTTAAAGTACCTCTTTATACCCAAATACTCCAAAATTGTTTCGGCGAAAACCAGCGGCTTCGACGTTGCCACAATCAAGGTTTTCTCTTTTTTAAGCGCCTGCGCTAACAAATCTTCTATTCCCTCGTAAACGGAGTTATCAAACATTCCCTTCGTTGTGTAATGCTCGCGGTACTTCGCCACAACCTTATCCGCCTGCTCTCTGCTATGCTTGTACACCCTAACGAGCGAATCCCAAATGGGCGGGCCTATGAATGTTTCAAGCGTAGCATCGTCCGGCGGCGTAATGCCGCATTCAGTAAGCCCGTATTTTATGGAACTTATAATTCCCGGCTTGGAATCCGTCAGAGTTCCGTCCAAATCAAACAGCAAGTATTTTTTACCCTTCATCAACTGCACCCCGTTGTTGTGCCGCATTCCGTACATACCTTGCATGTACCGTTTTTAACAAGCTTCGCGCTTTTGCATGTTGGGCAAACCTCGCCGAAAATATAATCCGCGGCGGTATAGGTTTTAGATTGCACAGCTTCGGCTTCCTTTTGGCTGTTTTTATAATCGGACGGCTGCACCTGGCAATAGTCGAAGTTGCCAAGCTCAATATCAATAATTTTGCTTATAAGGTCCGAAATTGAATCTATATGGCGTATATACGGATGCCCTGTTACAAAGCCGCTTGGCTCGTACTTGTGCCCCCGGTACATTCTGGCAATATCTTTTGGTGGCACTCCGTACTGGAGCATTTCGGAAATTGTTGTTGAAAGGCTGTCTAAAAGACCTTTGGTAAGCGACCCCTGCCTGCCGGATGAAACGTAGAGTTCGCCAAGCTTGCCGTCCTCGTAAAACGATGTTGTAATATAAAGTTTAAGCCCGTCGATACACGCCTCATGAACATGCGCTGTCCTTATGCCTTTCGGTTTTACGCGCATAGGCTTGTACACGGTTTTTTTGGTTTTGATATATTCCTGCAATTCCGCGTAGGTATAGTCCTCAAGCGGTTTTTCTCCCTTGGCTTCCACTGCGGTTGTAAGAGGCTGGCAGGCTTTGCAGCCGTCGCGGTATAAGGCTATTGCCTTAACGCCGAGCTTCCACGAAAGTTTGTAAATTTCCTTAACCTCGTCAACCGTGGCTTCGTTCGGCATGTTAACGGTTTTGGATATCGCTCCGGTTATGTGCGATGTTAACGCGCCCATCATTTTAACGTGACCATCCGGCGCAATAAAACGCCTGCCGGTGCCGCATTTGTTCGCCGTATCAAAAACCGGGTAATGTTCGGATTTTAAGTGCGGCGCGCCCTCAATTTTTCCGTCCGCAATTTGCAGAAAACCGTCCTTATCCTCCTTGCGCATAACGTAATCAATAATATCGTCTATTTGGTTTTCGGTATAGCCGAGTTTTTTAAGCGCGTCCGGCATTGCGGGGTTAACAATTTCCATAAACCCGCCGCCAACAAGCTTTTTGTACGCAACATGGCTGAAGAACGGCTCGGAGGATGTTGTTGCGCAGTCCATAGCAAAGGCTATTGTACCTGTGGGCGCAAGCACGGAAACCTGCGCGTTGCGGTAGCCGTAGCTTTCCCCGGCTCGCAACGCGTTTTCCCAAACACTTTCAAGCATACCGGTAAAGTAACCGTAACCTGCGGCTTGCAAAATGCTGTGGTTAATTCCAACAGGTTCGTAGGGCATCATTTCGTAGCGTTCGCGAAGCGTGCCCGCCGCTATGCTGTGGTTTTTTATAACCCGCCGCATTGATTCGCGGTTTATGTTATAACACGGAAACGGGCCAACCTTTTCCGCCATAAGCGCCGAAACGTAATACGACTGCCCCGTTAACGCGCTCGTTAGCGCGGCCGCGATATTTCGCGCCTCGTCCGAATCGTAGGGGATTGCCATAAGCATAAACAGCATTCCCAAATTTGTAAGCCCCAAGCCAGTTGTGCGGAACATATAGGATTTACGCGCAATATCCTTTGTGGGGAACTGCCCCCAGAAAATTGTCGCCTCCAGCGCAAGCTGAACCATATTTATTGTGTGCAGGTAACTTTCGGTATCGAACTTGCCTGACTCCAAATCGTAAAATTTTACTATGTTGATGCTTGCCAAATTGCAGGCGGTATCATCCAAAAACATGTATTCCGAACACGGGTTGGACGCGTTTATACGGTTGTGCGCCTCTCCCAAAGCGCCGTCCTCGCCGCGCGGGCAGGTGTGCCACGCGTTAATAATATCGTCGAACTGCACGCCAGGGTCCCCGCAGGCCCATGCCGCTTTGGCAATTTCGTCCCACATTTGCGTAACATTGTATGTGCCGCTGATTTTTCCGTCCACCCTGTTAACGGTGTTCCAAAGCGCGTTTTCGTTATCAACATCTTCCATAAACGAGTTTGGTATTCTAACGGAGTTATTGGCGTTTTGCCCGGAAACGGTTTCGTAGGCTTCGCCGTCTATAGAAGCGGAATAGCCCATTTTCGCCAAAGCTTTAACTTTGTCCTCCTCGTGGGATTTCCACGAAATATAATCCATAACTTCCGGATGATCCAAATTTAAAATATTCATTTTTGCCGCGCGGCGTGTTGTGCCGCCGGATTTTATAGCCCCGGCGTTTCTGTCCGATACCTTTAAAAAGCTTAAAAGCCCGGAGGATTTACCGCCGCCGGATAAATACTCATCCTTGGAGCGTATAACAGACCAGTTTGTGCCAACGCCCGAACCGTATTTAAACAGCAGCGTTTCGGTTGTAAGCTGGTCGGTTAAGGATTTTTCGCCAACAAGAGTATCTTTTACGCTAACAATAAAACAGGCGGAGCCTTGCGTGCGCGAATAAGCGTCCGGGGATTCGGTAAGGCCATTTTCCTCGTCGTAATAATAATGCCCCTGCTTTGCGCCCTGAATTTGATAGGCGTAATTAAGCCCGGTATTAAACCACTGAGGCGAATTTGGCGCCCAAATTTGCGCAAGCAGCATATACACAAGCTCATCGTAAACAATTTGCTTTTGCTCCTCGTTTAGCAAAACTTCCTCGAACATTGCCTGTGTCCAAAAGCCCGCCATTCTGTGCGCAACTTGCTTCATGGAATATTCATAACCGCGGTCATTAGGTACGCCCTGCTTGCGGAAATATTTGCTCGCAATAATATCGCACGCGCTTTGCGAATAATCCTCCGGAAACTCAAGGTTTTTCATTTCCGTAATAACCTCGCCCGTGGAATAATTTTTAAGCAGTACGTCGGCTTTTTTCCACTGAAAAAGTTCGTATACGCTTAAATTTGTTCCTTCAAGTTCTGCTGTAAAATGCCGTTTAATTTTTCCGTTAAGCTCCAATTTTACGCACCCCCCATAACTACGTTAACTTCTGTTATTTCGCCCTGCGGTTTAACAGCGCCTTGCGCCGGTTTGCCGTTTACCGTCATAAGTTTTACTCCTTTTTCCGCTCCGGCGGAATTATCTACAGTAATAATAAATTTTTTCCCTCTGAATGTTCGCTCAACCTTAAAGTGTTTGATGGAAGAGGGGATGCACGGGTTAATTACAAGCCCGTCAAAATCCGGCACTATGCCAAGAATATACTGCGAAACATTTACAAATGTCCACGCAGCGGTTCCGGTTAGCCATGAGTTTTTAGCCTCGCCGTGCCTTACAGCGTCCTTGCCGGCTATCATTTGCGAATATACATACGGTTCGGTTCGGTGAATTTCGCTGATATCCTCCAAATACGCCGGGCATATTTTGCTGTACACCTCGAACGCGCGGCTTCCGCGGCCAATTACGCATTCGGCAATTGAAACCCACGGGTTATTGTGGCAGAATATTCCCGCGTTTTCCTTATAACCCGGCGGATAGCTTGAAATTTCGCCAAGCTCCTTATGGTATGTAAGGTACGGGGGCTGCTGCAAAACAATGCCGTATTTCGTATCAAGCCTTTCTTTAACGGAATTGAGCGCTTTTTCGGCGCGTCCGTCGTCCGTGCCAACACCCGCCATTACGCAAAAACCCTGCGGTTCAATAAATATTTGCCCTTCCTCGCACTCGGCTGCGCCAATTTTTTTGCCGAACGCGTCGTATGCGCGTACAAACCATTCGCCGTCCCAGCCTGCGGAATCAACCGCCTGCCTTATGGCTTTTGACGCATCCTCCGCTTTATCGGCGCGTTCGTTTTCCCCCCTGCGGCGGCAAAGCTTAATATAATCCGGCGCGGCAAACAGGAATATGCCCGCTATTAAAACGGATTCCGCCACACCTGACTCGAAATTCGCGGTGGTTTGGAAGCTTTCGCCCGGCGTTTCGGAAAAGCAGTTTAAATTCAAGCAATCGTTCCAGTCCGCGCGGCCAATAAGCGGCAAGCCGTGCGGGCCTAAATGCGTAACGGTATAATTGAACGAACGGTTTAAATGCTCGAACAGCGTTGCCTCCGTTCCCTTTTCCAAATCGAACGGTACAGGTTCGTCTAAAATGCTGTAATCGCCCGTTTCTTTTATGTATGCCGCCACGCCTATAATAAGCCACAGCGGGTCGTCGTTAAAGCCCGTGCCGATATCCGCGTTGCCTTTTTTAGTAAGCGGCTGGTACTGGTGGTAAGCGGAGCCGTCCGGAAACTGAGTTGCCGCAATATCCAAAATGCGTTCCCTTGCGCGTTCGGGCACAAGATGCACAAAACCGAGCAAATCCTGATTAGAATCCCTAAAGCCCATGCCGCGCCCTATGCCGGATTCGAAATACGAAGCCGAACGCGACATATTAAACGTTACCATACACTGATACTGGTTCCAAATGTTAACCATACGCGAAAGTTTTTCATCCTCGCAAAAAAGACGGTAGCTTGAAAGAAGTTTTTCCCAGTAAGCGGCAAGCTCGTTTAACGCCTCGTTAACCTGAGCGTCGGTTTTAAAACTTTCGGTTAAAATTTTGGCGGGTTTTTTGTTAATTACGCCAAGGCTTTCAAACTTTTCGTCATTCGGGTTTTCGCAGTAGCCAAGCACAAAAATTACCGAAGCGGTTTCACCCGGTTTTAAGTTTAATTTAAACGAATGCGAACCTATTGGCGACCAGCCTGAGGCGACGGAATTGCGGGATTTATTTTCCGCAACAGCTTGCGGTTTATCAAAACCGTTGTATAAGCCCAAAAAACTTTCCCTGTCCGTATCAAAGCCGTCCGCGTTTCGGTTAGCGGAAAAAACGGCGTAGTGATTGCGCCTTTCGCGGTATTCGGTTTTGTGGTAAATGGTTGAACCTTCTATTTCAACCTCGCCTATAGAAAAGTTGCGCTGAAAATTTGTGGAATCGTCCTGCGCGTTCCAAAGGCAGAATTCCACAAACGAAAAGAGAGTAAATTCCTTTTGCGCCGCGGAATTGTTCGTAAATGTAAGCCTGTGCACCTCGCAGGTTTTGTTAAGCGGCACAAACGCCAAATGCTCCGCCTTAAGCGAATTTTTTTCGGAAGTAATTTTTGAATAGCCAAGCCCGTGGCGGCATTCGTAATTATCAAGCGGCGTTTTGCACGGCTGCCATGACGGGTTCCAAATTTCCGTTCCGTCGTTTATATAAAAATACCTGCCGCCGGAATCCGTAGGGACATTGTTGTAACGGTAACGGGTTAGGCGCAGCATTCGCGCGTCTTTATAAAAGCAGTAACCGCCCGCGGTATTTGAAAAAATACCGAAAAAATCCTGACTGCCTAAGTAATTAATCCACGGGTACGGCGTGTCCGGCCTATTTATGCAATATTCGCGGGCGTCGTCGTCAAAAAAACCAAATTTCATAAGCGCGTCCTCCTAATATTTTTTCGTTAATACTATAATTATTTCGGCAAGAAGTCAATTTCAAAAACTCGCGGCTGAGATGAATTTGACTTGGGCTTGGCAACTTCGCTTGTGCCTCCGTTTGCATTCAAAACTGCTAAAGTTAAAAGTTTGCACATCCGATACGATTAATAATTGCAGATGCAATCCGTGCGAAAACATAGAAAATATAAAAAAGTAATAATTTTGTTTACCAATTGCATGAATTAAATTTTTTGTAAGGAAGGATGATTGGTTATGAATAGAAAATCATCAAAGTTATTAAGCTTAATGCTGGTAGTATTAATTGCTTTTACATTTTCTTTTTCTCCTTTTGCGACGGTTGCCGTGAACGCCGATACCGCAAATTATACCGAGCCGCAGTATTATTTTCCGCCGGAAAACACAGACCAGGCGGCGGAGGTTACCGAAGCGGTTACATTAATACCGCCTCTTTCCGCTCCTTTTATGCTTTTCTCGTTTTTACCGGAAACATACAATTTGCAGCGCGAATACCTTACGCCCATAAAAAACCAGGGCAGTCTTGGTTTATGCTGGGCTTATTCAAGCATCGATTCCATAGAGGCGGCAACTTACAGAAGATTCGGCGCACCGGTGTACCTTTCAATCCGCCATTTGGCATACGCAACAAGTAACGCCGGCGGGAACGCAACATACGGTTACAGCCGGGCTCCGTCTGCGGGCGGCAACCAAACAATGGTTGCTTCGTACCTAATGCGGGATAAATTAAACGGCGCGGTAAACGCGGCGGACGACCCAATGCCAAACAAACCCTCCTCTTTGCCGGTTAGAAGCGCGTCGGAAACAGCCGCAATAACCGCAGACTATTTCGTGCCGGGCATTTATCAAATTACGGACAAAAACATGCCCCCGGCAGCGCGGCAAACCGTCATTAAGCAAGCGGTAATGGAATACGGTGCTGTTTCCACAAATTCCCCCGCTCCTACAGGCGGAGGTTTTAACGCGGCAAAGGCAAGCTTAAACGGCGGAGGCGGCGGAGGCCACGCAACAACCATCGTTGGCTGGGATAATAACTACAGCCGCGACAATTTTAATAATAAACCAAACTCCGACGGCGCGTGGCTGGTTCGTAATTCCTGGGGTGAAAACTGGGGCGACGGCGGTTATTTTTGGGTATCCTTCGAACATAACGCGGCGACCGAAACCTGCTACGTTTTCGAACCTATTGAATCCATGCCCGTTGATACCAATTTGTACGACAATAACATTCCGGGTATACACGGCTATACTAAGCCTGTGGATTACGGCGCAACCGTGTTTACGGCAAATAGCCCGAACGAAGTTTTAACCGGTATACGCGCCTTCTTCTGCACGCCTAAGGAAAAAGTTGATATTTATTTTATTCCGGACTATATGGGCGCAAGCGATTTAAACGATATCAGCAGCGGCCTTATAAAACCCCTTATTTCTTACACACCTGATAAAGCAGGTTTTCATGTTATTCCCATACCCGCCGAAAAGCAGCGGGCAGTAGGCAGTAATTTTGCGCTGGTTGGGCATTACCCCGGCGAAATTACGCCAATCTCTCAAGGCAGTGTCGGTGTGTCTTATATTCATGCTTACGGCACTTGGAGGCAATCCCCTTACGCCGTTGGTTTAAAAGCGGAAACAAAAGCGGGGGACGCCTTATCCTACGTTATCTCCTCTTCCGGCGCGGTATCCTTTGACGACCTCGGTTTTTTTACACGACCTCCCGCAAAAACAGTTACGGTTACGAACAAGGGCTTATTCGCCGTTACGCTTAACCAACCAACCGCCGTAAAATACAAAATAGGCGAACTTTCAAAAACCGAACTTAAGCCGGGCGAAACGGCGGAATTTACGGTGTATCCCACTTACAACCTGCCTGCCGGAAACCATAACGAGACTATAAACATAACCGGCTCTAACGGCGTAAGAACAAAAACGGAGGTTAGTTATACAAAGGTTTTACCCGAGCTTACATTTGATACGCATTTAAGAGGTTTTACATCCGCGCAAACGCAAAGCGTAACAATTACCAATACAAGCAGCGTAACAATTACGATGCAGCAGCCAACGAACGGAATTTTTGATATTACCGCGCCGCCGTCAGCCGATGTGCCGGCAAACGGTTCCGTTACATATACAATAAGCCCAAAAATCGGCACGCCTGTTGGCATTTACAATGAAAACATCAGCATTAAGTGGACCGGCGAGGACGGAATTGAAGCGTTATCTTTAAAAGCGAGCGTTAGGGTTGATAATTTCGGGCTTTTGGTTGAACCTGTCGGGGAGCCGCCGTGGGGGGTGCTTACGGTTGGGTTTGGCAATACTGAACTTCAAATATACCGCATAACAAACACAAGTTTAGTAGATATTTGGCTTTATAGTATTTCCGGAACTAATACATCCATATTGAGTCAATTATATAATGCGCCCGGGTACTCCCGCATATATACGGGTTCGGGTACCAGCCCTACCGGAAATAATAAAATTGAGCCGGGCGGTTCAAAATATTTCGCCTTGAAACCAAAACCGAACAGTCCGGTTGGAGAACACAAGCCAATATTTACTGTAAACGTAAAGGACAACAATCAAGTGACTGCCCCTAACTTAAGCGTGTCCGTTGAAATGCCATTTACCGTTGTACCTGCTTCTCAAGCGGTAAGAAAAGTGGAATTTTCGGGTTTAAGCTCTTTTGGTATCCGAAAAGCTGGTTATTCTCCGGTTCCGGCGCAAACTATTGATATTAAAAATGTTGGTACAACAGGGTCTGAAATATCGTTTAGAACCGGTAAAAGCGGCAGTACTGCTGCATCTTTTCAAAATTTTGCTGTTACGGGCGTGGGTTGGGACACCCAAAACGGATGGTGGAATACATATGTTGGAGGATTCCATTCAATTACGATTAAACCCAAAGACAATTTGCCTGCGGGAGTATACGATGAAGTAATGACAGTTTACGACGTATCGCGAACACCCATTGTTCCGATGGGTTCTTTTACGGCGGAATTTACCGTTACCAATGATTCGATTTACGAAATCGGCGCTTCGCAGTTAACGCCGTTTGCCCCAATGAAGCAAGGCAGCACACCGCCCGCGGCGCAAACAGTTACCGTTACAAATACCGGAAGCGAAATGGTTACGCTTACACGGCCAACTTCCGTTTCCTTTGACATAGGCAGTCCGTCTCCCGTTAATTTGGCGGCGGGCGGCAAGGCAACCTTTACGGTGCGTCCAAAATCCGGCTTATCGGACGGCGATTATAATGAAGAAATTATAATATCCGCAACCGGCGGAGCGTCAGATACTGTAACCGCGTCTGTTAAGGTTGTAAGCGTAACCGGCGGCGAATCCGAGCTTGTTGCCACATCCTCGGTCGATTTCGGAACTTTGGAGGAGGGTTATACACTTCAGCCTGCGGCGAAAACCGTTACCGTTACCAACATCGGTACTGCGGCAATTACGCTGGAACAGCCAAGTGCCATGTGGTACGAAATCGGTGAACTTTCAGCGCAAAAATTGGCGGCGGGGCAAAGCGCAACCTTTACCGTGCGCCCCATGACGGATTTGTATGCCGAAAACCACGACGAAACGATAATTATTTACGGAAGCGGCGGCGCGACGGCATATTCGCAGGCTTTGTTTACCGTAACCGCAGCTGTTACTTACGGCATGTTTGTTTCGCAGCTTCCGGATTTTGAAAAACTGCAATACGGTTATACCGAAACTTCTGAGCAGGATGTAATTATCCAAAACACCGGAACGGGTAGTATAACCGTTACGCAGCCAACCGCCGTTTCGTTTGAAATCGGCACACTTTCGGGCGGCACATTGGCGGCGGGGGAATTCGCCTCCTTTACCGTGCGGCCGAAAACTGGTTTTACTGTTGGCCTCCATTCGGAGGATATAACCGTCAGCGCAAGTTACGGAGCGGACGGCAGCGGAAGCTTAACCGAAACAATACAGGCAAGGGCGGAAGTTATACCAGCGAATACTTACAGCATTGAAGCTTCGCCGTTAACGCCGTGGGGTGTATTTGAAAAGAATTATACCGCAGTGCAGGAACAAACTGTTACCGTAACAAATAACGGCACAAGCGATGTTACGCTGAGGCAGCCCGCCGCTCAAAATTACGATGTCGGTACGCTTGAAAGCCTTAATTTAACCGCCGGAGCAACCTCTCGCTTTACGGTTGCGCCAAAAACCGGTTTGGAAGAGGGCGTATATAACGAGACAATAATTATAACGGGCAGTAATAATACAAGAGCGGAGGTTTATGCCGAGTTTGAGGTTAACACGTTCGCGCCGGTTATAACCGGAGAAACGGAGATGACACTTACCGCAGGTTATTCGGCAACATCAACCGGAGCGTTTACAATAACGGGTACGGAGCCGGTTAGCACCACGCAGGACGTTACCTGTGGCGGCAAAATTCTATGGAACAACGAAAATAGGGCGCTGGATATTTCGCAGGGTCTAAGCGCCGGAACATATACCGTTGTGCTTACCTGTTTCAACGGCTTTTCGCCGGATGCGAAACTTACGTTTGTGCTGACTGTTAAAGAAGCGCCCGGGCAGGTGGAACCTCCTGTAGATCCGCCTGTGGACCCGCCTGTGGATCCTCCCGTTGACCCGCCTGTAGATCCCCCTGTGGACCCGCCTGTAGATCCGCCGGTGGACCCGCCGGTAGATCCCCCGGTGGAACCGCCTGTAGATCCCCCGGTGGACCCGCCTGTGGAACCTCCCGTTGACCCGTCTGTAGATCCGCCTGTGGATCCCCCCATAGATCCGCCGGCAGAACCTTCCGTGCCGGTTGCGCCCGCAATTACAGGTGTAACGGCGCTGACGCTTCAAGAGGGTTATTCGGCGGTATCAACAAGCGCGTACACCTTAACCGGTTCGCAGCCGCTCAGCGTTACGCAGAACGCAAACTGGGGCGGCAGGATTTTATGGAATAACGCTGCCCAAACGCTTTATATCGCGGAGGGTTTAAGCGCCGGAATATATACCGTTGTACTAACGTGTTCTAACGGCGTTTTGCCGTATGGAGAGCTTACGTTTGTACTAACCGTAAACCCCGCGGCAATTATTGGCGGCGGGGGAGGTATTTATCCCGGTTATAACATGGGAACAATTGGCGGGCAAAACTCAGGCGGTACGCAAACCGGTACGCCAAAAACCATACCCGTAAATAACGGCGCGGCGGAAATTGAGTACGAACAAGTTGATACAAACGTAATTCTTTCACTGACGCCGTCTAAGGCTATGCAGATTATTAACAAAACCGAGGGTGATACGGTATCCTTCGATATAAGGGATTTAGCGGACGCGGAGGCGGTTATTTGGCCAAAAGCCGCAATCGGCCGTATAGCCGGTTCGGATTTAAATTTGCGGGCGCTTTTTGCCGGGGGAACCGTAAAGCTAAACAGCGCTGCGCTCTCTTCGGCGGCAGGGCTTAAAGACGGCGCGGATATAACCGTTAGTTTTAGGCGTTTAAAAGTATCGCAAATTTCCGCAAACCAAAGGCGGACTGTATCCGGAAGCGATTTAATTTTAAGTGTTGAGGTAAAATCCGCAGGACAGAGTATTACAGATTTTGAAGGCGGAATTGTAACCGTAACCGTGCCGTACTCCGGAAAACTTCCGGTTTCGGTGCGGCAATTAAACGAAAGCGGCGAGCAGGAGCTGATAAATTGCGCTTACGATTCGCACACAAAAGAGGTTACCTTTAATACCGGCAGCCTTAATACATTTGTGGTTGGAGCGGAGGCGGATTTGAAAACGCCGGTTGTAACCGCGTTACCTTTTAAGGATGTTAACCCTTCGGACTGGTTTTACGAAAACGTGGCGTACATGTATGAAAACGGCTTGATGGTTGGTACGGACGAGGGTATGGCAGAGTTTAGCCCGGGCATGTCCGTATCACGCGCAATGGCTGTTCAAGTGCTGTATAACCTTGAAGGAAAACCGGACGTTAGCGGCTTCGAAAACCCGTTCGCCGATGTGGCGGCGGATAAATGGTATGCCGACGCAATAATTTGGGCGGCGGAAACAGGCATAATTAGCGGTTACGGAGACGGGCTTTTCGGCCCGCGGGACAGCATTTCACGGCAGGATTTGGCGGTTATTTTGAATAATCATGCTAAGGCGAAAGAAGCGGAGCTGCCGGAGGTTTTACAGGCGCAAAATTACACTGCCCATGCGGATACCGCCAACTACGCCAAAGAGGCGATAGAAAAATTTTTGAAAACGGGGATTATTAACGGTAATATTGCGGAACTATACAACTCTCCTAAGGGCGAGATTACCCGAGCCGAAGTTGCGGGAATGCTGAACGCGTTTCACGAAGCGGTAATAAGTGAGCAAGCAAAATAAGGTTTTTATGCGTTACCATTCACACCCCCGCCGAAGAAACAAAAAAATTAAAAATACTATTTACACCTGAAATTAACGAGGTCTGTAATAATTTTGCCACGCCATGTTGACAGCGCATATTTCCCATGATATCGTAAATTCGATGTTGACTATAACCACAGGAGCGGAAGAAAAAATGGCTGATAACAAGAAAGAGATAGAACGCGCCGAATTGCACCGCACAATTTGGGCAATTGCGAACGACCTTCGCGGAAGTGTGGACGGCTGGGATTTTAAGCAATACGTTCTCGGAATGCTGTTTTACCGCTATATTTCGGAGAATATTACAACGTACATAAATACCGGCGAACGCGATTCGGGCGATTGTGAGTTTAACTACGCCAAATTATCCGACGCTGACGCGGAATCGGCACGCGATGATCTTGTTAAAACCAAGGGCTTTTTTATATTGCCGAGCGAGCTTTTTGAGAATGTTTTAAAAAACGCCGCATCCGACGATAACCTCAACGAAACGCTTGAAAATGTTTTTAAAAATATTGAGTCTTCCGCTCAGGGAACGGACAGCGAAGCGGATTTTGAGGGGCTGTTTGAAGATGTGGATGTTAACAGCAACAAGCTTGGAGTAACCGTTCCCATACGCAACGAAAAGTTAGCGAAGCTTATGACGGGTATTGCCGCTATGAAGCTTGGCGATTACAGGGATAACACAATTGACGCGTTCGGCGACGCTTACGAGTATCTTATGGGTATGTACGCTTCTAACGCCGGTAAAAGCGGCGGGGAGTATTATACCCCGCAGGAGGTTTCGGAACTTTTAACCCGTATAACGCTTGTTGGCAAAACCGAGGTAAATAAGGTGTACGACCCCGCTTGCGGTTCTGGTTCTCTGCTTCTTAAATTCGCGAAAATACTTGGCAAGGAAAAAGTGCGCCAAGGTTTTTTCGGGCAGGAAATAAATATAACAACATATAATTTATGCCGCATAAATATGTTTTTGCATGATATTGATTTTGACAAATTCAGCATAGGGCATGGCGATACGTTAACAAAACCTTTGCATTGGGACGACGAACCGTTCGAAGCTATCGTATCGAACCCGCCTTATTCAATTAAATGGGCGGGCGATAGCAATCCCATTCTTATCAGCGACAAGCGCTTTTCTCCGGCTGGTGTTCTCGCGCCTAAATCGAAAGCCGACCTTGCCTTTATAATGCACAGCCTTTCATGGCTTGCCGAAAGCGGCACCGCCGCTATAGTCTGTTTCCCTGGCGTCCTTTATCGCGGCGGAGCGGAGCAGAAAATCCGCAAATATCTTATAGACAATAACTATATCAACTGCATAATCCAACTGCCGGACAACCTGTTTTTTGGAACAAGTATTGCCACTTGTATTATGGTGCTTAAAAGAGCGAAGGGCGACAACAAAACCCTGTTTATTGACGCGGGCAAGGAATTTGTTAAGGTAACTAACAGCAACAAACTTACGGCGGATAATATTGAAAAAATCGTCGGTACATATATAGACAGGGCGTCTGTGCCGTATTTTGCGAAGCTTGTTGCGTACGATGATATAGTCGCGCAGGATTATAACGTTTCGGTAAGCACATACGTTGAGCAGGAGGACAAGCGGGAAAAGGTTAACATTACCGAACTTAACGCGGAAATTGAGCGCATTGTTGC
>JAISVZ010000194.1 GCA_031271295.1 Clostridiales bacterium | reverse complement strand
CGTATATGCCTCCTTGTCTATATCAGGGTTCAGTTTGTGGTAATGTTCAAGAGCGTCTTTAAGAGTGTAATCACCCGTTATTTGCCTGAACTTATCCGTTAATATTTGCTGCAATGCCTGCGATTCTAAATTGTGCTTTTCGCGGTAAAACTTAAAAACTTCGTCGTTATGACCCATAAGGCAAAACGCCGCAAAATACTTGAAAGTATCCGCGTACTTTAACTCGGCAAGCCCTTCGTCCAAATTATTGAGATTAATCTCTATAATTTGCAGCTTGCCGTTATATATCCTGTTCGATTCCTGCTCGCGCAGGGATATGTATTCCACTAAAGAATTGCTGTCCGGGTTCTTTTGGTTGATGAAAATTATAACAGTCTTTTTTATTTGCTCAAAAGACTCACCAACTATCAACTGGGAGGCAATCTGCTTACAAGCGTAAAACAGGCAACGATCCCTATGGCTATTATAATACCGGCGCTGTGCCTCAATATTATATATTCTGACATTACCTTGGCGTGCCGTTATATCAAGCCGTATCTTTTTTAATTCTAAATCCGGCGAAATAACCTCTTCTTGTGTGCTTACAACGACATCGCTGAAATCCTCGTTAAAAAGCGATTGCAAGAAAGAAGCGCAAATTTTTTGGTCGCCCATCCATCGTTGAAATACAGGGTCAGATAACGGGTGCAAATCATAACCGTCAACTTTTTTTGTTATGGAGTTTTCAATTTCCGCTTTATTTTTCTCCGTAAGCAAAACCGAGTTTGTTAATTCGCCCATTAAGCACCTCTTTTTAAATTCGCAATTCAATTTAACGCCGTAACTCTTGTAAGAAAGATTGAATGGTTTTGCATGGCTTAAAAGTTAACGAAAATTGGATAGTACGTAGTACTTTAAGCCGCTGAAAACTATAGGCTTATTTTAACAGAAATTTTGATATGTGTCAAAAAAAAATTCTTTCAGTGTGTAGCTAAAAATTATTGGTATTTTAGCTCTGATGCAGTGCGGCGCCTTATTATTCAAAAGCTACAGTAAATAAATATAGAAACAGCCTCTTCGGCGGGTGTATGAAAAGTAACCATTATCGGGCTTTTTTTGTTTTTTCCCTGATAATATCTTTGACAAATATTACAGGATTAAAATATAATTGTTTAAAAATACGAAAGGAGTGTAAATATGAAATTTAAATCAAGCCCGCTAATTCTTGCTGCAAGTTTTATTCCGGTTTTGCTTGCGGTATGCGCAATTTCCTTAGCGCTTTTGCTGGCGCAAGATGCCCAAAAGTTTTACGCGGCGGTTATGGGCGGCGCATTTGCGGTAATTGCCGCCGGTATATACGTCTGTTTTGTTCGAAGTAACATTACTGTTCATGTAGATACCGACGCCGTCCGTTTTTATAGAGCGGGCAAGGAGTATCTGAATTTTCCCTACTCCGGTTTTGAGTTTACCTCCTATGTATTAAAGCATACTTACAACGGCATTCCTACGTATACAAGCCGTTACCTTAAGGTTACCTCTAAAGAAAGCGGCAAATCTAAAAACCATAGATGCAGCGGATTCAATAAATCTTCTTTTGAAATGCTAATGGCGTATATAAGGTTGGCAGTGTCAGAAAAGAATAACGTTGATATTACCTACACCCCGGATGGCAACGCGCACTTTAGGATAAATAAACATGCTATAGCCCGCAAATATGCTAAAGTTTTAGCTTTGCTCACTATTGCGGTTGGCGTAATTCTTTTGTTTCTTGTGTATATTGTTGCCTCCGCGAATTCGCCGGTTTACACTTATACATTCTCCGGCTGCGCGGCGGTTATAATAATTTCAATTATATTAAAATACGCTCCGCCAATTTTCAGTGTGAAAAAAAACACGCCGGAGGTTATAACGCTTTACAGAGACTCTTTGGCGCTTGGCGAAAAAATCCTCCAATTTGCCAACATTAAGCTTATAAAACTTACGCCGCCATCCTACAGGCCGGACGGTACGGACTTTTTGCTTGCACGCAAGCTTACAGTTATTTACGGCGAAAAAACATATGTGTATATATTGGACGTAAAAGAAAGATATGAAAAATCCGTAAGCGCGTTTAAAGGTTATGAAGAATTTTTTGCGGTAGTGGAAAATATATTTTCGGGGCATCCGGAAAAATTTATGCGCGAGCTTGGTTAACGAAAGGGGAAGGACATGCCGGACATCGGTTTTGACAGCAGGAAATATTTAAATTTGCAAACAACATATATAAAGGAGCGAATAGAAAAGTTCGGGAATAAGCTCTACCTTGAATTCGGCGGCAAGCTTTTCGACGATTTTCACGCCCAGCGCGTACTTCCGGGTTTCGAGGCGGATTTTAAGGTGCGTATGCTTGCCACAATGGCGGATAAAACCGAAATTGTGCTGGTAATTAATTCGGCGGATATCGACACGGGTAAAGCGCGGGGGGATTCCGGCATTACCTACGACGAGGAGCTTCTGCGTTTGGCGGACGCTTTCACCGGCATAGGGCTTTATGTTGGCAGCGTTGTAATTACGCGGTATTCCGGCGAAAAGCCCACAAAACAGTTCGCGGCGCATCTGCGTTCGCTTGGCATGAACGTTTACAGGCATTATCACATAAACGATTACCCAACGAACGCTAACCATGTGTTAAGCAGCCAGGGGTTTGGCAAAAACGAATATATTAAAACGGAAAAACCGCTTGTTGTTGTTACCGCGCCGGGGCCGGGAAGCGGCAAAATGGCAACATGCCTCTCTCAGCTTTACCATGAAAACTTAAAGGGAGTTCGCGCGGGGTACGCAAAGTTTGAAACGTTTCCGATATGGAACCTTCCCATAAACCACCCGCTTAATTTGGCGTACGAATCCGCAACCGTGGATTTGGACGACGTTAATATGATAGACCCTTTCCATTTGGAGCATTACGGCGAAACAGCCGTCAGCTACAACCGCGATATAGAGGGTTTTACGGTTTTAAACGCGGCGTTTAAGAAAATTTGGGGCGAAAGCCCGTACAATTCCCCAACGGATATGGGCGTTAACATGATAGGCTACTGCATAAAGGACGATTCCGCCTGCGTTTACGCCTCCAAGCAGGAAATTATCCGGCGTTTTTATAATATAAGCTGCGATATTTTAACCGGGCGCGGCAATAAATCCGCGCTTACAAAAATGGAACTTTTAATGAGTAAGGCGGATACAAGCTCTGCGGACAGGCCGGTTATAGCAAAGGCGAAGGAAAAATCCCTGCACTGCGGCACGCCCGCCGTGGCTATTATGCTACCGGATAAAAGCTTTGTTACCGGCAAAACGTCGTCCCTTTTGGGCGCGTCGGCGGCGGCGCTTCTAAACGCGCTTAAGGTTTTGGCGGGTATAGACGACGAGCACGAGCTTATTTCGCCGGAAGATATAGTGCCGATACAGAAGCTGAAGGTAGGTTTTTTGGGAAACAAAAACCCAAGGCTGCATACGGACGAGGTTTTAATTGCGCTCTCCATCAATTCTAACGAGGATAAGGCGGCAAAGGCGGTATTTGAACAGCTTCCGAAGCTGAAAAATTCGGAGGTTCATTCAACTGTTATGCTCTCTACGGTGGATATAAACGTTTTTAAAAATTTGGGGATGAACGTAACATGCGAGGCAAAATACGAAAATAACAGCTTATACCATAAAAGATGAAAACCGCATCCAAAGCCTGTCCGCGCGGACAGGCTTTCATTCTATATAGAGAGGGGGAACCGGTTTTATGACTACAGCGATTATTGTTGCGGGGGGAAGCGGGCTTCGCTTCGGGAGCGAATTGCCGAAGCAGTATACCGAGGTTTGCGGCAAACCCGTAATTGTACACACGCTTTTAACGTTCAATTTTCATATAGGAATAGAGCGCATAATTATCGGCTGCCGCGATGTTAACATTCCCCTTATGCGCGAATATGCCGCAAAATGGGGAATTGAAAAGGTGCAAAAAATAATCCCCGGCGGAAAGTGCCGTCAGCAAACGGTGTTTAACTGCCTAACGCAGGCAAATTGCGCCGATGGTGATATTGTGCTTATACACGACGCGGTGCGCCCGCTTGTTACTGATTTTATTATTGAGGAAAATATCCGGCTGGCAAGGGAATACGGCGCGGTAAACACCTGCCTTAAAACGGTGGATACTCTGGCAAGAAGCGCCGGCGGCGAAACGGTAGACGAAATTCCGCCGCGCAGTGAATTTTATCAGGTGCAAACCCCGCAGGCATTTAAATACGAAATAATTAAAAACGCGCATATAAAAGCTTTAGAAAAGGGAATTACAGACGCAACCGACGATTGCGCCCTTGTTATGGAAAACGGCGCAGAGGTGCGAATTGCTCAAGGCAGCGCAATAAATTTTAAAATAACCTCACCGCAGGATTTAATGTTATTCGAGGCGCTTTACAAAAAATATTATAATTTGTCATAACAATGCATTTATGATAAAATTCAGCCGGAAGAAATTACTGCAATATGGAAATGAGTGAAGCGCTTTGGTTTCAAAAACATTCAGCGGTGCGGTTTCCGGAGTTTCCGGGCATGTTGTTAACGTAGAGGTGGATTTATCTCCCGGCTTGCCTTCTTTTGATATTGTTGGCCTGCCGGATTCCGGCGTTCGCGAATCCAAGGAGCGTGTTCGCACCGCAATAAAAAATTCCGGTTTCGATTTTCCCGTTAGGCGCATAACAATAAATTTGGCGCCGGCGGATATAAAAAAAGAAGGTCCCTCGTTCGACCTTCCGATTGCGGCGTGTATTTTGGCGTGTACGGACATTTTGCCGCTTAACAGAATAGAAAAAATTTTCTTTGCCGGCGAGCTTTCATTGGACGGTTGCCTGCGCCCTGTTTCCGGCATTTTGCCCATGGTGCACGGGGCTTTTTTAAACGGAATAAAAGCCTGTATTGTACCTTTTGAAAACGCGGAGGAAGCCGCGCTTGTTTCCGGAATAAACGTTTACGCGGTTAAAAACCTTGCGGAGCTTGCGGAAAATTTTAAAAATAATAAATTTACGCGCGTAACGGCGGGTTTAGGCACGGTTACAAGTAAGGGCGGCTCAGATAACGCGGATTTTTCCGACGTAGTTGGGCAGGAGGGCGTAAAACGCGCCCTAACAGTTGCCGCGGCGGGTGCGCATAATATTTTAATGGTTGGCCCACCCGGATCAGGCAAAACCATGATGGCAAAACGAGTGCCAACAATTTTGCCGCCGCTGAGTTTTAACGAAAGTATTGAGGTAACAAAAATATACTCCGTCGCCGGGCTTGTTAAGGAGAAGGATTCGCTTATTCGCAAGCGTCCGTTTAGGTCTCCGCACCATACAACATCGTACTCCGCGTTAACGGGCGGGGGAAGAATACCCAAGCCGGGCGAAATAAGCCTTGCGCATAACGGCGTTTTATTTTTGGACGAGTTTCCGGAGTTTAGCAGAAATGTTTTGGAAGCTCTGCGCCAGCCTTTGGAAGATAGGCAAATTACCGTTGCGCGAACAGGGCAAACGGTTACTTACCCGTCGTCGTTTATGCTTGTAGCTTCCATGAACCCGTGCCCCTGCGGACATTTGGGAAACCCGGAAAAATGCTTTTGCACCGAGGGCGAAATATATAAATACCAAAGCAAAATATCCGGCCCGTTAATGGATAGGATTGATATCGTTACGGAAGCGGCGGCGGTAAATTACAAGGAACTTGGAACAAACGAAAGTTCGGAAACATCCGCGCAAATTTTGGATAAGGTGCAAAAGGCGCGGGAAATTCAAACAAGGCGTTATGTAAACGAAAAAATTACATGCAACAGCGAACTTAGCGCAAGAGGGATTCAAAAATACTGCAAGCTTACCGGCAAAGCGCAGGAATTACTAAAGCAGGCGTTTGAAAATTTGAACCTGAGCGCAAGGGCATACCACAAAATTTTGAAATTAGCAAGGACTATCGCGGATTTAAACGGCGATAGCCCAATTAACGAAATTCATGTTGCGGAAGCTGTGGGATACCGCAGCTTTGATGCTAAAGGCAGGTAATGGGCGATAGGATGCCGCAATTTTGACAGTAAAATCAGTTATGGGCAAACGAAAATTTTATGGGGTTAAACCATAAGAGGCTTTTGAGATACCTCCGGATATTTCTCCGCCATAAAGCCGTTGATAATGTTTTCGTAATGCGAAAGAATGAAGCCAAGGTAATACTTCTCCGATTTTTCATAATCGGTATATTTCAGTTCGTAGGATAAATCCCATTTATAATTGATAAGCCTCATCTTGTGGTTGTCGTCGAGAACATACCTTTCAAACGCATACATAAAAAACGTCTGTACGTCTTTTTCGTTAATCCATTCGCCTGATTTTAGCTTTTCATAAATGTAATGGTACCTTATAGCGGTATTAGACAAGATTCGTTTATTAGACGGTATGCATAAAGCACGCGTTGAGAACATTACGGATTTAACAATTAACTGCGAAACGCTGCGTATGGAAAAGTGCGCTAACATTAACCTCGGCACATGTATTTTGTTAATTTCCTCTTCAGTTTTCCCGTTATAAAGCATGTGGTTTCCCGATGCTAAAATAGCTTCGTTCTTTTTAAACACCGCCGCGGAAAACATAACCTTGTCTTTATTTGCGGTTCCAAGGTAATTTAAATGCGATTCAAAATATCTCGGCAAAAAAACATTGTTTTCCCGCTTAAAAACAGTTGGCATAAAATGAATCCAACGCGCCGCATACGAATTTTCATCGTCATCCGTTAGCGATTCAAGAATATTTCTAATGTTTATATTTTGTCCTACCCGTGCGCCGTAAGGCATTAAAAACTCGTCTGCGTCAAGCGAAAGAACAAAATCCGCTCCGTAATCGTCTATAGCGATACGCGTTAGCCCATTCATTACCTTTTGCTGATTGTAGCCGTGCATATAATTATGACGGGCTATATGTATGCAAAGCCCCTCGTTAATGAGGTTTTGAATAATTTCAAGAGTATTATCCGTGCTGTTATCCTCGCAAATTATAATTTCATCGCAAAATGTAAGAGTGTGCCTGCAAAAAGACTCAATAATGTCGCTTTCGTTCTTTACCATTGTAACCGCAATTATCTTCTTCAATTAAAAGCTCCCCTCTTTAAGTATTTTAATGTTACCTTAGGTACAATTAGCGCAATTTCGTCAAACTTTCGTTCCTTTAGCAGCTTCCTTACGTAGGAGGCGCTTATGGGCGTGTTTGAAAACGCGGTTTTTCTTGGAATTTCTATAAATTCCATACCGTATTGCGGCAATATACGCCGCATTGTTTCGTTATACTGGCGGGTAATATTGTCGAACGGTTCCTCTCCGGCGAAACGGGTACGGATATTTAAGCATGGCGCAATTTCCTTCGCAAACAGGGTAATATCCATTGTTGT
>JAISVZ010000138.1 GCA_031271295.1 Clostridiales bacterium | reverse complement strand
ATTAAATCCTCGCCGCCCGCGTGGATATCTATCGTTTCGCCCAAATACTTTTTTGCCATAACCGAGCATTCAATATGCCAGCCCGGACGCCCCGCGCCCCAAGGCGATTCCCAGCTTGGCTCGCCCTCTTTTGCCGGTTTCCAAAGCACAAAATCCATCGGGTTTTTCTTTTCGTCGTTTATTTCAATGCGCGCGCCCGCGTTAAGTTCGTCTATATGTTTTTTGGAAAGCTTGCCGTAGCCCGAAAAAGCGCCGGTATCATAAAAAACCGAGCCGTTTTTTTCGTAGGCATAACCTCCGCTTATAAGATCGGATATCATCTTAATGATTTCCGGCATTTCCTGCGTAACCCTCGGCGAATTCGTCGGCTTTAAAATTGAAAAGCCTTCGAAATCCTTTTCAGCTTCGGCTATATAACGCTTGGCAACATCGTTTACCGAAATATTTTCGGCGTTCGCCGTTTTAATTATTTTGTCGTCTATATCCGTGTAATTTTGTACATAATTTACGTCGTATCCTTTATGCATTAAATACCGCCGCGCCGTATCGAAAAAAACAAATGTGCGGGCGTTGCCGATGTGGATATAGCTGTACACCGTTGGTCCGCATACGTACATTTTAACCTTTCCCGAATCCGCAGGCACAAATTCCTCTTTTTTTCCCGAAAGGGTATTGTATATTTTCATTATTATTCTCCTTCATCGGCGCCATTTTTTAAAATAGGCGTTTGTATAACAGGCTCTCCTAAAACGAAAGTTTTTAAAACAGACGCAAGCTTTTCCTCAAGAAACGCTACGCGCTCCTTCAATTCCTCTATCTCCGATACCACCGGGTTCGATATTTTCACCTGGTCAAGCTGGTCTACATGTTCTTTGCCGGTATCCGCTTTTACAATTTGCCCCGGCACGCCCACAACCGTACAGTTTTCCGGCACCTCGCGCAGTATAACGCTGCCCGCGCCAACGCGTGAATTATCTCCCACTTTAAACGGCCCCAAAATTTTCGCGCCGGAACCTATTAAAACATTGTTGCCGATTGTTGGGTGGCGTTTGCCGGTATCCTTGCCGGTGCCTCCAAGAGTTACTCCCTGATATATTGTAACGTTATCGCCAATTTCGCATGTTTCGCCAATTACAACGCCCATTCCGTGGTCTATAAAAAGCCCTTTGCCTATAACCGCGCCGGGGTGTATTTCAACGCCCGTAAAAAACCGCGCAACCTGCGAAACAAACCTTGCCAAAAACAACAGTTTTATTTTGTAAAGCGCGTGAGCAATCCTGTGAAAAAAAACCGCCCAAAAGCCGGAATACAAAAAAACCTCAATCAGCCCCCGCGATGCGGGGTCCCTCTCCCTTATACCTTTTATTACGTCTCTCATTTATAATACCTCCGTAGTTGCATAACCGGCAACGCGGCGATTTTCCCGCGCGGTTAACCGGTTTTTATCCGGCAAATCATACATACCGCCTTTGCGCCAATGCCGAGCCCTTCACCGGTAAAACCCAGCCCCTCTTCCGTTGTTGCCTTTATATTAATTTTACTTTTTTCAACGCCCAGCGCACAGGAAATAATTGTCTCCATGCTGTCAATAAACGGGCGCAGTTTGGGATTTTGCGCAATAATTACCATATCCGCGTTAGATAATGTGTACCCTTCGCTGCGCATTAATTTCGCCACTTCCTCAAGCAAAAATACGCTACTTATACCCGCGTATTTTTCGTCCGTATCCGGAAACATCACTCCAATATCTCCCTTGCCAAGCGCGCCGAGAATAGAATCCATAAGCGCGTGTATGGCAACGTCCGCGTCCGAGTGCCCGTCTAAACCCATTTCGCACGGGATATGAACCCCGCCGAGAACCAGCTTCCGGTTTTCGGCGAGGCGGTGAACATCGTAACCGATACCTATTTTAAAATCCACTTTAATCAGCCCTTAAATTTTTTTAGAATATACCATCTTTGCATTTACTAAGCAAGAAAAATTATAGTTGTCAGCTTCAAGTGTCAGCTTCAAGACGCAATTTCGCAGTTTCGCAGTTTACCGTTTATATTACCCGCGCTTTTGCGGTAAATTCAGCAGGGGGGTGTAGAGGGGCTTCGGTGCAAATTATATCGCACAGCAATGTGCCACCTGACGCTTCAGAACATTTTTGAGCGCACCAAGTTTGTAGAGGGTTCTATTTTTGCGGTGCGCTCAAAAATATTCTTCTCGCTGCTCTGGTGAACCAATTTTCGCCAGCAAGTTGTTCGCAGAGATTATGTTTTGCGACGGCGAAAATCGTTTCCCCGCCGCGTGGCACAATCATGCTGTGCAATATAATTTACGCCGAAGCCCCACCGGCATGTACTTTGCAGGCAGTAGGGTGTGTGCGGAAAGTACAGTGCGTTCTTAGCAGGAAACAAGGTTGTGCGGGAAGTACAGCGTGCTATTTGCAGATAGCACGGGTTGTGCGCAAAGCCCGGCAAGTTCTTTCCGGGAAGCAAGGGTTGTGCGCAAAGCCCGGCATGTTCTTTCCGGGCAGTATGGGTGTACCAAAAGCTCCGCGCAATTGCAAGTTGAAGCAACAAAATTTGCGATTGCGTCATTATTTGCCAAAACTTATTTGCGCCACTATGCGTTTACTGCGGAAGACATATTTACGCCGCTATGCGCTTGCCTCGTACGGCATATTTACGCCGCCGGAATAATTGTACCGCCAAGTTGTACAAAGGCGCGTCAAGAAATGCCAAGCCAAGTGCAGCTCTTGGAAATTATAAACTCGCCGCCCGCAATTTTCGCTTACCCAAATAGTCGGCGGCGTGCAAATTCCGCACACACCCTGCTGCCTGCAAAGAACATGCCGAAGCCTTCTACAACCCTTATCGAACAGCCAATCAAAGTGCGGATAATATTTGCGCAAAGCCTTCTACAACCCTTATCGAACAGCCACTCAAAGTGCGGATAATATTTGCGCCGAAGCCCTCTACAACCCTGTTGCCGGGGCGTTTAAAGCTACGATAACGCAAAAAACCTATACCCGCCGCCCGGCAAAAATACCTTAGCCGATTTATGCAAAATAGCCTTTTCCCTTGCCTTATACCGCCCGGCAAATTCCCGCGCGGGCAGAAGCGGAAGCGCCTCGCCTGTTTCCAAATCCCGAATTTCGGTGTATTTATCCGGAATAAAAATTTCAACCTCGTCCGCGTATTGCTTTTGCGAAAATACGCCTATTACACCGTTATCGTATGTAAACATGCAAATCCTCGGCGCGGATACGATATACGGGTTTTCACGCGCAAACGCTTTGTTTATAAAACCCGCCGCTTCCTTCGGCAAAGCGCAAATATCCCCGAAATCCTCCGGCATGTTTAAAATATACAAATGCCCTTTTCCGTAAAAATCGTGTATTAAAATTGGGAAACTGTTGTATTCGGTTAAAAGCGCCACTTCGCACCAGCTTGCGTTGGTTTTGTAATCAATAGCCTCTACCCTTACGGTTTTCGCGCCGTTAGCAACCGTTCTTATATCGCCGTAACCCTGTATCCAATACTCGTTGCCCTGTGCGCTTCTCCCCGTTGGGCGGGCGGATGTCATATCCTTTATTCCCGAATTAAGCGTCGCCTTTAAAAAGCCCGTTGTAATAACCGCGGTGCCTCCGTTTTTAACATGATTTTTCAGCTTTTCCGTAACGCTTAAATCAAACGCCGCGCTTTCCGGCAAAAATACAACGCCGCTGCCGAATTCCGGCGAAGGTTCAAACGCTATGCCTGTCATTCCCAAATAATTTACAACCTGATCCTCACCGTCGGCGTTGTACGGCTCGTACAAATTTACGCCGCATGGGTTGCCGCACTTTTTAATTATCTCGTTAAGCCTTGCAAGCCTTGGCGTAAGAGGCGGCAAAAACCCGGAATCTACCATTACGAAAAAGTTAAACAGCATCATCTCGCGCGCTTTCGCAAACAGCGTAAACTCCGCCTGCTCTGCCCAGCCGGAAATATCGCCGGAAAGCCCGAACGGGTCTATCCAGCCGCCGCCGTTTCTGCCGGGCGATACGTTCTCCAAATACCTCACAATTGAATAACTTAAATACCGCTGCAAATGCTGCTGTTCGTATTTCGGATTGCGCGTTTCCGTTCCGGTAAAAATGCCGTCGAAAATATCCTTCTGCTTTTCCGGGTTGTAGCCCGTTTCCTGATACGATTCGTACCAGTTGGGGTATTTTATTATAAATTTGACATTCGGGTTAACTTCTTTTGCCGCGGCAACAATTTCTTTTGAAACGTCCTCCATTAAATCAAGCCGGTACTGCGCCCAGCTTTTGCTCCCCTTTGCCTCTATGCAAAACTCGCAGCGGCAGGCGGTAAAGTAAAAATCGTCCAAAATAATTTCGTCAAAGATTTTAGCCGTATCTCTTACAATTTCCACAAGACGCTTGCGGCAAACGGCCTCGCTGTAGCAAAACGAATCGAAAATGCTGTTTTTCTCATGACCTTTCATTTGAATTGTGGTGGTAATTCCTCCTGCGGCTGTTATGCCGTATTCCTCGAACAATTTTTTTACCGCGATAAGCTTTTCGGCGTCAACGTCTGTATTGCCCCGGTGCGGCTCAATATACACCTTATCCAGCGGGCAGAACTTTTCGAAAAACTCAATACCCCGGCGGATTTCTTCAAGCGGAGCTTTTTCTACTCCGCCCGCGAACAGATACGCGGACATTAAAAATTCGTACTTATTTCTCATTTTTTCTCTTCCTTTCATGGAATTATTTTTTGTTACAGATATCGAACTCCAACCGCCCTATCGGTTTTAGTTATTGGAAAAACATCGTCCGCCATACAAACCACACAGCCATCCGCGCGTTTCGCATCGGCAATTTTGTCAAGCTGCTTAAACGCCGAAATATCGCTCGCATCGCAGCTAATGTGTTTTTTTATTTCAATAGGGTAAAGGAACCGTTTCGTTTTTAATATTATAGACGACATTCTGAAATAATTCCAGCGTTATATGGAAAACTTCAAGGTTCTAAACCTGCGCCGCCAACATAAAATAAGTGTATGGATACAATTTTATTTTGGAGGTGCAAAATGGAAAGTTACGATATTTACAAGGATATCGCGGAGCGGACGCAGGGCGATATTTACATAGGTGTGGTGGGGCCGGTGCGTACCGGCAAATCCACATTTATTAAGCGGTTTATGGATACGCTTGTTATCCCGAACGTTGAAAACACCTACGTGAAGGAGCGCACAAAGGACGAATTGCCGCAAAGCGCGGCGGGGCGAACCATAATGACAACGGAGCCGAAGTTTGTGCCGGGCGAAGCGGTTGAAATGAACCTGGACGATATCAACCTCAGAGTGAAACTAATAGACTGCGTGGGCTATCTTGTACCAACAGCGGCGGGGCATTCGGACGAGGCGGGGCCGAGAATGGTTAACACCCCTTGGTCGGACGAAAAAATCCCGTTTATACAGGCGGCGGAAATTGGCACAAAAAAGGTAATTAACGAGCATTCCACAATCGGAATTCTTGTTACAACCGACGGTTCGGTAACGGATATTGAGCGCGAAAACTATGTGGAAGCGGAAGAGCGCGTAATAAACGAACTTAAGAGCATCAGCAAGCCCTTTGTAGTTTTGCTTAACACAACCAAACCCTACGCGCCGGAAACCGAAGAGCTGCGCAGCCAGCTTATAGAAAAGCACAAGGTTCCGGTTATGCCCGTGAACTGCGCACAGCTTAAAGCGGAGGATATTACCTCTATAATGGAGCGTATTTTGTACGAATTTCCGGTAAAGGAAATTAAGCTGAATTTCCCGAAATGGATAGAAACGCTTGCAAACACTCATTGGCTTAAACTGAATATGATTCAAACGGTTAAAGGAATTATTACCGGCCTTAGCAAACTCCGCGAAATAAAGGATTCGGTACTGACGATGGAGAACAACGAACATATCAAAAAGGCGTACATAGACAAAATTTATTTGGGCGAGGGCGCGGCAAACATAGAAATTGCGCTGGACGACAACCTGTTTTATAAAATTTTGTCGGAAACTACGGGTATGGATATTGAAGGGGAATATCAGCTTATTTCCACAATAAAAGTGCTTGCGGAAGCGAAGAAGGAATTTGACAAGGTAAAATACGCGCTTGAGGAAGTTAAAAGAAAGGGCTACGGCATAGTAACGCCGGTTCTTGAGGAAATGAAGCTTGAGGACCCGGTAATTGTGAAGCACGGTTCGAAGTTCGGCGTTAAACTTCGGGCAAGCGCGCCAAGTATTCACCTTATAAAAGCTGACATAGAAACGGAAATTTCTCCCATTGTAGGTACCGAAAAGCAATCCGAGGATTTAATTAATTACCTTAACGAAGAAATGTCCGAGGACCCGGCGAAAATTTGGGAGCTTAACATGTTCGGAAAATCCATGCACGACCTTGTAAAAGACGGCTTATCCTCCAAGCTATTCCGTATGCCGGAGGATGCGCAGATGAAGTTCCAGGAAACGCTGCAGAAAATAATAAACGAGGGCAGCGGCGGGCTGATTTGTATAATACTGTAGTAGAAAAGGTAAGAGCGGCCAAGGTTAAAACCCCAGCCGCTCTTTTTTTAATGTCGTGTGACAATTCCCTCTTTAGAATAAATCAGAAAAGTGCAACTTAAGTTCTAAAAAGTCTATTGGCGAGGTTAAGCGTGTATGATAAAATCAGGATTATAGGGAATTGTTGCAGGAATTTTGCAATTTACAGGAGGTTAAATAATGGTGCAATTTAAAAACAAATCGCTTTCGGCTGCAAAGCGTGCTAAGGACTTGGTTTCGCGTTTAACCGTAGAGGAAAAGATTTCGCTTTTGCCAACACGGCAGGCGGCTATACCAAGGCTTGGCGTTAACGAATACTGGATAGGCGGGGAAGGAGCGCACGGCGTTGTGGACAGAAACGGAAAGGTATCCACCGTTTTCCCTCAGCCGTTTGCGTTATCCGCCACATGGGATACGCAGCTTTTGCGTGAAATTGGCAGCGTTATAGGCGACGAAGCGCGGATATTTTTTCAGCAGAGGGATAAAAAGGGCGGCTTAACCCTGTGGTTTCCAACGATAGATATGGAGAGGGACCCTCGCTGGGGCAGAACCGAAGAGGCGTACGGTGAGGATCCGTTTTTGGCGGGAAAGCTTGCCGCCGCTATGATACAGGGCACTCAGGGAAGCGACGGGTATTACATAAAAACCGCCACCGCTCCCAAGCACTTTTACGCAAACAATACCGAAGAAAACCGCGCCACGGCATCGTCGGTTATTAATAAACGCAACAAGCACGAGTATTATTTAAAAGTGTTTTCATACGCGTTTAAAGAGGGCAAAACGGTTTCAATGATGACCGCGTATAACGAAATTAACGGCCGCCCATGTATTTTGCTCGACGAACTTCAAGATACCGTAAAGGGCAAATGGGGCTGCGACGGGTTTATTGTTTGCGACGGCGGGGATTTTTCGCAAACGGTGAATTCGCATAAGTATTTTGCAACCCATGAGGAATCTATTGCCGCCTCGCTTCGCGCGGGTATGGATTGCTTTACGGATTCGGCGGAGCTTGTAACGCAAAGCGCCCGAAATGCGCTGGATAAAAACATGATATCCGAAGCCGATATCGATAGGGCAGTTACAAACATATTGAAAATACGCATCAGGCTTGGCGAGTTTGACGAAAACCACCCGTATTCGCAAATTCCGGAAGATAAAATGTGCGGCGAAGAGGCGTCCGCGCTTGCGCTTAAAGCCGCGCGTGAAGCTGTTGTGCTTTTAAAAAACGACAATTCGTTTTTGCCCGCCGATAAAGCGAAAATTAAAAAGGCGCTTATTGTGGGCGATATCGCGCGGGATTTGTACGCCGGCTGGTACGAGGGATGTGCGGCCAAAAAATCCACGGTTTTGGACGCGGTAAAAGAGGAACTTAAAGGCGCTCAGGTGGACTACGAACCGCTTTTGGATACCGTTTCGTTTTACGACGAAAAATCGAAGGGTTACATAGCGGTAAATTCCGAGGGCGAAATCCGCACGGACGCATCTTTTGAAGAGCGTTCGCTGTTTTTGGAAAACAACTGGGGATACGGAAATTATTCGTATAAGAACATTGAAACGGAAAAATACCTAACTGTTGACCGGAAGGAAAGCCAGGCAAACATAAAATTCCCCGGCAAAAGCGAAGGTACGCTGAAGGTAACTGCCGATAATGTGTACGGCTGGTTTACAATGGAGCTTTTCTACAGCACCGATGAAAATATTTTTATACACGAGGGAAGCGCAACTGTTTGGAAAAAAACATATGAAAAAGACGGAATAACTCCGGCTTGTGAACTTGCGAAAAACGCGGATATCGTGTTTGCGGTATTTGGTAACCACCCGCTGATAAACGCCCGCGAATGTGTGGACAGAACGGATATAGCGTTTCCGAAGCGGTGGACCGGCGCAGTTTCGCGTTTAACAGCGGAGAACGAAAACACCGTTCTTGTAATAACGGCGGGGTATCCTTACGCTATAAGGGAGGAAGCGGAAAAGGTTAAAGCCGTAATTTATTCCGGGCAGGGAAGCCAAAACTTAGGAAAAGCTATGGCGGATTGCATTTTCGGAAATTTCGCTCCGGCGGGCAGGCTTTCCATGACATGGTACAATTCCGTTACCGATTTGCCGGATTTTAACGATTACGATATTATCGGCAAACGCACGTACAGGTATTTTACCGGGAAGGTTTTGTATCCGTTCGGTTACGGGTTAACGTATTCAAGTTTTGAGTATTCCGGGTTAAAGCTAAGCAAAAAAAGGTATGTAAACGGAGAGGATAAATGTATAAAGGTTTCCTTTAACGTTAAGAATACCGGTGAAACCGAATCGGGCGAGGTTGCGCAGGTTTATTTTGCGATGAATAACGCTTCGGTTTTGCGTCCTATAAAACAGCTTGCGGGTTTTTCGCGTTTTGTTTTAGCGCCTAAAGAGGAAAAGGCCGTTGAATTTGATATTGCGCTGGAGGAACTTGAATTTTTCGATATAAACTCCAACCGCGAAATGATTGAATCCGGCGATTATACGGTGTTCGTTGGCTCTTCAAGCCGGGACATACGCCTGAGTGAAAATTTCGAGGTTAAAGCCGAAACCGTTACCAAACGGGATATGAGTTTTGTATACGCCGAAAATTTCGACAGCGGAAAGGGCGTAACTCTTTTGGAGGATAAATACTTTCATACCTGTGTGGGGCTTTTGGGCGCAAAAAAAGAAAACGGCGAAGCCGAAAACGAAGCCGGAGCTGAAAAAGAAATTGAAGCCGAAGCTAAAACCGAAGCTAAGACCGAGGCCGAAACGGTTAAAAGCTTATACGGCGAGGTTAACTATTTAAACTGTGCCTTTACCGGCAGCGAAACAAAATTGAACATACGCTTTGGCGAAGGCAGCGAGGGGAAAATTGAAGTTTTAGCCGCAGATACGTTAATTGCGGAGGTATCGCCTAAGGAGGGGGCGGGAGTTTGCATAGACGCGGCAATTCCGGAAGGAACGCAGCGCATAAAAATTAAAATGTACGGAAACTGTAAAATACGCGATTTCAGCTTTGAATAGTGTAAGTTCTGAATAAAAAAAACAAAAAGCGGGTGCGATATCATGGTTAATACGAAGAATTCTAAGAATGTACAATGGCTCACACAAAACGGCGGACCGGCTGTAAAACTTATAATGATGAAGAACGGAATAATAGATAAAAACGTTTATGACGTTAATGAACTTGCGGACGAAATGCTGCAATTGGACAGGCTAAAGAAATCACTTGCGTATTTTGATCAGTTTTTGGACTACGAGTCGTATACGGTGCGGGATTTGTGCGGTTATATTCATAACTGTTACGAAAATTGCTTCGAAGTATTCGCAAAGCTTTTTCTCAGAATAGGCTTTTGTAAAGGTATTACCGTTTTTGACGAGAAAATGTCGATAATGCGGAATGTGTACAATTATTTAATGAAAACTCATGAATTTCAGGCGTTCAGTATTATTTCAACCCTTATAAGCGCGGGGTATTTATTCGAGGATATGGAGCCTTATATTATCAAAAAAATTGACAGGCTCCACCGAACGGCAAAACTTGGAGACTATGATTTTTACGAAACCGATATTAATAATATTCGCCGTCCAAACCGCTGGAAGGACAAGCTTATTTTAAAGGATAAGTTTGTAACCGATTACATCCTTCCCACAAGCTATGATATGGATATGATTTTGGAATACTGCCGTGTTTCGGGAAATGCCGAGGCAAAGCAAAAAACGGAAGAAATCATGGCGTATTTGAGAAATCCCAAGTATCAGGACACCTACGGGGATTACGGCTGGCACTGGGCGGAGCGTGAAAAAACTTATCACGCAAGCAGTCCCGGCTGCCCTTTGCCAATGTACGGAAAAGATTTGACTGAACCCAAGGAGAATCAAAAGTGGAACCTGCTGCATGTGCTGGAAATGTTGTCGCTTTCGCCGGTTATGGTAAAATCTGAAAGTTTTGAAAAAACCATGAATTATCTCAGGCGGTTTGAAACAGCGCACGGAACATTCCGCTTTCCGGATGAATACATGCTTTCGATGTATGTGCGCCCGTTCGACCTTGTTACGGTTTGCAAGTCTTTTATATCCAAAAGTACGCACGACGCGCTTAAAAAAACCGTAAAGAAAAGCTTTTTATCCGAAGTGTGCTCCACACTGGTTATGGTGACACTTGAAAAAGCGCAGCAAGAATTTAAATAAACCATAGGCCAAGGCGCCGAAAGCCGCAGGCCTTTAATCCAAGGAGGTTTTTATGAAATTTACCAAAGGTTTTTGGGTAAACAAGGAAGGGGTAACAACTCACGGAGCGATAGATATACGCTCGGCGAAAATTACGGAAACCGTAGCGGTATTTACCGTAACGCCGCAGAAAATATTCCACAGGGGGCAAACGCTTGGCGGTCCGGTTCTTACGGTTGAAATAACATCGCCTGCGGAGGATGTTTTAAGCGTTAAAGCCTACCACTACAAGGGCGTTAAAAAGCAAACGCCAAGTTTTGATATTGCGGACGGCGCGTTAAAGCTTAACATCAGCGAAAACGAAAAGGAATATGTTATATCGTCCGGCAAGCTCTCGGCGGTATTTAAAAAAGAACTATTCGACATGGCTTTTTATTACGACGGCAAGTTTTTAACCCGTTCCGAGAAAAAGCAGCTTGCCTACATGCAAACTCCGGAAGGGGCGTTTTTTCGCGAAAGGCTGGACATTTCCGTTGACGAATACTTTTACGGCACAGGCGAACGCTTTACAAGCTTTGTAAAAAACGGGCAAAGCGTTGATATTTGGAACGAGGACGGCGGAACAGCGTCGGAACTTGCGTACAAAAACATTCCGTTTTTACTCTCAAACAGAGGTTACGGAATTTTCGTTAACCACCCGGAAAACGTATCTTTTGAAATAGGATCGGAATCGGTTTCCAAAAATCAGTTTTCCGTTGCCGGAGAGAGCCTTAATTATTTTATAATAGGCGGCGGCAGCATGGAAAAGGCGGTATCTAATTATACGCTTTTAACCGGCAAACCCGCTATGCCGCCCGCGTGGTCTTTCGGGCTGTGGCTTTCCACATCCTTTACAACCGATTATAACGAAGAAACCGTAAACCATTTTGTGGACGGCATGATAAGCCGGGGAATTCCTCTTTCGGTGTTCCACTTCGATTGTTTCTGGATGAAAGAATTTGAATGGTGTAATTTTACCTGGGACGAAGCGCAGTTTCCGAACGTGCGCGAAATGCTTGCCCGCCTTAAGGAAAAGGGGCTTAAAATTTGCGTGTGGATAAACCCGTACATAGGGCAGAAATCCCCTCTTTTCGATGAGGGAATGGAAAACGGATATCTGCTTAAACGCAAAAACGGCGACGTGTGGCAGTGGGATATGTGGCAGCCGGCAATGGCTATTGTGGATTTTACAAACCCCGCCGCCTGCAAATGGTACTGCGAAAAACTTTCGAATCTTGTGGATTTGGGCGTGGATTCGTTTAAAACGGATTTTGGCGAAAGAATACCTACCGACTGCGCATGGTTCGACGGCTCCGACCCCGAAAAAATGCACAACTATTACGCGTATTTGTACAACAAAGTGGTTTTTGAAATGCTTAAAGGAATTAAGCCGGAAGAGGCCGTTGTGTTTGCCCGCAGCGCAAGCGCCGGTTCGCAAAAATTCCCCGTGCATTGGGGAGGGGATTGCGACGCCACATATGTTTCAATGGCGGAGAGCCTTCGCGGCGGCTTGTCCTTGGCGCTTTGCGGGTTTGGCTTTTGGAGCCATGATATAGGCGGCTTCGAATCCACCGCAACCGCAGACCTTTACAAACGCTGGGTAGCCTTCGGTATGCTTTCCTCGCATTCGCGCCTTCACGGCTCCACGAGCTACCGCGTGCCGTGGCTTTTCGACGAAGAGGCTGTGGATGTTCTACGGTACTTCACAAATCTTAAGCATGTTCTTATGCCGTACTTGTACGCGCAGGCGCAAAACACATGTTTAACCGGAATATCAATGATGCGCCCAATGGTTATGGCGTTCCCGCAGGATTATACATGTACGTTTTTGGATAAGCAGTACATGCTTGGCGACAGCCTTCTTGTTGCTCCTGTTTTCAGCGAAGACGGCGTATGTACGTTTTATTTGCCGGAAGGAAAGTTTACGGATTTAATTACGAAAAAAACAGTAAAGGGCGGCAGGTACATAACCCAAATATACGATTACAAGAGCATCCCCTTATACGTGAAGGAAAATTCTATGATTGCCTGCGGAAAACACAACAGTCCGGCGGTATACGATTATTCCAAAGACGTACAAATAGAAGTTTACGAACTTCGCGAAAAAGAAATTTATTTGTACGATAATTTCGGAAATAAAAAGGCGTCTGTTTACGCAAAACGCACCGAGGATAAAATTGAAATACAAGTAAGAGGCGAAGCGCCGGGGCTTAGGTTTGTTTTTTATAACCTTATTCTTGATGATGGTTCTTCTGCTGGCGACCCTAAAGGGTTTACCTTTAAAATGCCGGAGGATTCGCCGAAAATCACTTTATCTGTTAAGGATTCAAAGCGCGACGATACGCCGGTGATGGTGCCTGAGGGAAAGGATATTTAAGGTTTACTGATTTCATAACTATGTGTATTTGATTTTACGAAAAAAGGATGCGCGTTTGGCTTGGCTTGGCGCGTCCTTTTTTTGTGGGCAATTAAACTTGCAATTTTCACGCTCAAAATGCCCGTCAATAAATTGTTGCTTTTTTATTACAAAGCATGTATACTGAAATTTGATTGGAGATTAATCCATTTACATAAACAGAGGTGTCCTTATTATGGATCATTTAATTATAAACGGTAAACAAACGCTGCGCGGCGAGGTTGCGATAAACGGCTCGAAGAACGCGGCAACCGCGATTTTGCCCGCCGCAATTATGTGCTCAGGCATATGCGTTATTGATAACCTTCCCAATGTGGACGATATTTTAAGCCTTGTAGAGGCTATGCGTAAAATAGGCTGCAAATGCGATTTTAAAGACAAACACACTTTAATTATAGACCCTTCCGGCATTAATACCACCTGCGCAAACCATGAATCCGTCCGTAAACTGCGAGGCTCCTACTATTTGGTGGGCGCTCTTTTAGGGCGTTTCGGCAAAGCGGAGGTAACCCTGCCCGGCGGCTGCAACTTCGGCACCCGCCCGATAGACCAGCACGAAAAAGGCTTAGAAGCGCTTGGCGCAAGCGTTACAACCGAACACGGCATGATAAAAGCCTTCGCCGAAAAACTGACGGGCGCTAATATTTATTTGGATGTTGCCAGCGTTGGCGCAACAATTAATATTATGCTTGCCGCTTCTTGCGCCGACGGTTTAACAACCATAGAAAACGCCGCCAAAGAACCCCATGTGGTGGATTGCGCAAACTTTTTAAACGTAATGGGCGCAAAAATAAAAGGCGCGGGAACCGACGTTATTAAAATTACCGGCGTTAACTCCCTGCACGGCGGGGAATACACAATTATACCGGATCAAATTGAGTGCGGAACATTTATGATTGCCGCCGCCGCAACCGCCGGGGAAATTACCGTTAAAAACATAATCCCCAAACATATGGATTCCGTATCCGCAAAGCTTGCGGAAATGGGTTGCAAGGTGGAGGAACGAAGCGATTCCATAACCGTAACCGGCTACCCTAATTTAAAGCACGTTAACGTTAAAACCATGGCGTACCCCGGCTTCCCGACGGACCTTCAGCCGCAAATGACGGCGCTTTTGTGCAACGTATCCGGCACAAGCATTATTACCGAAACCGTTTTCGACAACCGCTACCAATACATAACCGAGCTTCGCCGTTTGGGCTGCAACGTTACTGTGGACGGGCGTGTGGCAATAATTAACCAGCTTGAAAAGTTAACCGGCGCGGATGTTAACGCAACGGATTTACGCGCGGGCGCGGCGCTTATAATAGGGGCGTTATGCGCCGAGGGCACAACGGATATCGGAAATATCAAATATGTGGACAGAGGGTACGAAGCTATAGAGGAAAAACTCGCAAACCTCGGCGCGGATATTAAACGCGTTTCAAAAGAAGAATGAGCGCCCTTCGGTTTTGCCCAATAGCAAGCGGTTCGTCCGGTAACAGCACGTATATAGGAACCGGTGATACGCACATTTTAATCGACGCGGGCATTAGCGGAAAACGCGCGGAGCTCTTGCTTGAAGGGTTATCAGTTTCCGCGCAGAGTTTAAACGCAATTTTTATAACCCACGAACATGCGGACCATATTTTAGGGGCGGGAGTATTATCCCGCCGTTTTGACGTTCCGATATACGCCTGCGAAAATACGTGGCGCAAAATAGACAGCCGTAACCTTATGGGCAAAATTGCACCGCACAATAAAAAGGTTTTTTCTTACGGGCAAACAGTTTCCGTTGGCGATAACCTTTTCCTAAAGCCGTTTCAAACTCCGCACGACGCGGCGCAGCCGTCGGGTTTTAATATTTTCGCCGAAGGACGCAAAATTTCCGTCGCAACCGATATGGGTATTGTTACGGATACCGTGCGCGAGCACATTTACGGTTCCGATATTATGCTGCTTGAAAGCAACCACGATATTGAAATGCTTAAAAACGGCCCGTATCCGTGGCAGCTAAAAAAAAGAATTTTGGGCGAATACGGGCATCTTTCCAATGCCGCGTGCGGCGAGCTTATAACCGAGATATTTTCCTCAAAGGTAAAGCATATTTTCTTGGGGCATTTAAGCGAGGAAAATAACGAACCCGCTCTTGCGTTCGAGGCGGTTTCGTCCATTTTAAGCGCCAATAAAATAAAACCCGGATGTGGGTTTTCGTTGCATTTGGCAAACCGGTGGGAAAGAAGTTATTGCGTAACTTATGAAAAGGAGTTCGGTTAAACTTATGGAAGCAACTTATAAGGATATCCAACGATTAACGGGTTTTTCGCTCTCAACTATTTCAAAATATTTTAACGGCGGTAATTTGAGGCCGCGCACAAAAGAGGCAATAGAAACTGCCGTGGCCGATTTAAACTTTAGAGTTAACGACCTTGCGCGGGGGCTTAAAAGCCGTAAATCCATGTCTGTTGGTCTTTTAATTCCGGAGCTTAACAGCGTTTTCCATACCACAATTATGCGCCATGTTGGCCACATACTGCGTATGCGCGGTTATAGTTGCATTGTTTGCGACAGCAACATGGATAAAAAAACCGAACGCGACGCGGTTCAGTTTTTAGTTGACAAAATGGTGGAAGGTATTATTACAATACCGCTTGACGGTAGCGGAGCGCAGTTAGAGCTGGCTAAACGCTGGGAAATACCATGCGTTCTTATAGACCGCAAGCTTACGAATTTTGTAACCGACGCCGTTATAATTGATAACTTTTACGCGGGCAAAGCCGCCGCCGAATATTTGCTTTCTAAAGGGCACCGAAACGCGGCGGTAGTTTCCGGGCCGCTTGGAATTTATACAATGGGCGAACGTTTCAGAGGTTTTGAAAACGAATTCTCCTCGCACGGCGCGAAAACAACCCTCGCCGGTATTGAAACTGAATTTTCCATAAAAGGCGGATATAACGCCGCTTTGGATTTTTTCAAAAAGGAAAACGAGGCGACCGCCGTATTTTGCACAAACTACGAACTGACACTTGGAACAATAATGGCGCTTAACGAACTTGGGTTAAAATTCCCCGATGACGTTTCGGTTTTCGGCTTCGACAACATGGAGCTTTCCGCAGTAATAAAACCCTCCTTAACCGTAATTGAACAGCCGATGGAGCAAATGTCGCGCCTTGCCGCGGAGCTGCTTCTAAGAAGGCTTGAATCGGAAAAAATTGAAGGGCATGAAACAATTGTGCTTGGAACTAAAATGATAGAAGGCAGTTCGGTGGCGAAAATTAATTGAATTGTATAATCGCATCTAATATGCCTTCGGCGTAAATCTTTCGCGAATAGGCTGTTCCCGCGTGGATTCCGTCCGCCGCAAGCTCATTACTGTACGGCGCAATATTTTCTCCCCAATCTGCAATTGCCGCATTCGGATATTTTTCCGGAAAGCCGCGCAAATACTCGGCAACCTTTTGAATCGTATCCCATCCGTAACCCGTTACAAAAACAATTTGATGATCCGTGCCGATAATTTCCGCAATTTCATCTGCGGCGTCATATGTATTGGCGTGGGTGTTGGTTGCCAGCGCGATAACTATATATTTATAGTTGTTTAACCTGCCGTCGTTTTTATATTCATTTATTATGTCAACCCCCATAGCCATACTTCGCGAAATTTCAGCGTCCAAATGCCAATTGCCGCCGGTTACATCGGAAAACAGCGGCGATAGAACACTGGAAGCGCCGAGCGTAACAGAATCGCCAATTATTAAAACGCCCTCGGTTATGCTGATATCGTTGTACTTTTCATCAATTATATCCGGGCTTTGATGCACAGCCGGTTCGGTTTTGGCGGGTGTTTCAATAGCGGGTGTTTCGTCCGGTTCTGATATTTCGGCGGTTATTGATGAACCGGAAGTTGTTAGCGTTTCGGAAGTTGTTAATGTTTCGGTTAGGTTTATAGTTTCCGTCATCGCTAATGTTTCGGTAGACGTTGCGGTTTCGGCGTATATCGGCGTTTCGGTGTTTTCATTTTTTTCCGCCGCAAACGCTTTAACGGTACTGCCGGCGGTGTTTTCATACGCAAAGCTTTCCTCAATACTTGAAATTGACGGAGCATTAACTACCGCAAACGAAGAAAGAATGAGCATAACCGCCGCCGCGATAACCGCCGCAGGTTTAGAAAACGGCGGTTTTTTTTGTATGTTTTGTGCGTTTGAGCTTTTATTACGCAGTATATCCTCCACAAACTTGTGGGAAAACTTCGATATCAGCAAAGAAAAAATCAGCGACAAAATACCCGCGTAAATTTGGCGCGTTTGCATAGGCAGTTTATATGCATACATCCTTATCCACTGCGTTATTACCGCGTAAAGCGGCCAATGGAATAAATATATGCTGTAAGAGGCGGAGCCTAAAAACCGAATTAATCCCGGCTCTTTTATTTGCGAGTGTTCATGCCGTGCCCTTATGCACGCAATAATAAGCGCGGTCATGACAGATACGGATAATATTCCGTATTGATATACGGCCGCGTCCGAAAATGCCAAGCTCGCGCTAAGTGTGATAATACCGGCAAGCGATACTGCGGCAAGCCCGTATAAGGCTATCCGGAAAATTTTTTTACCCATTAAGCGCGATACATTTTTACCCGGTGAGAAGCCGAAAAACAAGCCCGTTAAAGAGCCAATCATTATAGGGTATGAATGCGATAATGTATCGTAATATACGGCGGAGTATTCATCTAATCCGTTAATGGCGTTTTGCATACGCAAATAAGAAGCTGCGCCTAATATTACCGAACACAAAAATAAAAATATTTTTCCGCCGGGCTGAATTTTAAGCCGGATTTTTTTTAATAAGGCGTAAATTAAAACCGCGATTGCGCCCCATACCAAATAGAATTGCATTTCTACGGCAAGTGTCCACGTATGTACAAAAAGGCGCGGCAAAAGCTGATTTTCGTAAGAAAGACCGAGGGATATTTCGTAATAGTTAGTGGTAAATGTTAATGCCGCAGCTAACTGATTAAATATACCCACGCGAAAATCCGGCGAAATAGTTAAAGACAGCGACAATGTTACAAGCGCCATGAACAAAACCGCGGGGAAAAGGCGAAGAAAACGCCGCTTATAAAACGCGGGCGCGTTAAATTGATTACCGTTAAATTCTTTTATAATTAAGGAAGTAATTAAATAACCCGAAAAGGTAAAAAACACGTCTACGCCGAGAAAGCCGCCTTTTAGCAGCGACGGGAAGAAATGATATGTAAGCACCAAGAGAACTCCAAGCGTTCGTATGTAATTCGTTCCGCTTATTTTTTGCGCGCTGATATTTTGCTCGTTTTCTTTATACTCGTTTTCTTTCATTCAAATATTCCCCTAACTGTTGAGGTTGTCATTATATTTAGTTCAAAATTATACCATGAGCTGCTTTTCCATTGCAATAGCTTGTTGAAAATCCGCGAAAAATGTGAATAGAATTCGTTACGGCTCACATTTCCGCTGAAGAAGCTGCTTCATTTGATTCTTCAGCTTTGAAACTAAACTGACATTTTCATTTTTCGCAGAAAGCAATTTGGATGAATGCTGCGGAGAACTTAACAACGTAAAATACTGTTTGTATGTATTGCCCATGCTTTTGTAGGCTGTCCGGCAAGGAGGGAGGTTGTAGAGGGGCTTCGGCGCAAATTATATCGCACAGCAATGTGCCACCTGACGCTTCAGAACATTTTTGAGCGCACCAAGTTATAGAAAAGGGTCTATTTTTGCGGTTGCGCTCAAAAATATTCTTCTCGCTGCTCTGGTGAACCAATTTTCGCCAGCAAGTTATGCGAAGAGATTTTGTATTGCGGCGGCGAAAATCGTTTCCCCGCCGCGTGGCACAATCATGCTGTGCAATATAATTCACGCCGAAGCCCCGCCGGCATGTTCTTTGCAGGAAATAGTGGTGTGCGGAAAGTACAGTGTGCTCTTTGCAGGAAACAGGGTTGTGCGGAAGGTATAGTGTGTTCTTTGCAGGAAACAGGGTTGTGCGGAAGGTGCAGCATGTTCTTTGTAGGAAACAGGGTTGTGCGGAAGTACAGCGTGTTCTTTGCAGAAAACAGGGTTGTGCGGAAGGTGCAGCGTGTTCTTTGCAGAAAACAGGGTTGTGCGGAAGGTATAGCGTGCTCTTACCAAGCAGCAGGGTTGCGCCAAAAGCCCCGCACATTCGCAAGTTGAATCAGCGCAAAATAGCAAACGCGTTATTATTTACCGGAGTATTTGCGCGGCAGTATTTTCCGCTTGGGTAAATCAAACGAGGTTATATAGCATAATTAGTTCCGCGAACCGAAGTTTTATGGCGTAATTATTTGCCGCAAGCCGAGGTTATATGTCGTAATTAGTTACCGCAAGCCGAGGTTATATAGCGTAACTCAAACTTCGCACATGGCAAAAACAGAGTTAAAACGGCGTAAAATCAAGCATCAGGCACAAGAAGTGTCGAAATCATTATTTTTTGACCGAAAAGCTCTCTTAAAAACCGAAGAAAGCTTATCAATAAACAAGTCGATAATGCGATTGATTTCATCATCTGAAAGGGAAGAACATTCTGTTAATGCCTCATGAAGGCATGTCAAAATTACTTCAATGACTTCGGAAAATCCTTTGTCCGGAATTTCGTCATACATCAAAAAAAACAATTCGCCGATACTTCGAGGATCATCCTGACTTCGCTTGTCAACTGCCAACATTATATATCTTGTCAGTACTATTGCAGTATGCGCCGTTATGAAATCATAGGATAAACCTTGGAACTCTTTACCTAAGTTCAAGTAAGACTTGCATATTTTAAAGAACACTTCGATATCCCAACGTTTCCCGTATAGTGCTATGATGTCCTTTTCCGATAATGACATGTCAGTTGAGCAAAAAGCTATCCACTTGTTTCTCTTGTTTCGGTCGCGAACATAAACAATACGGGCGGGCAAAGTTTCGTCTTTGTCATTGTAGAGCAATACTTCAACCGACAGCAGGTGTTTTGCGCGTCCACGATTCTTTTTATTGCTTGCGTATATTTCTTTTAGTGTCTTTTTCTCGTTGCCAACCAAATACTTGATTTTCTTGGTATCTTTTAATCTGCCAATAACGTCAAAACCAATTGCATGTATTGACATCATTGTTGAAGGATAAGAAAACCAACTATCGAAAAGGACATGCTTTGCCGGAATACAAGCTTTTTTTATATCACGAAGCATAGAGAGCATCATCTGTGTAGCTCCGGATATTGCTTGTTTTCGTATTTTATATCCCACACTTCTTTTGTCGATTTTGGCATTGATTTCGTTGTAACGATTCTTGGAATCCTGTGAACTCAAATGCCTGTATTGCAAGGGTATAAAACTTGCCCCGTCTGTCCATCCCGCAGTCAGCATCCTAAATCCGCGCTTATATTTGCTTCCGCTTTTTGCTACATGATCATGTACGTTGGAAAGCAACTCTACTTTTTTACTTCTCGCTCTTTCATGCAAAGTATCGTCTATTACAATAGCACATTTGCGTTCCTCAGATGTTAATTGCCGTAGTCCAACTATCACTACAATTGCCAATTGTAATAAGAAACTTGTCCAGTTTATGTGACTTGAATTTAGAAAACGGTACACTGTGTCCTTGCCGAATTTCGCTCCATTTGTTCCGTTTTTTATGTTCATATACATGCTTTTCTTAGTGAATACTAACTCTATCAAGTATTTTATCAATTCGGAGACACTGTACCCTTTTACCTTATATACATTTGCTTTTGATAATTTGTTTCCAACCTTATATTTTTTTAAAAAACCTTCGATTCTGCATTCAGTTTCCTTTTCATGAATCAATTTTTCTGTTATACTTCTCATGTGAAAATTCCTCCTTGTGGGTTTTGTTTTTTGTCAATCTCATTATACCACATTTCGAGGAGTTTTTCACGTTTTTTATTGATTTTTCAGGCTTTTTTTAAGATTTTTTATCTGCGAAGTTTGAGAATAATAAAATAACCATCAACAGCAAAACTGCACGAATATGTGCTTTTAAAAGTTTCATTCACGTTCCTTCTTCTTTTTTAGGCAGCAATCATCCGTGTCTTCATTCAATTGCAATAAATCCCCACTTATCACCAATTCTTACGCTTGCTCTGCCTTCTGAAAAATAATCAACTTCATCGTATATTAAAGGTACAACTTCATTTCCGGTTTTATCAACAAACCCCCACTTTTTGCCCATCTTTACCGCCGCATAGCCTTCTCGAAATTCTTTAAAGTTATCATATTTGATAGGTACAATTTCATTTCCGGCTTCGTCAATAAATCCCCACTTGTCGTCAATACTTACTTCTGCCATTCCTTTTGAAAAGTGATACACTTCATCATACCTAAAAGGAACAACCTCGTTTCCGGTTTTATCAATAAACCCCCATCTATCGCCAATCTTTACCGGCGCATAGCCATCTTGAAACTCTCTACAGCTATCATATTTAAATTGAACAATTACACTTCCGTCTTTATCAATAAACCCCCATTTGTCGTTTATTTTAACGCCCGCTAACCCATCGGAAAAACGGCTTGCGAAATCATATATAACCGGAATAACTTCCCTACCCTGTTTATCAATATAGCCCCATTTGCTCGCCTCACCGTCGCCAAGCCTTATACTCGCCAGCCCATCATAAAACCCTGCTGTTTCATTATACTTTGCCGGAATTACTTCATTACATAATTCGTCTATATATCCCCACTTGCCGTCATATTCTACAGCCGCCAAACCTTCGGTGAAATTTTTTACGGAACCATAACCGTAGTTGCTGTCATCCACAATTTCATTTCCAAATTTGTCTATGATCATATGCACTTCA
Source organism: Clostridiales bacterium (assembly GCA_031271295.1). Lineage (GTDB taxonomy): Bacteria > Bacillota > Clostridia > Lachnospirales > WQUN01 > JAISVZ01. Next base: position 372 of record JAISVZ010000138.1, on the reverse strand, counting down.
TTATCTGTGTTAATTCCTATCCATACGTCTGTATACATCCCGCGAAAATCATTATAATCGTTATATTTAAACGGAATAATAACGCTTTCTCTCTTATCAATAAAACCAAAGGTAATACTGTCAAAGCTAACTGCCGCAAGACCCTCGGAGAAGTTTTCTGCACTCCAGTATTTAAGCGGAATAATCTCGGCACCTGTTCTATCAATATAGCCCCAATTTCCATACTCACGCCCACTTGTATCTAAAGACTCATTTTTAACCTAAACTCCCAACATAATTAGCACATACACATAGCAGATAAAGATAAAAAGCCTCATAATCCACTATTTATCTACAAACAAACACAAGATTACATCTTGATAACCTTCATAA
>JAISVZ010000130.1 GCA_031271295.1 Clostridiales bacterium | reverse complement strand
GACGAAATTATCGCGGCCGTTAAGGAATTATCGGTTCTCGAATTAAACGAATTAGTTAAAAAAGCCGAGGAAGAATTCGGCGTATCCGCTGCGGCAGGTGTTGTTGTTGCGGCAGGCGCGGGCGCTGCGGCGGCTGTGGAGGAACAAACGGAATTTAACGTTGAGTTAACAAACTGCGGCGCGGAAAAAATTAAGGTTATCAAAGTTGTTCGCGAACTTACCGGCTTAGGGCTTAAAGAAGCGAAGGATTTGGTAGATAACGCTCCGAAACTCGTTAAAGAAGCCGTTGCGAAGGAAGAAGCCGAATCCGTTAAGAAAAAGCTTGAGGAAGCCGGCGCTGTTGTTACTCTTAAATAAGTTGCCCCTAAATAATTATGATAACATCGTTTATAACGGTTAAGGGTTTTTCCGAAGCCGAAATAATTGAAAAAAAATCGCGTTTTATCGCATCCGCAGCGCCTGTCTCCTCCGAGGAGGAGGCGCTGCTTTTTGTGGAAAAAATTAAAAACGCCCAAAAGGGGGCAAACCATAACTGCTATGCGTACCGCGTTGGGCTTGGCACAGTTTTTGAACGCCGCTCGGACGACGGCGAACCTTCGGGCACGGCGGGTTCCCCCATGCTCGACGTTTTGAAAAAAGAAAATGTAACCAATACGGTTGTTGTTGTAACAAGGTATTTCGGCGGTACTCTTTTGGGCGCGGGCGGGCTTGTTAGGGCGTATTCGTCCGCGTGCGCTGCGGGGATTAAAAAATCCGGAATAATTACGCGAAACCTTATGCAAAACATGGAGCTTACGGCGGATTACGCGCTTTCCGGCAAACTGAAATACGAAATAGCCGAACGCGGATACGAAATTTACGATATCGCCTACGGCGCGGACGTTACATATAAACTGCGCGTTCCGTTTGAAGTGGCGGAGGCGGCGCGGGAGTTTTTTGTTTCGCTTGCTTCGGGGAATATTTTGATTGAAAAGTTGGAAGCGGAATTTATATAGCCAGTGAAAAAGCGTCTGAAAAGGTTACTGTTCACACCCTAACCGAAGAGAATATGATTGCGTCAGCTTTGAATAATAAGCTGACATTTTCATTTTCCGCAGATAGCAATTTGGATGTATACCGCCCAGAACTAAACACAAATAATTGCCCGCACTTTTGCTCCAAATTCGGCAAGGGTTGTAGAGGCTTCGACGCAAATTATATCGCACAGCAATGTGCCACCTGACGCTTCAGAACATTTTTGAGCTCACCAAGTTAGTAAAGAGTTCTATTTTTGCGGTGCGCTCAAAAATATTCTTCTCGCTGCTCTGGTGAACCAATTTTCGCCATTAGTGTATCGCAGAGTTTATTTTTTTGACGGCGAAAATTGTTTCCCCGCCGCGTGGCACAATCATGCTGTGCAATATAACCCGCGCCGAAGCCCTCCTGCAACAGCCACTCAAAGTGCGGGCAATATCTACGTCGAGGCTCTGCAACCCTTGCCGGATAGCTGCGCGAAGAACGGATAAAGATAACGGCTTGCTATTTAGAATGATGACAAAAAAATGTCATCATTTCGAAAAAAGAATTGCGCCGCTTTATTACTCAAAGATGCAAAAAATAATCAATTGAAGAAGCTCCTTCGGCAGTGGTGTGAACATTAACGAAAAAAATGAATTTCAACTATCATTTTTGCTTCCGCAGTTGAAATGCAGTTGAAAACCACTTTTCCCTATGCTACAATACGAACCAGACGGAAAATTATAGCACATCAGCCGCAACAACCTGTATAAAAACTGCATCCGTACCCAAAATCCAAACCCGGTTTTTGGCGGCAAATACCAAACGGAGGAAATTTTTATGTCTAAGAAAAGCAACCGCAAAGCCCACAGTAAAGCCCACAGTCAAACCCGCGCCAGGCAAAGCGGTAATCCGCAAGCGACAAGCGCTCAAATTCAAGCACCGCAGGCTCCGGAAATACCAATGCAACCCTCTCCCTCTTCCGAAATTTCCGCGTCTTTACCGCAAACGCCGAAAAAGCGTTCCAAAAAGGCGGCGGCGGAAATTGCCGATGCCGCTCCTTACAAAGCCAAGCCTTTTTATTTAGCCGTATCCTTTCTTTTGCCGTTTATTATTTTCGCCGTAGTGTTTGTTTTTATCGGTATTTATCCTTTCGGCACCCGCCAAATTATGATTTCGGATTTTAGGGAGCAATACCTGCCCTTTTTAAGCGACCTTTGGCGTAAGCTTCGCGAGGGTAACTCCATGCTGTGGTCGTGGTCTACCGGCGGCGGAAGCGATTACTTGGGTATGATATCCTATTACTTGGCAAGCCCGTTAAACTTAATTATAGCTCTTTTCCCGTTTGACGCTCTGCGCGAGGTTCTTACGGTTATTGTGCTTACAAAAATCGGAATTGCCGGGCTTTCATGCGGTTTTTTCTTGAGCAAAACATTTAAAAGGAGCGATTTTTCCGTTCCTGTATTTTCTCTGTGTTACGCAATGTGCGGGTTTTCGATGGGTTATTACTGGAACATAATGTGGCTTGATACTTTTGCCATTCTTCCCCTTGTGGTGCTTGGCGTTTTTAGCCTCGTTACCGAGGGTAAATTTATACTGTATGTTATAACTCTTGCGCTTTCCGTATTCATGAATTTTTACATAGGGCTTTTTACCTGTATATTTGTAGTTGTAACCTTTTTCGGCCTGTGCGTTACAAACAAGCTTACCAAAAAGGACATTTTATCTAAGCTTATTTTAATCGCGGTTTGTTCGGCAATCGCAATCGGCCTTACGGCGCTTCTTACCGTTCCGGCATATTCGTCGCTTCAAAGCACATACTCTTCGAAGGACGTTTTCCCGTCAAAAATAAGCTTTTACAATAGAATTGACAAACTGCTCGGTAACCTCATAGCCTTTACGCCGCCCGGTTATATGAACGACAGCGCCCCCAACATTTTTAGCGGAATGCTTACCGTTATGCTCGCCGCTTTGTATCTTAAATCCCCTAAATATCCCCTTAGGGAAAAATTAGTGCTCGGCGGCACGTTGCTGTTTCTGTTTTTTAGCATCAACACCAATGTTTTGTATTACATTTGGAACGGTTTCCACTTCACAAATATGATACCGTTTCGGTTTTCGTTCTTAATTTCGTTTATGCTTATGCTGATGGCGTACAAAGCGTATTTGGCGCTGGAGAGGTTAAATAAATACGACATGTTCTTTATGGCGATAACCTCGCTGTTTTTACTTATAATGGCGGCAAGCGGCCCGCAGGAAGAGGTATATGTAATAAGCTCCATTATATTGTGCGGGCTTTATTTTGTTATGTTTTATCTTTTTATGTACGAAAAAAGGACGTTTACCAAAAAGATTTTTAAGGGGGTTATAGCGGTAATTATGATTGCCGAATTCGGCATAACCTGTTATATCGGAGTTGATACGCTCGGCACGCGCGACAGGCGCACATACCCCGAAAGGGCGCCGCAGTACGCAAGTGTACTGCAGCTTCTCCCGCCGGATAACCCGGATTTTTACCGCACGGAATCCGACTATTGGTTTAACAAAAACGAAAGTTCGCTTTATGGCTTTAACGGAATTTCAATTTTTTCATCCACAGCGTACGAAAGTATGACGGGGTTTATGCAGGGTATAGGTTTGCTTCGCCGCAGCGGCGGCAACCGTTACGGCTACGCGGAAACCTCGCCGCTTGCAAACGCGATGCTAAACATCCGTTATTTAGTAAGTAAAAATGGCAACCCCGCGGATGACGGCGTGTTTTGGAGGCAGGCGGGCGAAGCGGACGGCGCGCTTTTAATGGAAAACAAGTATTACCTGCCGCTGGGTTATATGGTGAATAACGAAATGGAATTTTACGTGCCGGAGGGTGAGAACCCGTTTGTTACCCAAAACGATTTGTTCCGCCGTTTAACCGGGCTTGAGGGGGATTTATTCACTTGGTTTGATATAATTCACGTAAACCATAAAGGGTACAAGGTAAACCGGAGGGAATTAGGGCAATACAGATACGAAATTGAAGAGGATACAACCGAGGGCAGGCTTAGGTGGAATTACGAAACTCCTGTAAACGGAATGCTTTACGCGTACTGCAAGGTGGATAACAGCGAAACCGTTAGAATTATTTTTGACGGCAATACAGAACGCTCCTTAGACTCTACGCGCCCGCTTATTTTCGCGGCGGGCAATTTTGCCGAAGGCGATATTGTTTCAATTGAAACGCCGCTTAAAGCCGACGATAAAAGCGGTAATGTCACGGTTTATATGGCTTACATAAACGAAGAGCTCTTTAAGCGCGGTTACGAAATTTTGGCCGACGAAACAATGAAGCTGACAAAATTTTCGGATACAAATATCGTGGGCGAGGTAACGGCGCTTACGGACGGCTTGCTCTATACTTCGGTTCCCGCCGAAAAAAACTGGACTGCGTATGTGGACGGGGCCGAAACCGAAATTATTCTGATAGACGGCTGTATGGCGGCTTTGCCGTTAAAGGCGGGTACCCATAAAATCGAATTTAAATACTTTAATATGGCCTTTGCCGCAGGTTTGGCGGTAAGCGCAGTATCGCTGCTGTCTTTTGTGGCGCTTATTGCGGCGGATAAAAAGCGCAGACGTAATTCCGGATAGTTTTACTGCGTTTTCGAATTGTGGTATAATCTCACCCTGCGAAATATCTTATTGTAATAGGGGGAGAAGTAATCTAAGGAGGAAAATTATGAGCGAGTACGACAGGCAGTACCTAAAAATTGCGCAAAACATCCTAAATAACGGTTACTATGCGCCTAACCGCACAAAAACCAACACATTAAAGTTGCCGCATCAAATTATGCAGTTTAACCTGCAAAACGAGTTTCCCATTTTAACCACAAAGTTTGTTGCGTTTAAAACCGCGGTAAAAGAACTTTTATGGATTTTTAAGGACCAGTCCAACAGCTTGGCTGCTCTTCGCAAGGAAAACGTCCGCATATGGGACGAATGGGAAATGGAGGACGGCACAATAGGCACGTCGTACGGGTATGTGGTAAAAAAATATTCTCAAATGGATAAATTGCTTGAGGATTTAAAAAACAACCCGCAAAGCCGCCGTATGATGATAGATTTGTGGCAGATACCTCATTTGCCGACGGGAGCGCTTTATCCGTGCTGTTTTTTAACCATGTGGGATGTAACGGACGGGTTTTTAAACTGTATGCTTGTTCAGCGCAGCGGGGATTTTCCGTTGGGCGTGCCGTTTAACACAAGCCAGTACGCGGCGCTTTTATGCATGGTAGCTCAGGTAACGGGTTTAAAGGCGGGGCTTTTTACGCATGTAATAAATAACGCGCATATTTACGAAAACCAAATTGAAGGCATTAAAAAACAGCTTGAGCGTAAGGATATGGATTATCCCGCTCCCAAGCTTAAAATAAACCCGGATATTAAAAATTTCTACGATTTTACCCATAAGGACATTGTTCTTGACGGTTACAAATACCACGAAAAGATTGAGATGGAGGTTAGCGTTTAATGCTTTCGTTAATCGCCGCCGTTGCGGAAAATAACTGCATAGGTTTAAACGGTAAAATGCCATGGCATATCAGCGCCGATTTGAAATATTTTAAGGAAAAAACTAAAGGCAAAACCTTAATTATGGGCGCAAATACTTATTATTCGCTCGGCTCTCCGCTAAAGGGCAGAGAACATATTGTTTTAACGCGTGAGCCTGCAAAACATCAAGAACGGGATAATGTTGCGTTTACCTCGGAAACGGATGAAATTTTCGCCAAATACCAAGCAGAGCCGCAGGAGGTTTTTGTTATTGGCGGGGGCGAGATATATATAAAAGCTTTGCCGTATTGCGCAAAGCTTTATATAACCGAAATTTATGAGAGTTTCCCCGGAGATACGTTCTTCCCCAAAATAGATGCCAATATATTTAAAAAAACCGACGAAAGCGAAAAGTATACCGATGAAAACACAGGCGTAAGTTATCGTTTTACGCTATATAGCCGAAAAAATGCGGATAATTAAACCGCCTGGCCTGTTGTGCGTTGGCTTGGCGAAACCGCCGGCGCCGCGTAAACACCGTTTAAACCGCTGTTGCCTCAATAGTTTTATTGGGGCATTTTTTTGCGCATTCGCCGCAGTTTGTGCATTTTTCATAATCTATTTTGGCAAGGAAGTTTTCAACTTTTATTGCGCCCGCGCCGCACGCTTTTTCACAAATTTTGCAGCCTATACAGCCCGCGGAGCAGTTTGCTCTAACCGTTTTCCCGTTATCTGCGCTGCTGCAGCGCACTTTATACGCGCTTTTAACCGGAACAAGTTCCACTAAATTTTTAGGGCAAGCGCTTACGCATAAGCCGCAAGCCGTGCATTTTTCCGGATCTATTACAGCCAAGCCGTTGTTAAATGTTACCGCTCCGAATTTGCACGCGTTCGCGCAGCTTCCAGCGCCAATGCAGCCGTACCTGCACGCCTTAGCTCCGCCGTTACTTAGCTGGGAAGCCGCAAGGCAACTGTTTAAACCGGCGTACTCATAATTATATTTACTGTTTAGTTTGCTCCCGCCGCATTTAACAAAAGCGGCCTTTTTTTCAAAGGTTACGGCTTTAACTCCCATAACCTCGGCAATGGAAGCCGCGCACTCGTCCCCGCCAACAGGGCACGCGTTAACAGCCGCATCTCCCGCCGCTATTGCCGCCGCCAAAGAGTCGCAGCCCGGATACCCGCAGCCGCCGCAGTTCGCGCCCGGCAAAATACTGCGCACCAAAGCTACCCGCTCGTCCTCCGGTACCTGAAATTTAATTCCGGCATAACCCAAACCCAAACCGAATACAGCGGCAAGAGCTCCAAGTATCGCCACGGAAAAAACAATTGTCATCATAAAAATAACCTCCGGTATTGCAAACTTATCAAATTGGGAAAACTCAGTGAAACAGCCGGTACAAACCCGCCCGCGTTGTGCTTATAACTTTATCAAATTGGAAAAACCTAAAAAGGCTATGGACATAAGCCCCGCGGTAAGCAGAGTTATGGGAAAATCTAAAAAATGCGGCAAAATATCGTTTTTGGCAATACGTTCTCTTATACCCGCCATTAAAATAATGGCAAGCGAAAAACCAAGCGCCGCGCCAACTCCGTTTACAACCGAAACCACAAAATTGTACCCCTCTTGTTTGTTTATAACCGTAACGCCCAAAACCGCGCAGTTTGTGGTAATAAGCGGCAGATAAACGCCAAGCGCCTGGTAAAGGGCAGGGCTGGATTTTTTAATGAACATTTCCACAAGTTGCACAAGAGAGGCGATTATTAAAATAAACGCAATATTGTACAAAAAATCAAGATTTAAAGGAACAAGCATATAGTTGTAAACAATATATGTTACCGCAGAGGCAAGCGCCATAACAAAGGTAACGGCAATTCCCATACCGGCGGCTGTTTCCACCTTTTTCGAAACGCCAAGAAACGGGCAAATGCCCAAAAACCTTGACATAACAAAATTATTAACCAAAACGGCAGACCAAAAAATCATCAGCGTGTGCATTCCGTATCCTCCTTGGGGGTGCAAGCTTTTCACCGCGTTTAGCACTATACCGCAAGCCCGTAAGCTCTTGGCGCTTTCCTTCGCGGAGCTATTTAGCGGCGTTTTTTCCCCTTAAATATTTAAAGCCCGCCATTAAAAGAGCCAATGTGAAAAACGCGCCGGGCGGTAAAATCATAATTATTGTACGCGGAAAGGCTTCCGGCAAAATGGTTAAACCGAAAATTGAACCGCTCCCTAAAATTTCCCTTACCGAGCCTACAATAATAAGAGCTAACGTAAAACCAAGCCCCATACCCAAGCCGTCGAAAACGGAGGCTAAAGGGTTGTTTTTGTTTGCGTAGCTTTCCGCGCGCGCCAAAATTATGCAGTTAACCACGATAAGCGGAATAAAAATGCCAAGCGCCTCGTTTAACTGCGGCGGCGCAAAACCCTGCATTAAAAAATCCACAATCGTAACAAAACTTGCAATAACAACAACATAACACGGAATGCGCACCTTATCCGGTATAACCTTGCGCAGAAGTGAAATTACAAGGTTTGAACATATTAAAACCGCCGTGGTGGAAAGCCCCATACCCACGCCGTTTATTGCCGACGTTGTTACCGCGAGCACCGGGCACATGCCTATAACTTGCATAAAGGTGGGGTTTTCGTCGATAATTCCGTTTTTTATAATTTTAAGAATATTAGTTTCTCCCAACTTCGCACCGTCCTTTGCTTAATGATGAAAAACCTGATGATGCAACTGTGTTAAAGCGCATGTAAATTCAGCTAAAATTGCTTTGGAAAAATTTAAGCGCCGCGTTTACGCTGCCTGTTACCGACGACGTTGTTATAGTCGCGCTTGTAATTGCCTCTATTTCGTTTTCGGACGGAGCAACCTTCGTTACCTTAAGCTCTCCGGATTTGCCCTTAAACTGCCCCGTAAATTCCGGGTTCGACGCGTTTAAGCCCAAACCCGCCGTTTCGTCTGACGACGCTATACTAATTCCCCTAACAGTTCCGTCCGGGTTAATTGCAGCGAGTATTCCAACAACCCCGCCGTAGCCTGGGCTTTGCGCCGATATAACGTAGCCTTTAATTTCGCCTGACGCGGATTTTGCGGTAAGAGCTTCGGTAATAAAAGCTCCGTCAACTTGCTGCCCGCCCTCCGGCAACTGAACAGCCGAAGCAGGCTCCGCGTCTTCGGAAAAAAATTCCGGAAGCAGGAAATTTGGCGTAAATTCCGAAGCTTCGGGAAAAAGCTCCGCGAGTTTTTTGTTTTTTTCCGCCGCCTGAGCCGCTTTTATAGGTTCTTCGGTTATTGTAAATACATAGCCGAGCAGAAAAGCCGAAACAACAGTTATTACAAACAGCGACAAAGCGGGTTTTATTATTTCGCGCAAATTATTCACCTCCGCGTAACGCTTGCTTTTTCTTTTTTGAAACGCCGTAAACTCTTGGTTTGCAAAACCTGTCTATAAGCGGAACCGCAAGGTTCATTAGCAAAATCGCAAACGAAACGCCTTCCGGATACCCGCCGTAAAAGCGGATTAAAACAGTTAAAATACCGCAGCCAATTCCCATTATAATTTTACCGTTAGGCGTTATCGGGCTTGTGGAATAATCCGTCGCCATAAAAATAGCGCCCAAAAGCAAGCCGCCTGTTATAAGTTCGTAAAACGGTACGGGCGCTATACCCGAACCTCTTCTTAAAACAAACGAAAGCAAGAAAACGGTTAGTAAATACATAACCGGTATTCGCCACGAAATAACCCTTTTTAAAATAAGGTAAATACCGCCCAAAAGCAGCGCAACAGCGGATACCTCGCCTATACAGCCGCCCAAGTTTGTTCCGAGCAGCGCGTTTATATAATCCTGAGTTACCGGTAAAACTCCGTTTTTAAGGTTTTCCAAGGGCGTTACCGTTGCGACGCCGTCCACAGTCCACTCCGTCATTTCCGGCAAATACGATGTTAGTAAAAAAGCGCGCGCCAAAAGGGCGGGGTTTATAAAATTTTGCCCAAGCCCGCCAAAAAGTTGTTTTACAAGAATTATTGCCACAAAAGCGCCGACTATCGGCATCCATAAAGGAGAAGAAACCGGCAGGTTCATGGCAAGCAAAAGCCCGGTTACAACCGCGCTTAAATCCGTTACGGTTTGCGGTTTTTTTACCGCTTTTTGAAACAGCAACTCAAAGCCTACGCACGAGGCAACGGAAAGGAGCAATATAGATATTGCCTTAATGCCGAAAAAATACGCTCCGGCAATGCACGCGGGCATAAGGGCAATTATTACATCAAGCATTATTTTTTCAATTGTATCCTTAGAGCGTATGTGCGGCGTTGAGGTTACGGTAATAAGTTTTTCTTCCATTGTTATTTTCCCCTCCGCATCTGCTCTAATCTGTGCCTTCGAGTTGAACGTATCGACTGCGCTATATGCCGTTTCGACGGGCAAACATAAGAACAGCTTCCGCATTCCACACAATCCATTCCGTTGTTTTTTAGAAACTCGTCCATTTCGCCGTGAACTACGTTTTGGTTTAGCGTATACGGCAAAAGCCCCATAGGGCAATGCGAAACGCACTTGCCGCAGCGTATGCAGTTCCGTTCGGTATAGGTTTTAACCTCGTCCGCGGTTAAGCACAAAAAAGCCGACGATACCTTTATTACCGGAACGTCCAAGCTGAACATTGAAACGCCCATCATAGGCCCGCCGGAAATCATTTTCGCCGGTTCGCTTTTAAGGCCGCCAACCGCTTCCAAAAAATCGCGGTAGCTCATGCCTATTCTTACCCTGTAATTGCCGGGGTTTTTAACCGCGCCGCCGTCGAGAGTTACAATTTTACGTATAAGCGGCCTGTCGCGCAGCACCGCGCGTTCAATTGCTATAAGAGTATCCACATTCACAACAAGCGCTCCTATATCCGCAGGCAGGCCGCCGGAGGGAACTTCCCTTTTAAGGCACGAATAAATAAGCTGCTTTTCGGAACCCTGCGGGTATTTTGTAACTAAGCTTTTTACTTCCATTGAATTTTCGTTTTTTGTGGCGTGCGTTAATTTTTCTATGGCGTCGGGTTTGTTATCCTCGATTGCGATAAGCGCTTTCGCGTCCGGGAATATACGCAAAACAACGCGTATTCCTTCAAGAACGCGTTCCGTTTCGTCTAAAAGCGCCCGGTGGTCGCTGGTTAAATAAGGCTCGCATTCTGAAGCGTTAATTATAACCGTATCTATTTTTTTATCCGGAGGTGGGCTAAGCTTAACATGGGTTGGAAAACCCGCGCCGCCAAGGCCAACAACGCCCGCCTCTCTTATTTTCTTAATAATTTCTTCCTTTGAAAGCAGAGTATAGTCGTTATAACTTTTTAAAGTATCCCACTTAATATTTTTGCCGTCGTTTTCTATAACAATTGCGTCCGCAATAACACCCGTGGGCGTAAGAGCTTTTCGCATTCCCTTTACAATGCCGGAAACGCTCGAATGCACGGGCGAGGAAACAAAAGCTTCGGAATCCGCTATTTTTTGACCCAGGCAAACCTCATCACCAATTTGCACAATCGGTTTGCACGGTGCGCCCGTGTTTTGCACAAGGGGATACACCATTTCAAGCCCGGCCTTTGGCAGTATCGTTTCAAGCGGCAAAGCTGAGGTTGAAACTTTGGATTCTTCGGGATGTATCCCATTTTTGAATGTCAGCTTTCGCATCGTGTTATTTACCCTCCATAGTCCTGCAATTTTCCATCTCTTCGCGGATGTTTTCCTTAAGCCACGCGGAAACTTCCGGCGTATCCGCAGGCACGCCGCCAAGTACTTCAAGAACCTCCCGCATATCAAGCTCAAAACTTCCGCTGTTATAGGAGTACGAATATTTAAAAATTATTCCCGGATTCATTTGGATTATAAGAAAAATACTGCTTGCGATATCCCCGGCGGGCGGGCGGTCTATATTATCATATTCCATAGACGCTTGTAAATATGTGCCCTTGCCTTCGGAGCTTTGCAAAACAAGCTTGCCGCCGCACATTTCGCAGGTTTGCCGCAAAAACGGTATGCCAAGCCCAACCTTGCGCGTTGTGCGCGTTGTGGCAAAAGGATCTGTAACCCGCTTTAAAAGCTCTTCGGACATTCCAAAGCCGTCGTCTTTAACCGAAAAGGCAAAAAGGTTTTCGGCGGGGTTTTCCGTAACGGTTATTTCAATGTTTTTTGCCTGTGCGCGGACGCTGTTTTGCGTTATGTCCATTATATGCATGGACAGTTCCTTCATCATGTGCTTCACCCGTTTTGCGCCGCCGAAAATACGGTATCAAATTTATTTTTCGGCAACCGCTAAAAGTTCAATATATTCTTCCAAACAAAGATTATTTTCCATAATAACCTTCGCCGCCTCAACACCCACGTATCTGTAATGCCAAGGCTCATATATTATTTCCGTAATTTCGGATTTATCCTGCGGATACCTTAAAATAAACCCGTAATTTTTGCAGTTTTCCATAAGCCACTTAGTTTCGGCGGTTTCCTCCTGCTTTGTATCAAGCCCCTGATAACTTTTTGCCACAATATCCGCCGCAAGCCCAAGCTCGTGTTCGCTGGTGCCGGGGTATGCCACAACGGTTCTTGCAACGTTAAACGCCTCGTCGTAGGTAAGGCCGCGGTTGGTGTGGCGGTTAATTTGCCGCTTAAACAGGCTTTGCTGCTTTTTATTCGTGCGGTAGCTTGAAACAATAACAGGGCTAAGCCCTTCTTTTCTTGCGTCCGAGAGCATTTCATCCAAATACCCGGCGGCGGTTTTATCCATTTTATGCCCTCCGCCGATGTTTACAAGCTGAGCGGTATAACTTTGGGGAATGGGCGTACTATAATTAACCAAAAGCAAACGGTTAGGGTTTGGCGGTAAATCCGCAGTTTCGGACGGTTCCGCTTTAGGTGCGCCAACAAGCAACGCCGTAGAGCCCTTGCCGATGTCTATTCTTGTAAGGGTTAATTCCTCCGAAGGCTGTGCGCTTTGCCCGGCGGTAATGTAAGGGTTTGCCGCGCCGAGCGTTTTTTCGTTAGTGTAAGAACTTGCCGCGCCGCCCGGTTTTTCGTTGGTGTTTGCTTTTGCCGCGCCGGGCGTTTCTTCGTTAGTGTATGTACCCGCGTTTTCGTTTTGCTGCGCGGCTGTATTTGAAGCAGCGCAGCAAACCAAACACACGCAAAGAGTTAGAGCTAAAATTTTTTTCATTTTACAATCCCCCATATTCGCTTAGAAAGAAAAAAAACCCAAATTTTTTATAAAAATCTAACAAATTTTCTCCGGTTATTATACAAAATAAAGAGGACTTGTACAATACAAATCCGCCGAATTAAATATGGAATTTTTTAATGATTAATGTTAAACGGAGCTTATGCTTATACTTGAATCGTAAATTGCCGAAAGCTGCGTTTTGCCTGCGCAATAAGGGCAGAATTTTGCTACGGTATATGTGGGTTTTTCGCAAACGGTGCAAGGGTTTTGCAGGTTAAAGCCGCATATTTTGCAAAACCTGCTTTCGGTTAAATCGGAATTTTCGCATACGGGGCATTTTGACGTTTTAACTTTGGGAATTTTAGCTGTAAATACTTTAACCGATTTTTCAAAAATATCCGAACCGCAATTTCCGCAGTAGAGCGCCTGCGTACCTTCGAATGCGGGGCAGGTGCAAATTGTTTGGCAGCTTGTGCATTTTTTGCGCGACGAAAAACTTGTAAACCTTTCGGCAATAAGCCAATCCCATTTGTTGTACGAGGGGGAACTTTTAAGTTCCGCTTCGCGGTTTTTGGCCGCGAGTTTGGATATAGCGCAAAGTTTTTGAATATCTGTATGCGAGGTTATTTCGCAGTTTTTAATTATAAGAGGGTGGCACAGCAAAAGTTTAGCGAAACAGTCCGCTTCGCGTTCGGCAAAGCTTCCCGATATTCCCTCCGGCGCGTGGCGCATTATAATATGCCCCATCTCGTGCGCAATGGTCCAGTTAATTCTTGCCTGCGCGTAAATTTTGGAATTGTAAAACAGCAAAAATAAATCCGCCTCTGGGAAATAGACGGATGCGCCGTCGCTTGTTTTGAAGATTTCGTTAGAGCTTGGCACAAACCTCTCGAAATCCTCAAAAGTTGCGGCTTCTATTTTGTATTTGCTTAAAACGCGCGGCGATAAAATATCCCGCAGGTTAACGGGGTACGAATCCGCACCGCTTAAAACGGCAAGTTCATAAACGCGTTTTGATATTTCATTGCAGCGTATTGTTTTCATTTACTTCCAATCCTTTAAATTTACCCGGAAACCTGTACATAGCGTAGTTTAAAATATCCTGAAGTTCATTCTGCGTTAAATTGTTCTCGCTTGCCGCGCGCTGCAGAATAAGCACGCGTTTGTCTAAAATGCGTTTTGCCAACTCGTCGGTCGATTCCGTACCCAGCATAAAATCCATTGAAACGCCGAAAAATTCGCATATCTTTCTTACGGACGCAATGGGCGGCGTTACATTCTTCGATTCGTATTTTGTTACGGTTGTGCGGTCTATCCCCAATGCTTCGGCGAGGTCCTGCTGTGTCATGTTTTTGTTTCTTCTAAGATTTTTCAGTTTTTCGTTAAACATTGTAAGTTCCTGCTCCCTTCGTAAGATTGGGTATATTATATAACAAAGGCAGCTAAAATTACAAATTTATAATCAATAAATACATACATATAAATTTGAGTGAGTATTAACTTTGGCTTCGCTTCTATATTAGCCTTACGGCTAACGATAAGACGGTCTTTGTTTTTCTTCGATTATCATTGCAAACCTTGACACCTCAGGTTCAAGTGTTAGCAAATTTGGTCTGAAATCTATTTCGAGAGTCACCCAATACGTTTTTCCGTTATAATCCATAAAATCGCAAGGAAATCCTTTATACCTTGTTGTGGACATTTCGAGAAATCTACTTGCATTTTTACTGCGTTTAACAGAATCCATTTTTAAAAAAACATTAAAGAGTTGTTCATCTGTTTTAGCATTTTCGTACTCTTCCCTTGATACACTTCGTTTGTATTTCGAAGATAAAATATCATATGGGATAATTCTACTAAACGCGTCAAGATTCAATTCAAGAAAGCCTCCTTCGTGTCCCGCCATATCCCTTGCGTCATAACAACCGCTCTGATATTGATTTACTCTGAGCGACAGCAAAAATATAAGTGTGAAAATGATGATATGCAGCAATATTTTTTTCTTTTTTTTAGTCATTAATAAACCTCCGTTTTATCAGGGCATCAAATCAATCAGCAAATCCCTGCCGACAAAATAGCCGGCAGGGATTTGCTGATTGATTTGATGTGTAAGCTTCCGCTTTAGGGCTACGCTGATAATCCGCCTGTAACTTCCTTGCTTATCATTGCAAACCTTGATACTTCAGTTTTTAGTGTAAGCAAATTGGATTTAAAATCTATTTCGAGCGTCACCCAATACATCTTTCCGTTATAACTCATGTATCCGCAAGGGGAATTATCATGCATTGTTGTAGACATTTCATTAGCGGTACTCGCATTTTTGCTCCGCTTAACGGAATCCATTTTTAAAAATATACTATACCATTGCTCTTCGGTTTTAGCGTTATTATATTCGTCTTTTGTAACGCTTCGTTGATATTTTGGAGATAAAATATAGTATGGTATGATTTGACGGAAATCACTTATGTTCATGTAAAGAACGTTCGCGCAATCTTCCGCCTTATCCATTGCTGCGTTATAACTTCGCTGGTACTGATTTACTCTGAAGGAAAGTCCATATGTTGCTATTACAGCAATAGTATACAACAGTATTTTTCTAACTTTTTTCATTGCATTAACGTCACCTCTGCATTATTTGGATTTATCCTAAATAAAATATCGTTATTGCTATTAGGTTCATTTGACAATGAAAAAGGAGAAATAGGCGAACTTTCTTGGTAAGGGTTTAGCGATACTATTAACTCAATTTCAAAGATTCATGTGCATACGAATCTTTACTCAGCAATGCACATTCCCTCGAATCATCAATATACCAAAAAGGCCCGCTCCTATACGCATTAGCCCTTACCCAAGAATCATAAATGCTTTGCTCGTCTTTTGAATAATTTAAAAATCTGCTGATAACATCATTATCTGACCGTGTCGCGTTGGCAAGCGGTGCTGTGCCGTAATATCCCAAAATGCCTTTCATCTTTGGGTTACTTATCAAGGTATCAATCCAATGCTCTACTGTATATTTATCATCAAATTTAACTTCTTCATCAGTACGATCTCTGTAAGGACCATCATTTAAAGTGCTACAAGCCGCAAATATTAACCATTTTAGCCTTGCACTAACAACACCTTCATTTTCGGACACTTTGAAACTGAAACTGTTTTCTCTTGTAGGCAAAAATCCAGTTTGGTTAGCCATAACAGAGTAGTTTGCAACAAGCAGTCCACTATTCTCAAAGCCTGAATTAATTGCAGAAATCGGTAATACACCACCATAATATCCGTGGCCGCTGATATAAGCAATGTCGGATTCCAATATAGATTTCATATTTCGCTTACCAAACGAAAGCTTATCTGTGTCACCTTTATTAAAATTATGCCCCGTTGCATTGTACTTAATTAGTTTCATAATATACCTCTTCAATGTTAACTCGTGTAACTTGCGGAGTAAATGTAAAATGGTTAGCCTCAATATCAAATCGAATTTGCAGAAACATTTTCTTTCCGTTTATATCAAGAAGCTCATAAGCAGCATACGCTTTGGTTCCTTCTGACGAGAATGCGGATAACGGTACATCCTTTTCCGATAATGAATCCAATAATTGATATATTTCCAGCGCTTCCTCATCAGTATCCACATAATGAAGTTTCTCTCTTGATATTTTTGTTTTGTACTTTGTTGATAAGTTCTTATATTGAATCCTGTCAATAAAATACTTATCATAACCTTCTTTATCGTTAAATGGATCATAATCAATTAGATAAAAAAAGTATTCTTGACATGCATTTTCACTGTTTATGTATAAAAAAAAATAAGAAACAAACACAAAAAATAGAATTTCAAAAAATAGGATGATTTTCAATGCGATACCTTTCATCTTGCATTCCTCCTCTAATCGAAATCAATCTAATGCGTTGTTTCTGCTTTCGAATTTACCGTAAATCATCGCAAATATTTGCGATGATTTACGGATTCTTCAGAACTGTAGTTTTTTATTGAAGAATATTGCGAAAAGTAATTGTTTTGATGTCAAATATCAATTAAATCCATTGTTTTTGATATATTTTCATCTTTTGCTTTTTCAGAATATAAAACACCATCGTAAAAAAATTTAATCATTAATTGAAATTCTTCATAATCATCAATTGTATTATCTATAATGCTCCCCTGTCCAACCTTAAACGCGGAATATTTGGGCTGATAGTTTATAATAGGAGGTAATCCGAAAGTCCACGGAATATCATCAAGTGAAATAGATCCTCTGATTATCGTGCTCAACACAATATTAGGCGCATCTCTATAGCCGTGAGTAACATCTAAATTATCAGCAAGCATTGCAAAATCGCTAAACCGCTGCCGTTAATCTCATCAGGATTAATTTCTATCCGAAGATTTGGCTTCTTTTCGTTTTCGTCAATTCCCGGTTCAACACCCCAAACAAGCGAATTGTCTACGTAAACAGGCATATAGTCCCATGATGCATATCCGTTTTTAGGGAAAGAGTCATCGCCAACCGCCGAAAAATCATTTTCCGTTAAAAAATTCGTCCAGTTAATATTATTTATTCCGACACTTACCACCACTTCTTGATTTGGTAGTAGCTGTGATGTGCTGTTAAAGCCAAATTCAAGAAATGAATCAGACATAACGTAACAATAATCCTGTTCTTGCTTAATCGCTTGTCCCTTTACCGCTGAACTTCCTAAAGAAAAATACGGCTTATCAATATTTGCGCTATAGAAACTGAATATTTTATTAAGTTCCGGCGTTTCGTCCGTAAAATAAAAACGTGAGCTTATATCGTTTAAGCTTACGGCTTCAGTGCCCTTGTTTAATATTTTAAAATTAATTCTTAACACATTTCCGGGTGTTAAACTGCTTCTATCTAAGAACAGTTCCAAATCATTTTTGGGTATAATCTCCGGAATATGTATTTCGCGGGTTAGTTCTTTTGTTTCCGAATTGTCAGAGGTCAATGTTATTTTGAAAGGGGCGTTTCTTTCAGAATTTATCGGCTTAATTTTCACTTTCCAAGTAACGGATATCTGTTCATCTACAGAAATTTGCCCCAAATCAACTACAGGAGAACCTTCCACCAATTCCAAATCGGTAAATGTGTCAAGGTTAATATGTACATTTTCAGCTACAGCGTCCCCGATATTCTGTATGTATGCGGTTATTTCAATAGGATTCGGTGCATACCTATTATTTTCTATGCTAATCTCAACAGGAGCTGATACGGACAGTGCCAATGGAGGGCGCATATTAACGTCCGCGTTGCTAAGTGAAATTGCATATAAAAATAAGTCATCCATGACTTTTGGAGCAAAAGTTCTTGTATTAGCATAATTGTGTTCCCAAGTTAAGCCGGAAGCAATTATTGTGCCCCTACCTACCGGATATTCAACCAAAGTCGGTGCGTTTTGGATGCTATCCCTTAATAGTATATTACTGCTTTCAGGCAGGGAGTATTCATCAAAACTTGTATGACTGCAATAATTTGAGTATAAATCATTATCGGTCAAAGCTGAACCTCCGGTTAATTCACCGGTAACAATGGGATGTGATGAGTTTACAATATAATTATAATTTGAATACTGCCTAAATGGAACAACGCCGCCGGGAAGGGATGTTTGTATATTCCCGTTTGCCCAACCTCCGTCACAGGCTCCGAAAATAACAACACCTCCAAGTTCGGCAAAAGTTTCAACCCTATCCATAAACGTAACATAATTTGCATAAGATATTGTTTGCTGGTCGTTAGCAAAAATCAGAACTGAGTAATTTCCGAGATCTTTATTCAAAAAATCACTGGATGCTACTTTGTCAAACTTTGCGCCTATCGAATTAAGGATTTGACTGTTTGCGTTTGAACTCCAAGGAAGAGTATCTTCTACTAACAAAACATTTGTAACACTCTCGTTTGGTAACGCATAAGCGGATAAAGCGGAACCCGATGTAGATGCAAGGGGAACGTACTCCGTCGGCGGCGTAACTGAGCTTTGTATGCTTTCAAAGTCATTAAAATCTTCTACAGTTTCAATTGACCCTGCAATTTCGGTTGTTCCGTTTTGCGCAAAAACATATGGATTGAAGCAAAATGTACTAAGTAACACTGCTGAAAGATAAATTGTAACCTAAACTCCCAACATAATTAGCACATACACATAGCAGATAAAGATAAAAAGCCTCATAATCCACTATTTATCTACAAACAAACACAAGATTACATCTTGATAACCTTCATAA
>JAISVZ010000095.1 GCA_031271295.1 Clostridiales bacterium | reverse complement strand
CCGCAAGGGTATCCATTCCGCCGCAAACAAGGTTTACGCGGTTAAACTTTAGAAAATTTTCCGGCACGGTAAAGGTGCGCTCGTATTCGAAACCGTTTTCGAACAAATCAAACGCGGCGTATTCGTTTTCCCTGTAATAAGGGTTTGGTATAAGGTTATTGTTTATGTAATCGTTAAGCACCGAACCCGGCACGCTGCCTGTGTGCCATGCGGATTCGGCGGTGTTTTTAAATTTCCACTCGCCGTTTAGCGTCAGCTTCGTCATAATAATGAGTTCCTCCCATGCTGCGTTGTTTTGTTTTGCTGATATAACGCGGCGCTTTGCCGAAAAATTCGCTTTGCCGCTTTTTCGGTAATGCCTTATTCGCTTATCTGCAAGCTGTTTTGCACTATCAATTTCCCCACGAACGCGCCCAGCGCGCAATCCAACATATTGCGGCAAATCGTTATGGGTTCGTCGGTTTCCGCAAACGCGTCCTTTATTAACCTCTCAAACCTTTCGCAGAACAAATCGTAAAACTGCTCTAACGAATATTCCTTTTGCATCTCGGCTATAAGGGCGTTAATTTCCGAAATTGAGAGCACACGCTTTAGCATACTTACAATTACAAGCACCGCGATATGGTTTTTGTTGTACTTCTTTTTTTCGGGAGGGGGTACGATTTTTTGCTTTACATAGTTGTTTATCATGGTTGATGTTATTACCTTTTCGGTTTCATCGGCAAAAACGGCAAAACTTTCTTCAATAACAAACACAACCTGATCCATATACAAACTAAGCGAAGGCAATTCGCTAAAACGCGGACAATGCAGTTTTTCCGCCTCTTCGTGGGTTAGTTTCATTTTTGTCCACCACCTTAAAATTTTTGCAACGCGTGCAATGCGAATTTTTTGATTATAATAACATTTTTAACAGCGTTACCTTGTATTTAATTTCCGTACAGCCTCGTCCACGGAATCCACAAAATAAATATGGTTACCTTTGTTACATTCGCAGATAAAATCCCGCAGGGGTTTGCTTGTATAGCGCGAAAAATCCCCAACGATGGCAAGCCTTACGTGATAATTGACGAATTTTTGCAGTATCTCTCCGGCAATCCCGTTAGAGAGCACAAAAAAATTATCCGCAACCGCCGATTTATTTATTATTATACTGTCGCAATTTGTTTCGTATTTAACGGTTGCCATAAGGTCCAGAGCGGAGGGGGAGTCTGTTATAACCGGTTCGTCGCTTTGCACAACCGCAATTGGGCCGTTAGTTTTTATATTCATTTGCTTACTCCCTTTCCCGCAGTGTTACGCGAACGGTATCGCCCGGCGCTTTGCCGATTTTCGCCCGTATATCCTTTCGGATTCCAATTATATAGCAAATTGAGCCGTCCGCGTTCTTAACGCCCATGTTTACTATGCTTCCGTTATACGCTTCCCCGTCAAATTCGGCGGATACCTTAACCCGTCCTTTTCCGAACTCCGTTTTTATATCATAGGGGAACACAATATACGCCCCGTCCATGTCCGGTACTTTTTTAATTTCGGCTTCAAATGTATAGGTTTTTGTATTCATCGCCGTTTTTCCCTTCATATTTTAAAAAGACTCAAAAATAAGCCGCCCTCGCCAAGGTAACGGCTTACACTGGAATTAAATCCGATTTCAGCCACGACCGCCGCAGCAATTGTGACCAAACCAAGAGAGTGTTTCAGCGCTCTCTCTTTTACTGTAACTAAATTTTAAAGGATTTATTAGGTAAAGTCAAGAATTAAAAAACCGACGAACTCGGCAGTCCGGGGGGGCTACAATTGCCCAGGGAGGCTTTGTTTATCGGCTGTATCTTATTTTAAATATTTTGCTGTTGAAAGTCAATGCCGAAATCCTTCAGCGAACAAAAAAAAACGCCATAAAGCCTGTAAATACAAGCTTTATAACGATTGTTCCTCCCGGAGAAGATGGGATTTGAACCCATGCGCCGCTACTAACGACCTACTCACTTTCCAGGCGAGCCCCTTCAGCCACTTGGGTACTTCTCCACGCTTGCGCGTCACGGGTGTTATTATAATTGGACATATGTTTATTGTCAACAATTAAAAACTAAAAAAGTTAAAGAGTTAAAGAGGTGAATTGCAAAAGTAACTTCCAGAGTGGCGGCGACAAACTGGAAGTTACTTTTGCAATTCACCAAGAAAACGTTAAAGACGTGCAATGCGTGCAATAAGGCGATGCGTGCAATACGTGCAATACGTGCAATGCGTGCAATACGGCAATGCGTACATACGTGCAAAAAAGGTGCGTTAAGGTATTAAAGCCATTTTTTTACTTTAAGCACAATATAAATTACGGCGCTTATCAAAACCATAAGCGCAATAGATGCCGGGTAGCCGTACGCCCAGCCAAGTTCCGGCATATGGGCAAAGTTCATACCGTATATACCGGCTATGAGCGATGTTGGGCCGAAAAACAGCGTCATTATTGTAAGCTTGTTAACCGTTTCGTTCATCTTGGCGGAAAGCTTGCTGTCGTACGTATGGAGCAGTTCGTTAGATAAATCCATCAGGCTGTCGGCAAAATCGTAGAGTTTTAAAAAGCGTTCGTCTATATTTTTAAACCGGCGGGTGTGTTTTTTATCCAGCAACTTGTTTTCCCCAACAACTATTTGCCCGCCAACATATGCCGTTGCCCGCAGAAGTTTTTTTAAAGTATACGCCGTTTTACGCAGCCTACCTATTTCCGCGCTGTGTTCGTCAGTTGGTTTTCCTTCAATTTCCTCGGATAAATCCTCCATTTCGTCCTCTAATCTTTCCAAAATGTCTGAAAAGCTGTCCGCTAATGCCGATAAAATGAAGTAATAAAGGTATTTAAGAGGCTCTGCGCGTTCGCCGGACAAACGCAAAGTTTCCGTTAAATCAGCCCTTAGCTTAGAAAGGCTCGGCGGCATATCTGCGGGAAAAACAGCCGCTAAATAATTTTCCGCAAAAAATACATTAATTTCACGCTGAAGCAGTTCGCCGTTTTGCCTTTCGGCGTAAATCAAACTTAAAAAATCGTACCCGTCGTAGCTTGTGTAACGCACTGTTTCGTCTATGTTTTCGCATTCAATCACGGTGCTTTTATCCCACGAAAACACATCCATCAATGAATTTACCTCGCGGCTTTCGCAAATTAGAGCTATAACTTTATCACACGCGTTTTGCGGCAAATTTCCTTTAAACGCTGCGGCTCCCGTAAAATCGTACCCTTCCATCCGTTTCACTCCGGTTTCCTATACCACTTTTTTATAACTTCCTCGGCTTTCTTTAAATGAATGTTAAACCCGGTATTGTTTTGCGCTTCTTCCTTGGTTTCGTAAATTTTTGTGCTCCAATCCCACCAGAAAAAGCCGGAAAACCATTCCTTTTCCGAAAAAACTTCCATACACGAATCGTAAAAGTTAGCTTGCTCGTCCTCATCGTAGGGAAATTCCTTATGGGTAAAATCCCAAGGCATCATGGCGCAGCCTTTTGCGCTTCGGCAGCCTATTTCCACAAAAATTACAGGCTTATTAAACCTGCGGCTTACTTCTTCAATTTTTGGCGCTATCTTTTTCCAGTTATTAATCATTTCTTCCTTGCTTGCGCCTGGAACCGACGCAACCGGATAATACGCGGACGTACCTATATAATCCACCGTATCAAACCAATTTATTCTGCTTTCGTTGCCGTGGTTTGTATTGTAGGTAAGTTTTCCGGTGTAAACCTCTCTGACACTTTTTATAACCTCGCGCCATTTTGCTTCCTTGCGTTCGGTTCCGCTCATCTCGCAGCCCACGCAAAACATTTCACACTGCGTATCTTGCGCAATTTGCGCGTAATGCAATAAAAACGCGGTATAACTTTCAAACCATTCGTCCCAGTAGCGGTCGTTTCCCATCATATCGGCATCCGGAAAGTTAATATATGCGCGCCACATACCGTCCATACAGTTAAGAATCGGTTTAAGGCAAACCTTTTTTCCAAGGCATTTGGCTCTTTTAATTGTTTCGGTAATTTCCTTATCCTTGGGCGTACGCTTAAAATCGAACGTAATTTCCGTTGAATAAAATGTTTTTTGAGCGACGGCAACCGCAAGGCAAACCCAGTTAACGCCCGTTTCATAAAGTAAATTCTGCGAACGGATTGCTTCGGCGGATGCTAAATCCCCCTTTCGTGATCCGTAACCGTATGTAAAACCCTTAATTTCCATGAAATTTCACCTCTTTGGTTTCGTATTTGTTAACAAATAACTTGCGCACATTTCCAAAAATTAAAACTATCCCAATATTCAAAAATGTGCGCGCGTACAACCATTCCTGATTATTCTTTAACTATTTCTTTATTTTCGTTATTTCTATACTGCCGTGAAGCACTTCAAAATTTCAGCCGCATCGCCGCCTGTAAGAGTAATACAAATCGACATCATATAGTTCCCAACCTTGCGAACGTAATAATGCTGGGTAATTTTAATTTTAGGCAAGCTGTTTACACTTACCGTAAAAGTTTTAAAGTTTTTCCCGGCTATAGCCGCGTTTTCAATTTCTCCCGTTTCATAATCCATGTCCAAGATATCTAACTGTAATAATGAGATTTCCGCGTATTCGTCCGCTGTCATATCGCTCGCGCCCTCAATTTTACTCATATCTTCGAATGCGATAGAAACGTTGTCGTAATTGTCCGTATTGTAACATACCATGTCGCTAAAAACTTGCTCGGAGACCATTTCTTCGGGAATACCGCTACCGTATTCGTTAACATATTTCAGGCCAATGTTAATAACCGATGATATTTGATTTTCGCTGAGTTTAACCCAATTTTCCGGCATTGTGAATTTAATACCGGATAGATTATTTACATATGTATTATCCGTCCAAGTTCCGATTACAGAATTATCCGTTGCCGGGCTTTGGTTCGAAGCACTTGCATAACCGCCGGAAGAAGCCGATGTGGTAATATTAATTGTAGCCGAAGCCTGATCCCAAGCCGAAGTTCCGCCCAAAGCGCGTACTGCGGCGGAAAGCGGAACATAAACGGTATCGTTTAAAATTACCGGTTCCTGTGCTCTGCCTTCAAGGTCGGTTAAAGTTGTTTGCGTTCCGTCTATGTTAACCTTTATATCACGGTAATATACCTGAGATGTAACCGTTTCGTTTCGCCCGGTAAAATCCGCGTTCGAAGCCGCCCCGGAGGACGACGTTGTTATATTTACCGTTGCCAAAGCCTGATCCCAAGCCGAAGTTCCGCCCAAGGCGCGTACAGCGGCGGAAAGCGGAACATAAACGGTATCGTTTAAAATTACCGGTTCCTGCGCTCTGCCTTCAAGGTCGGTTAAAGTTGTTTGCGTTCCGTTAATGTTAACCTTAATATTCTTGTAGTAAACTTGAGATGTAACCGTTTCGTTTCGCCCATATACCGGAACCGATATTCCCATTACAAGAGCTAAAACCGCGCCCGTCGCGATGCAGGCAATTTTTCTGAATTTCTTCATAAAACATCCTCCTTTTATTTTGGATGAGCAATTGATAAAGAATAACTTCATTGCTGATTCTTTAACAATACCAAAGACCGCAGGCTTATTGTTTGGTACAAAATAAACCGTGCGCGTTTACCTTAACAAAAATAACACACAAAAGGGAAAATATCAACTGCCGTTTTTCCGCATAATAAACACGCCAAATCTGGGGGAATATTGGCATAAAAAGCAAACACGGCTAATAGACTATAATAAATTATAAATCGCTTGTTAAATACGCCGATTTTCTTAAGGAGGATTATAAATGGGCGGAACCAAAATTATGGTTTTTCATTTGCGGGAGATAATACGGACACTTCTGTTTGCCATAGCGGGAATTGCTATCATCATTGCACTCGTGTATCTCTTTATACCGAAAGACAAAAGCGAGGGCGAGGAGAGTGCCGCGGCTTATATTCCGGGAACGTACATATCGCAAATAACACTGAGCGACCAGCCCGTTAATATTGAAGTGACTGTGGATAAAAATTCAATTTTATCTGTTGAGCTTAAGAATATGGCGGAAGTTCAAGAGGTTTTTTATCCGCTCGTGAAGCCGGCAATAGAACGGATTGCGGCTGAAATTGTGCAAACTCAAAGCCTTGACGTGCACATTTCCGCAGAGGATTCCGTAACGAGCGGGGTGCTTTTAAGCGCTATAGAAGAAGCGCTTACTAAAGCCCGCGTTACCGAAGATTAGGCGGGATGTTTATTGCTTAACAAATAAAAATATACAAAGCAAAACAGCTTGGGTTGCGTAACCGGGCTGTTTTGCTTTGTTCAAAAACACTGTATTATTCGGTGTTTCCGCCGTTAATGCTTACAATTTTTTCTTTAAGTTCGTCAAAGTTTTCCTTTTGAACAGTCAGAGGTTCGTGGAATGTAACCACAATCTCCGAAAACGGTAGCGGAATAATGAATTTATCCCACCTTTTGGTGAGCCGTATAACCCGCTTTGCCGAAACCGTGAGCGGTACAATCCTTTTTTTAGAAAGATACGCTATTGTAAACAAAAACCGTTTCGGTATATGATACGGACCCAGCGGCCCATCCATAGCAATCGCAATATGGCTGTTCGCGGTTTCCTTTATCAGCTTGCGCACATCGCCCGATGCTTGCTTTTCCTCGTCCGGCAGACGAAACGGAACATAACCGAATTTTTCGCCGATACCCTTTACAAAATCCCCGCGGCGGTTTATTGTGGTAATTATTGCCGTGCCGGTGTGCTGCATCTGCGGGTACATTAAGTAGCTTGACCCATGCCAGAAGCTGAACGCAACCTTTTCGCCGCTTTCGCGGAAGTTAAACCAGCCTTGCTGTGTCATTTTACATGTGGCGCACACCAAACGCAGATATCCGGCGTATAAACCTATCATTACACGGTCTGAAAAGTTTCCCATTATTCCACCTGTTTCATACATCAGTAATTACCTTGGTATATGCCCTAACGGCTTGCGCCGCCACATTTTCCGCAGAAAATTTACCCGCAAAAGCCGCCGCGTTTTCGGACATTTCTTTTCGCAAATTTTCGTTTTCCATAAGAAGCATAACTTTTTGCGCCCATTCAGCTATATCCTCGGAGGTTTTGCAGCCGTTACAGCCGCACTTAACAACATCGTCCACTCCGCCGGAGGATACCGCCACAACCGGGCAATGCCCTGCCATAGCCTCAATTAACACCATACCCTGCGTTTCGGATTTTGACGCGTAAACGAAAATATCCGTAGCGAAATAAAACATTCCTACACAATCAGGTTCTACGGTGCCCGTAAGAATTACGGTATCCGAAAGGTTTTCGGTTTCGATGAATTTTTCTATCTCAGCCCGTTCGGGGCCGTCTCCTATTATAACACACTTAAACGCTGTTTTGCCGTAAGATTTAATATATTTTATGCCTTCCAACAAAAAGAATATGTTTTTTTCACGCGCCAAACGCGATACGCTGCACAGCAGAAGCTCGCCGTTTGGAGTATAGGTTTTGCGCAATTTTTCCGCGTTGCCGCCTAATAAAAGTTTTACGCCCGTGGGCATTATTTCTATAGGTTTGGTAACGCCGAGGTCATTAAGGTACTTGGCGGAAGATTCCACCGGAGCAAAAACCATATCGCAGCTTTGCGCAAAGTGAAGCACAATCCGGTGCGACAGGTATTTTTTGAAGTATCTTTTGCAAACCGGCACATAATGGTGGTACATATCGAAACGGGTATGGTATGTCATAACGGCGGGTATGCCGTATTTTCTTGCCAAACTTACCCCCTTCGTACCCATCCAGAACGGGTGGTGAACATGTACGATATCAAAATTGTGACGCGCAAACTCACGCTCTATTTTACGGGAGAAGATATTTACAATATGAAAGTTGAACAGTTTGGTTTTAAGTAACAGAAGCAATTTGCAGCGTATTACACCATCTTCCGCGCAGCCGCTTTGCGTTTTATACTCCGGCGCGAAAATTACAACGTAATGCCCCAAGCTTCTGAGTGCGCTTGCAAGCCTTTCAATTGAAATAGGCACCCCGCCGATAAACGGATAATAGTTGTTTGTAAACATCGCAATACGGAGCAGCTTCCCTTCCTGCTGCTCAAAGGCTTTGCGTGACGCGGCTTTGCGAGCTACTGATGTGCGGAAAAGTTCTATATAAAACAGCAAAAGCCCAACAACCGTTCCGGCGTAAACCGTAAAAAAACGCCATAAGACCGTAAGCGAAACGATATCCTCCTTTGCAACATGCGAAGAAAAGAGCAATGCGAACCCGCCTTCAGCAATACCCGTAGCTCCCGGCGTTAACCCGAAATACATTATAAATGTAATAAGTATTTGAGATTGGTATATTAAAATGGAAGGGATTTTATAATTCATGGCGCCGGTTAAAAGAACCGGGAACGAAAAAAGGGTAAAAAGAAATAGTATTGTGCTTAAGACGGATAAGGCAACGTACTTTTTACTGCCGCGCAAAAACAGCGACAAACCCGCGTTAAAGCCGCGAACCTCGCGAAAAACCGCAAGGTTTAATTTGCGCGCGCGTTTTAACGAAACTATGTGTTTGCCGGTAAGAAATGAAAAAACACCCATTGATAAGCGCTTAATCTGCTTTTCGTTGTAAACGAGCCATAACAGCAGGATAACCACGCCGCAAAAAACCGCAACCGTTCCGGCAACAACCCACATATGATTTTCGCCTACAAGGGATAAAAGCGACGGGTTAATTAAAATAACCACAGGCGCGGCAACAAGAAAAAACGCTACCGCAAGCAGGCTTCGTATGGACGAGGCGGCTGTGGCGCTGCCGAGAGGCGTACCTTTTCGCACCAAAAAATAAATTTGCGCAAACCCTCCGCCAGTGGCAAACGGGGTTATAGCCGATACAAAAATGTTAATAAAAGATAGCTTTATAACATATAAAAAGGGAATTTGAATTTCCACCGCGCGAAGCACAAAATAAAAGCGCAGGGCATCAAGTAAAAGATAAACGAAAAGAAGAGCAAAAATGCCCAAAAGAACCTGCGGCGTTAAAAAGGAAAGGGAAATAAAAACGCTTTCGTCGCCAAAATATCGCTTTATAAAAAAAGCGGACAAAATTGACGTTACAGCCAAAACAACGGTTAATACTAAATATGTTACGCCTTTGCGGCGGATTGTATTTTGTTCGGTATCCATTTGTACACCCCGGCATGACGAAATAGCGGCGAATTGCGAATTTATAACGCAAAGCGCAACAGCATTTTGAAAAATTGCGTAATCCTTAAGTCCAAGCAATTATAGTGCATGATACGTTAAAAATCAAACTTTAGTTTGTTTTGGGTAAATAAACCAAAAAAGTACCTCTTGACACAAGCGCCTTGCAGCCTTATACTGCTACGAAAGGCAGTGAGGAAAAAGAGTACGCCCCTTTGAAATTTCAGAGAGAAGATGTTTGGTGAAAATCTTTACGGATAAGGAGCGGAAGCCATTTCTGAGCCATAGGCCCAACGGAAAAATCCTTCCTATTAAGTTTTATCGTGTCCGCGCGTTACAGCGGTACGGCATTGTTGTGCCGGTTTAAGAGCGGGTTTGTGTGCCCGAATTTAGGTGGTACCGCGGAATTTTTCGCCCTAAGCTTTAAGCTTGGGGCTTTTTATTTTGAGAGGAGTTTATTTATGGAACTGAAAAAATCAACGAAATTAACAAATGTGCGCTATGACATAAGGGGTCCGGTTGCCGAAGAAGCAACGCGTATGGAAAAGCAAGGAATAAAGGTTATGAGGCTCAATACCGGAAACCCCGCTGCGTTCGGGTTTAAGCCGCCGTCGTTTATTCCCAAAATTATTAGTGAAAACTTGCAGCTAACCGCGGCATATTCAACATCTAAGGGGCTTATTTCCGCAAGGGAGGCAATAGCCGGCTATTGCGCTAAAAAGGGTATTGAAAACGTTGAAATAAGTAAAATTTTTACGGGCAACGGCGTTAGCGAGCTTATAACCATAGCGCTTCAGGCACTGCTTAACGATGGAGATGAAATTTTAATTCCCGCTCCGGACTACCCGCTGTGGACGGCGATTGTAAATTTAATGGGCGGAAAAGTGGTTCATTACCTTTGCGACGAAGCGGCAAACTGGTACCCGGATTTGGACGATATTAAAAGGAAGATAACGAATAAAACAAAGGCAATTGTTATTATAAACCCAAACAACCCCACCGGCGCGGTGTATCCGGAGGAGATTTTAACCGAAATGTGCGAAATTGCGCGCCGAAACAAGTTAGTGGTATTTTCCGACGAAATTTACGACAGGCTTTTAATGGATAACGCCGTTCACGTATCCTTTGGCAAACTTGCGCCCGATTTGCCGGTAATAACCTTTAACGGCTTATCAAAATCCCACCAACTTTGCGGCTACCGCTGCGGCTGGCTTGTTGCCTCGGGCGATACCGCCGGAATGAAGGATTATTTGGAGGGGCTTAACGTTTTGGCTTCTATGCGCCTTTGCTCTAACGTGCCAAGCCAAACCATAATTGCGGCCGCGCTGGAAAACGCAAATTTTTCAAAGGATTTGCTTTTGCCGGGCGGAAGGCTTTACGAGCAGAGAGAATTCGCGTTTAAGGGGCTTAACGAAATTCCGGGGTTTAGCGCGGTAAAATCTATGGCGGGGCTTTATATGTTTCCCAAAATGGATACAGAAATGCTTGGAATTACGGACGATGAACAGTTTGTGCTGGATTTCCTGAGAGAAAAGCACGTACTTTTAACACACGGCGGAACCTATAACTGGAGCGAGCCGAATCATTTCAGGTTGGTCTATTTGCCGGAGGTTGATGATTTGCGGGAGGTTATGGTTCGTTTGAAGGATTTTGCGCAAAGCTACAGTCAAAGGAGCGGGCTATAATCATGTTAAATAAAAATATTGTACTGATAGGTTTTTCCGGTTGCGGCAAAACAACGATTGGCAGGAGACTTGCGAGAATACGCGGCATGGAATTTGCGGATACCGATGTTATACTTGAAGCGGAGGCAGGTATGCCAATTACGAAAATATTTGAAAACTTCGGAGAGGATTATTTTCGTGGTCTTGAAACCGAAACAATAAAAAAGACAGCGTCCGCCGGAGGCAGAGTTATAGCCACCGGCGGAGGATGTGTAAAAAACGAAAAAAACATGCGGCTTCTTGCGGATAACGGAGTTATTGTATATTTAAAGTGCAGCGCCTCAAAAATTTTTGAAAACGTAAAACACGATACAACCCGCCCTCTGCTTAATACCGATGATAAACTTAAACGGATTGAGGAAATGCTTGAGCAGAGAAGAGAGCTTTACGAAAAATACGCGCAGTTAACGGTGGATATATCGGACGACGGGCTTTGGGACGCGGTAAAAAAAGCTGATGCCGCAGTTGCGCTTCACTTTCATGAATAATTGAAATGAAAAAGCCGTCGCTGATTAAGGTTTTTAAAATATTGTAAAAAGGACCGGAGAAATCCAGTCCTTTTTCGTTTGCTCAGTAAAACCATCTGTAAAAAAGCCGCTGCATCATTTCCGGGAGCGTAACACGCTTTATATCCTCGGTAGTAATTAAGTCGCTTCTTCCAACTTCCTTGCCATCAAATGTATAAACAATTTCGCCGGCTTTGCTTCCCGCAGGGCACGGCGCGGATATCGCATCCAACACTTCAAGGTGCGATTGCATATCAATTGAATTGCTTTTACCTATAAGTGTACTTATTTGCGTTTTAACCGCGAAATCCGTCTCTAAAACCTCGCCCTTAAACACTCTTATTTTACCCATTACTTTACCTGCTTCGTCGCCTTTTTGAACTTTGTAGTTGGCAAAACCGTAATCCAACATACGCATTGCCTCGTGAAACCTTGTGGCGGAATCGGGTGCGGCTAAAACTACGGATATCAGGTTAAGGTCGTCCCTTTGAGCGGTGGCGGATAAGCAGTACAGCGCCTCTTTTGTGGAACCGGTTTTAAGCCCGGTTGCGCCGGAATAACTTTTTATAAGCCTGTTGGTATTAGACAAGCCGAATTCTTCTTCGCCCCGCGCCGTGCGGTGAATAATTTTATCCATCCAAATTTGCGTAAGCTCGTAAACCTGCGGGTATTTTGTTATAAGCTCGCGGCTCATAAGGGCGATGTCGTACGCGCTTGTTAAGTGTCCCGCTGCCGGAAGCCCGCAGCTATTTACAAAATTAGTATCCGCCATACCAAGTGATTTTGCCTTTTCGTTCATAGAAGCAACAAAACCTTCTTCGCTGCCCGAAATAAATTCCGCCAAAGCCACGGACGAATCGTTAGCGGAGGCAACAACCACGGATTTTAGCAAATCCCGCACGCTTTGTTGTTCCATCTCTTCCAAATAAACCTGAGAGCCGCCCATACTTGCCGCGTGTGCGCTTACGGTTACAATGTCGTCCATTTTTATTTTGCCGTCCTCAAGAGCTTCGTAAATTAAAAGTATCGTCATAATTTTTGTAACCGAAGCGGGCGGAAGTTTTTCGTGCGGGTTCTGTTCCAAAAGCACCTTTCCGGTATACGGTTCCATTAATACCGCCGCTTTGGCGCTTACCTTTAAAGACGGAATATCCGCGGCATATGTTTTAACACCGGTTAGCCCGGTTAAAACCGGAATTAAGACCAAAAGTAAAAGCGTTAAAGTAAAAAAGGATATTTTGCGCACCGGATTTTTTTCTCCAAACAACATAAAAAGACCTCCTCGTAGTTTCCGTGCATACTTCGCCGTGTTGTGCGGCTAATACTAATTCCAATTTAAAAAGTTGAAGCCAAGCCCCCAAAATCGCGTGATTTTCGGCGTTTTGGGGTGCCGGTTTCAAACTTTTTAAACAGAATTAGTATAAGTTACTGCGCTCGCTTAACAAAATGTCGCCAGTTTCTTATTAAGCCGTTTACTATATATTGGTCTTTTTTTTGTAAATTATACTTGTTTTGTTGAAGCAGATGAAACTGTTGTGATTTTTGAAAGCAGATTAAATTGAAATGCCAAAATGTGTTGCGTAAAAATGCGTCAAATCCCTTCGCCGAAAAAATAACCTCTGACAAACGCTGTGTTTATCAGAGGTTTTCCGTACCCCACGGGAGTCGAACCCGCGACCTACGGCTTCGGAGGCCGTCACTCTATCCAACTGAGCTAAGGGTACAACACAGGCATTATATTAGAAGGTGCCGGCAATGTCAACTTTGGAAAAAGTGAAAAAGCGTTCCTGAACATGAGGTGAATATGAAGAGACATTCAGTGTTATTAAGCATTTCAAGAAAATCACACATAACAAGGCTACCCTCGTCATATAAATTAAAAGACGAATGTATTAAGGAGGGCAATTTCATGAAGGCTTACATAGAGGAGCGTGCCGTTGAAGTTGCAAATTACATTATAGGCTCTAACGCAACCGTAAGAGAAACCGCAAAGAAATTTGGAATATCCAAATCTACAGTACATAAGGACGTTACCGAGAGACTTGTGGCGATAAACCCCAAACTGGCGGGTGAGGCGCGCAGAGTGCTCGAAGTTAATAAATCGGAGCGCCATATAAGAGGAGGGCTGGCGACAAAAGAAAAGTATATGAGCTTACCGAAGCATTCGGGAGTTATAAAAAAATTCAGCTAAACATAGTAAAAAAACCGCCGCATGGCAATTGCGGCGGTTTTTAACAGCCCCGAAACGGGCTGCCGGGGCGCGGGAGGTAAGATGGTTACCTTCCGCGCCCTTTATCTATATCTCAGAGGCTTTCCTCTTTAGTAGCTGTAATAAGGTTTCCCGCCCGAAAAAAACATTTAAAATCCGGGCAGTTTAAGAACGCGGCATTAAATGGCGCTGTGCGTAAAACCGGCAATCTTGCAAATCGGGATTTCCGTTACGGAGCCAAGCCAGTTGTTCGAGCCGCAACCGCAGCCGCCAAAGCCGCCTAATCCGCTGGGCGAGCCGCAGGAGCTGCCAAGAGCGCAAGCGGGAGCCGCACCGATATCGGTTATAAGCTTAACCGCACTCTCGTTTACAGCCGCAAGAACTCCTGTGAAACCACCGCCGGAGAGCCCGCCGCTTGTAGTAAAAATAGTAACTGTTCTGCCTAAATTGCTGGCCAAACTTTCAAGTAAATATCTTTCGGACATTAGAATGCCTCCTTTCATTTAAGCTCCGGACAAACTAAACGTTGTCCTAATGTCATACTATGCCCGCGCTTAAAAAAGGTGCAAAGGAGACTGACGTTAAATTTGCATTAAGTTTACGGAATATACGCAATTCCCAAAATCCAGAACGGATTTGCGAGCGTATCCGGCGCCGGTTTAATTTCAAATTTCAGTTCAGATGCCTGAGTGTCGGCGGCGATACTCAAAAACGCCGGGTTGCCCCAGTTTTTGTTTGCGTCGGCGGTTGTTTTTAATTCGCCGTTAACGTAAATTTCCGCACTGCCGGCGTGGGGGTTACCGTAGCCGGGCGTTTCCCAATAAATTAAGTAAACTTCTTTTG
The DNA here is from genome assembly GCA_031271295.1 of Clostridiales bacterium. Taxonomy (GTDB): domain Bacteria; phylum Bacillota; class Clostridia; order Lachnospirales; family WQUN01; genus JAISVZ01. Next base: position 20,576 of record JAISVZ010000095.1, on the reverse strand, counting down.
CGGTAAGCGTAAATTTGAACGGGTCTGCGGATTCGTCGTTTGCCGCCCGCTTCCACCCTCCGTTTAAAAGCGGTTTGGTATCCGATGTTTCCTTCGTGAAAGACCCAATATCCTCCGGATCAAAATTGTTTTTGTTAAGGAACACGATATCCTCGTAGCGGCGGCCAATCGTTGGCATATTCGGAATAAGCTGCCCGCTTGCGGTGCCCTCCGCCGCTTGGTTATAGATGGCTTCAAGTCCGTACTGCATAATTTCAGCAACCATCTTGTGCCCGTCGGTGTGCGGGTGGGATTCGTCGTTGGAATAATCTTCCCATGTCATGTTTCCGGCGGTAATTTCCGCAAAAATTGAATCCTTTACGGTAAACATGGGAAGAGCGTAGTACGCGCCTATTTTCGCCATATTGTCCTGGTTGCTGTATCCGTTTTTTAATACGGTAAAAAGCAGCCCCACTGCGGGTTCGCTTTCGCCATTCAAATTTTTTCGTATTAAGCTTTCGTATGCCGAGTTGGAATCCGCATCCGTGCCGTCGTTAACCGCGAACTCAATAAAAACAATGTCAGGCTTTGCGTCCAAAACCTGCGGCGTTACGCGCATAACGCCAAGTTTTGAGCCGGTTCCGCTTTCGCCCGCGTTTATAAGCTTAATATTTTTGTTGTTAAACACTCTTTTCATCCAATTAACCGTAAGCGCCGCGTAGCAGGTTTCCGCGTTTGCGTTAAGCCCTTCGGTAATGGAGCCTCCGATAAACGCAACTGTAACTTCCTCTCCGTTTGCGGCTTTTTCAAACGCTTTTGAAAAGCGCGAAACATTCCCCGTCGCCAAAAGCGAACGTTCAAGAACTTCTATGCCGGTTTGATATTGTGTTTCGGGTAATATCTTCAAAGCTTCATCTCCTTGTGAATTCAGTTCGGTATCCGGTGCGGCGGTTTGCGATTGTGATTGTCCCCCGTCCGGTGCGGCGGCCTGCTCCTGTCCCCCGTCCGGTGCGGCGGTTTGCGATTGTGATTGTTCCCCGTCCGGTGCGGCGGCCTGCTCCTGTCCCCCGTCCGGCGCGGCGGCTTGCGTCTGCGATTGCACCTCATCCGGTGAGACAGCTTGCGCCTGTACAGTTTCCGATTCGGCTTCCGTTGCGGGCGCGGCGTTACAGGCGGATAAAAAAACTAACAGGCAAAGCGTAAGTAAATAAATTCTCCCTCTTTTCAAAATCAACACTCCTTTTTGCTGATATAAGTTAATGATAAATAATTACTGTTGTAAAGCGCTTAATCTTTTACTTCAAAAACTTCGGGATGCAGCCCGTGCAGGCTCAGCTTCGCCAAACTCCGGCAGCTTAACCCGTGCACATTACACGAATTTTTAATATTCTCGGTTTGGTCTGTTAAAATAACCGCAATGCCGTTCGGTGCTAAAATCCGTTTTAGTTCCCGCATAAAATCCGAATACAATTGTTCCAAGGCCGAAACCTTTACCTGCTTCCCCCACGGCATATTCGTTACAACCTTGCTGACACCGCACTCTTTCATTTTGGTATTTGCCGCGTCCGCTTCAAAAATTATGGCGCTTTGGCCTAAATTCGCCCGCGCTTTTTCTAAAACGCCGGTATCATAATCGCTTGCGAATATCTTTTTACCCTTATAGAAGGAACGCTCAAAAGGTATTGTACCCGCGCCGCAAAACGGGTCGTAAAAAATATCGGTGTTTTGGGGGAAGCTTAAACGCACAAGGCAATGCGCCGCCGAGTGCCTTATGCCGCCCGGAACGCTTTGAAAAAAAGTTCCCCTAAAACGCGTTTCGGCCAAGGTAAGCTGTTTATAAACGGAGCAGATTTCATCCGTAATATCCACACGCAGCGCAAAATTGTGGTTTTCTGCGGTTCCCTGCGCAAAATTCCCCGCAGATAAAAGGCTTTGCGTAATTTGATTTTCCGCGTCAAAGCGCGAATATGTATGTTTTCCGGTTCGGCTTACGCTCACTATTATTTTTTTTGCTGAACTTTCGCCGGCTTCGAAATCAATGCTGCTGATGTTTTTACCGATACATGGCAAGTCGGATTTATGAACACCTGCCGAAAATACCCGATACAACTTATATAAATTGTCGGCGCATTTTAACACGCCGTAATCCGCAGGCTCCGAAAGCATGTCGAATACAACTTTGCCGCGTATTTCCGCCATATTATTAGCGTTTGGAAATTTTTCATTTATTTCTGCGGCAAGAACAAATTCCAAGCCGGGAACACATGTCGCCATAAATCTGTTCGAGTAGTTTTTCATAAAACACCAACCTTGCTTTGCAAAAAACCCCGCTCAAATTTATCAACTTGAACGGGGAGTTTTTATGCGGATGCTTTTAGATAGTCGTTAATTTCGTCAACAAGGTTGTCCACTTCGGTACCGTGTACAAAACTTGCCTCTTCCAGAGTTTCCATTGCGGCCGATGGGCAGCCCACACAGTGCATACCGGCATTTAGTAAAAACGGAACCACTCCGCGATCCACCGTCAAAATTTCCGCAATTGTCATATCCTTGGATATTTGTTTCATAATACGCCTCCCAAAATTATTTAATATTTAGTTTTGTCAACTACGGATATATTATATACGCATTTTGGCAAAAGGCAAATTTTTTGAAATTTTTTAAGCCATTGTGATACTTAGTGATATTTATGCGCCTCATTTTACCGAAATAACCACACTCTCGCCATTTATGCTAACCTCCCTTTGCAGCACAGGCATATCAACATCGCCTATCTCAGATAACGTTTCGCGCATTATTTCCATTTCGTAAGCCGTTATTACCTCGCGAATTGCTTCCGATTTTGCAGCAAAATTCAGCGTAACCTTGCTTGTAATTGCAAAGCCGGCGTCTTTTCGCAGAACCTGGCAAAAACGCAAAATTTCCCTGTATATCCCCTCGGCTTTTAATTCCCGCGTTATTTCGGTGTTTATAGCGGCCGGAAAACCGTTCGCCGATTTCGCGATACACTCGCAGCTTTTCAAACCATCCGCCGCTTTCGCGATACACTCGCAGCTTTTCAAGCCGTCCGCCGCTTTTGCGATACACTCGCACTCTTTCAAACCGTTGCCGCTTAAACTTCCGCCTTTTAAACCGCTCATTTCTTCACCGCTTAAACCGCCGAAGTTTTCCAAAAATACAATTTCCTTTACATTTACCTCGTCGCGTATTATATGGGCGTAAGCCGCTATATTTTTATACTCCGCGCCAAAATACAAAACGGAAAGGGGCTGTTTTACCTTTTTATTTTTTTCGTTGCGAAGCTTCAAAACTTGTGCTGTTACCTCGCGTACCTGTTCGGCTTCGGTTAGTATTTGACTGCTGTATTCCTCTTTTGCCGGAAAATTTGAAAGAAATACAGATTCCGCTTCCGGTTCGAAAACGCGCGCCATGTTAAGCCAGATAAACTCCGTCATAAAAGGCAGGATAGGCGCCATTGCCTGCGCGATACGTTTTATTGCGAAATACAGCGAATTATACGCGTCCTGTTTATCCGCAGTAAAATCTTCGCTCCAAAACCGGCGGCGGTTTATGCGCACATACCAGTTGGATATATCGTTGACACATTTTTCAAATTCGCGCACAACCTCCGGCAGGTTGTAATTCTCATAGCTTGAAATCGCGCTGTTTACAAAAAACCGCACCCGGCTTTCAAGCCATTTATCGGTTAGGTTTTCCGAAGGTTTTTTATTTATTTGCGGTTTGTCAATTTCCGCGCAGGTCATAAAAAAGACAAATATATTCCAGAACCCAAGCAGTTTGCGCCTCGCCGCCTCGCCAAGTGAAAACCCAAAGCGTACATCCGAATACGGGGACGCGCCCGCAAAAAGGTAGCGCACCGCGTCCGCTCCCATTTTATCCGCCGCATCGTCGAAACGAATCATATACCCGGTTTTTGAAAACTTCGTTCCGTCCTCGGCAACCACCCAATTGTTGGTTTGCACATGCTCATACGGTGCGCGGTTCGTTATAACAACGCTCATAAAAAGCTGGGAATAAAACCAAAGCCTTACTTGCTCGCTCATTTCTATTATCCACTCGGCCGGGAAATTTTTCTCCCACTCATCCCTATCCGTAAAATATCCGAGGGTGGAAAACGGTGCTATACCCGCGTCAAGCCAAACGTCGCCAACCTCCGGCACACGCCGCACTTCTTCGCCGCATTTAGGGCATTTTATTTTTACCTCGTCTATATAGGGGCGGTGTAATTCCGGTAAATTTTGCGCCGCTTCGCCGCTAAGCCGCGAAAGTTCATCCTTCGAACCGATAACCGTAAGATGCCCGCAGGAATCGCAAGGATAAAACGGCAAGGGTAAGCCGTAGGACCTTTTGCGGGAGATATTCCAATCCCCCATATTGTTAAGCCAGTCCTGCATACGTTTTCCTATAAATTCGGGCTCCCATTTTACGCTTTGGGCGGCCTGAATAAGCTGCGGCTTTATTTCTTCGGTTTTTATAAACCACTCGCTGACAAGGCGATACAAAACCTCGCTCTTGCACCGCCAGCAAACGGGATAACTGTGCGAATATTTATGGGTTTTAAACAATTTTCCCTGCGCTTTCAGTTTTTCAAAAACCAAATCAGCCGACTCGGATGCCGGTTTTCCGCTAAGAAAACCGTAACCGGGCAAAAATACTCCCGCCTCGTCCAAAGGGCTTAGTTCGGGAAAGGAAAACTTTTTGCCCAACTCGTAATCCTCCTCGCCGCAGCCCGGCGCTATATGCACAATTCCGCTTCCCTCGTTTGCGTCAACATCATCCCACGCAATTACCGTGTAGTTTAAATTATGCTGCGCGGGCAGGTTTGGGAAAAAAGTTTCGTATTCCAGCCCCAAAAGCTCCGCGCCTTTAAGAGTTTTTATTATTTTCGCGTCGCCCAAAACTTGCTTTACCGCGTTTTTTGCCAGCACGAGAGGCCTTTCAAAACCCTTGCACTGCGCAAGCGCGTAGTCCAAATTCGGGTTAACCGCAAGCGCCGCGTTGGCGGAAAGTGTCCACGGCGTTGTTGTCCAAACCAGCGCGTCAAATTCGGCGTCTTTTAATTTTGCAACGGCAAAAACCGCCGTATGGGTTATTTCCGTGTGCGAACCCGCCATCTCGTGCTGGGAAAGTGACGTTTGGCAGCGCGGGCACCACGGCATTGGGCGGTGCGCTTTGGCTATAAGTCCCTTTTCGCCGCATAATTTAAGGAAAAACCAGATTGCGGAGATATTTTCGTCCGTATGGGTAAAATACGAGTTATCCCAATCCATCCATTGCCCAAGCCGTTTCGACTGCTCCGTTATAACACCGGAAAACTTTTGAATGCGTTCGACGCATTTTTTCGTAAAATTGCCCATCCCGTAGGCCATTATATCCTTTTTGTTGTTAAACCCAAGTTCCTTTTCAACCTCAACCTCTACCCAAAGCCCCTGGGTATCGAACCCGTTGCGGTAGTGGCACGAAAAACCGTTCATCGCCTTGTAGCGAAGCACGGCATCCTTTATTGTTCTGCCCCAAGCGTGGTGGATACCCATAGGGTTATTTGCGGTTATAACCATAACCCAAACACCTCCCCGTGTGCGGGGCAAATAAAAAAGCCCCATACGATTTATTTCGCATGGGACGAAAGATATACCTTCGCTATACCACCCTTTACGCCATACAAGCATATGCGTCCCGTATTACGGCGGGAAGCCGTCGCAACCTAATAACCGTTTGGGCTTAGCTTAGCCGATGCAGAACCAATTCGGCAGGTCTAACTTGCGGGAACTTACCAGCCCGGCCTGGCATACGGTTTTTGGCGCGCCGCTCGGGAGTGATTTTCTTCCGCAAGTTACTTATGCCGGGTTCTCACTTTCCCCGGTTCACTGTGATGTTCCCTTGCGGCTTACTGTCTCCGTCATTGCGTTTATAAATTCATTATATGCGCAAAAAAGGCGGAGGTCAAATAAAATTTAAATCGGCAGGGGTTTAAAACTGGCTGAAATACATTTTTGCGTAAAGCCCGTTTTTTTCAATAAGTTTGTTATGCGAGCCGCTTTCAACTATTTCACCGCCGTCTACCACCATTATAACATCCGCGTCGCGTATGGTGGAAAGCCTGTGCGCAATTACAAACGATGTGCACCCGGCGGTAAGCCTAAGTATAGCTTCTTGAATTTTAAGCTCGGTACGGGTATCCACGGATGACGTCGCCTCGTCTAAAACAAGAATCGGCGCGCGTACCAACGCCGCCCTTGATATTGCCAGCAGTTGGCGCTGCCCTTGCGACAGGGAATCGGTATCGCCTTTAACCGCGGTATTATAGCCGTGCTTCAGCCTTTTTATAAAAACATCGGCGTTTGCCGCCTTTGCCGCTTCTTCTATTTCCGAATCTTCGGCGTCGGGGCGTCCGTAGCGAATGTTATCGGCAATTGTGCCGGTAAACAGGCAGGTATCTTGCAGTACCACGGAAAATACGCGTCGCAGGCTGTCGCGTTTATAATTTTTTATGTCAACCCCGTCTATGTAAACCGTTCCCTCGGTTGCGTCATAAAAGCGCGTTAAAAGGTTAACAATTGTTGTTTTGCCCGCGCCGGTTGCTCCAACAAGCGCAATTTTCTGCCCGGCCTTTACTTCAAAGCTTACCTTTTTCAAAACGTTTACGCCCTTTACATAGGCAAACGTGACGTTTTCGAAACGTACGTCACCCTTAGGAATTTTTATGTCAAGCGCGTTCGGCACATCCTCCGGTTCCTCGGCTTCGGCAAGTATTTCAAACATACGCTCCGCACCGGCAAGCGCGGATTGTAAGTTGTTAAACATACCGGCAATATTGTTTAACGGGTGGGTAAACTGCTTGGAATAACTCGTAAAGCTACCGATAACACCAACCGTTATAATTCCGTTTACCGCGAGATACCCGCCCGCCGCAACAACGCACACATACCCCAAGTTTGTTATAACATTCATAAAAGGCATTAAAAGCCCAGACCATATTTGCGCGCGCACGGAATAATACAAAAGAGTTTTGTTTATTTCATCGAACTTTTCAACCGTTTTTTCTTCCATGCCAAACGCTTTAATAATTTTCTGCCCGCCTATTGTTTCTTCAATCATGCCGTTTAAAACCCCAAGTTCCCTTTGCTGGCCAACAAATAATCTTCGTGAACGCCCGGCAATAAGTTTTGTAAGCAAAAAAACCAACGGCACGGTAATAAGCGCCGCCGCCGTCATATAACCGGAAAGGCGCAGCATCATAATAAGCGAACCTACGATAGTTATAGCGGCGCTGACAAGCTGAGTTGTGGACTGCGCTATCGTTACGCTGATATTGTCTATATCGTTTGTAAGGCGGCTCATAAGTTCCCCGTGGGTGTGGGTATCGTGATATGTAAGAGGCAGTTTTTGAAGCTTATCGAAAAGCGTTTTGCGAAGCGAACGCACAATTCGCTGGGATGTTTGGTTCATTATAACGCTCTGCACAGTTGTTAAAAGCCAGCTTCCGGTATAAAGCGCGGCAAGCATAACCGCGCACAGGTAAATGTAGTTTACGCTATCCCCGGTGTTTAGCGCGTCAATAGCCCTGCCCACTATGGTGGGGCATGTTACTGCTATCGCGGTTTCGGCGGTTAGAAGCATTAGCACCACAAAAAGAGATTTTGCCTCTTTGAAATAATACCTTAAAAGCTTTCCGAATGTTCCGCGCGCGTCACGCGGTTTTTCGCCCGGCATAAAACGCGTGCGTCCGCCGTGCCCGCCTCCCGGTTTTCCTATAGAAGGAGGTGTTACGTTGGTTTGCCTGATTGGCTCGCTCATTTAAAACCCTCCTTTCCGCCGATTTGTGAATTGTAAATATCGCGGTAAACTTCGCAGTTTTCCATAAGGTAATCATGCGTTCCGAACCCAACCTGTTTTCCGCTGTCCAGTACCAAAATTTTATCGCAGCTCATTGCGGTGGATACGCGCTGGGTAATGAGTAAGCAAGTCATTTGGTTTGCTACGCCTGTTGGATTTGCTGTGCCGGTTTGATTTGCTGCATCGTCCGGGTTTTCCGTACCGATGATTGAAAAATTCGTTTCGCCGTTTGACTTTTCCGGTTCCCGGCCGGATAATTCAATTATCGCGCGTTTTACCTTAGCTTCGGTTATTGTATCAAGTGCGCTTGTGCAATCGTCCAAGACCAATATTTCCGGGCGTTTTATAAGAGCTCGCGCAATTGAAAGGCGCTGCTTTTGCCCGCCGGATAAATTAACGCCGCCCTGACCAATTACGGTTTCGTACCCGGCGGCGTTTGCCAAAATAAATTCGCTTGCGCACGCCATATCGGCGGCATCGCGAATTTCCGCGTCCGTTGCGTCGTTTTTGCCCCACAAAATATTTTCCCTTACCGTGCCGGTAAAAAGTGAAGCTGTTTGCGGTACGATTGCAATTTTTGCGCGAAGCTCCTCTTCCGGTATTTTGTTTAAGTTTATGCCCGAAATTAAAATTTCACCCGCCTTGCAGTTATAAAAACGCAAAAGCAGCGATGCCAACGTGCTTTTGCCGGAACCGGTAGGCCCTATTATGCCCAGTATTTCGCCGCGCGGCACAAAAAAGTTAAGCCCGTCCAGTGCGGCCTGCCCCGTTGAGCCTTTGTATTCAAACCCGACGTTGCTAAATAAAATATGCGCGGAGGGGATGGTGTTTGCGGCGGTTGATATACCGGTTGCCGGAAAGGTGTTTGTTGCGTTAAAAATACCGTCAGAGGGAACAGCGTTTGCGGCGGTTTGTAATCCGTCAGAGGGAACAGCGTTTGCGGCGGTTTGTAATCCGTCTGCGGGAACAGCATTTTTTGCGGCTGGCGTATCCGCCGCGCCGGGTTCAATACTTATTACCTCGCGTATACGTTCGTGCGAAGATTTTACGCGCACAAACATATTCAAAATATTCGATATCATTCCAAGGCCGTGCAGAATCTGCATCATATATGTAACAAAGGCCATAATTTCGCCAACTTGCATTTCGCCGCCGCCAACCCAGCTTGCGCCTAAGAAAATAACCGCCGCAATGCCGAGGTTTACGAAAAAACCCATAAACGGCGAAAGCACAGCTAAAATGCGGTTTGCTTTAATGGTGTTATCCGAAAGGATTTCGTTCGATTCGCTAAAGCGTGCCTCTTCCTCGCTGAACCTGCGAAACGCTTTTACCAAGCGTATGCCGGTAAGGTATTCGCGCATTGTGGTATTGAGCTTATCCAGCGATTTTTGCACCTTTGCGAAACGCGGATATGTCATTTTCATACTAAGCGCGATTATTGCCGAAACAAGAACCACCACCGGAGCGATAATAATGAGCATTTTGGGGTTTAACGACACCGCCATTAGTATTGCGCCCACAAATAAAATGGGAGCCTTAAAAAAAACGCGCATCATACCGTTAATAAAGTTTTGAAGCTGGGAAATATCGTTAGTCATGCGGGTAACAAGAGAGCCGCCCTCGAAGGAATCCATTTCATCGGCGGAAAGGGTTTGAATTTTAGAGAACATATCGTGGCGAAGCGCCGCGCCGAACCTTTGCGAGGCAAGTGACGCCGCTATATTGCGCGTAAGCGCGAATACCGCGCCCAGCCCAACAACCGCAAGCATTGTAAGCCCGGTACGAATCATGTAGGACGTATCGCCTTTTGCCGCGCCGTTATCTATAAGGCCGGACATTAGTTTGGGCTGAAACAGGTCGCAAGTGGCTTCCAAGGAAACGCATGTTACCGAAAGAATGAAAAGCCATTTGTATTTTAGCCAGTATTTTTTAAGGTACGCCAAGGTTTTCACCGCCGATTAAAATTGTACGGAAGTATGATTCCGTTTTGATTATATTTCTGTGAAATTAGTATTAGATGTATATTATCTTTGTTTTGTATAATTTGCAAGAGCGGTGTTGCGATTTTAAGAGAAAAAGCACAAAAAGGTCAGAACATTTTTGAGTTGAGTGAAAAAAATACGTGTTATCAGTTACGAATGTTTTCGGCGAAAATTAATGATGCCGAAGATGCTCTGCATCATCAAAAAATGTTATATTAGACAGAAATACCACCTGCGAAAAAGAATAAAACAAACTCTTTTTGTTTTTTCGTTTTTTTTTGCCCAAGCCAATGCAGCGCAAATTGCAGGAGCCGCAAATAGCGTAATTATAGGAAAAAACAAAATGGTATTAAGGTAAATCGCAAAAAAATAGAAAATAGACTTTCGGACTTTCTATCATTCTATCATTCTATTTTCCATTTTTTAGTTTTGAAAGGTATAAGTCAGCAATATAAAGAGCGGGCAAAACAATTATTAAAAATATTTACAAACAGGAGAAGGAAATTGGAACGGTTGTATCCAAACTTGCAAGATTAAGTGAAAATACGGTCGCGCGGGCGTCGTCAGTATCAAGGATGCAGAATCAACGTGTGAACAGTAACGGTTCGCATATACAAAAACAACGGAGATTACATTAATTCCCTAAACGGCTCGCGGCTTCAAGGCTTAACAAAAACAATTTTTCCCGCGCGGAAGAATTTGACGAAAAATCCCGTTCGTCGTAGCGCTCCAAGTCGAAAAGGATATCGCCGCTGTATAAAAGCTGGGCGAATTTCGCTCCTCGAAACCTTGCAACAGCCGCTATGGTTGCGCACTCCATTTCAACAACATTACATCCTTCGCTTTTCCTGTATGTTATCATTTCGGGAGTTTCCCGGTAAAACGCGTCCGTTGTCCACGTTTTGCATTCGGTAAACGGCACTGCGTTTTCCGTTAAAGCGGATTTTAATACGGATACCATATCCGCATCAAGCTCTATTTCCCGCGACGGGGGAAGATAATGATAGGAAGCGCCTTCGCCGCGCAGCGCGGATACGGGAATTAAAACATCGCCGGACGGGATATCGTCCAAAACGCCGCAGCTTCGCGCGGGCTGGATAACCGCGTTTTTTTCGGTATCGTATTCAAGTATCGGAAAAGCGTTTTTTACAACCGGCATTTAATCGCCTCCTTTGGGAACAATACACCCCCGGAAAAAATTTAATTTTAAATTTAACTTTGAAAATTACGCGTTTAAAGGGAGGAGAGGCAAGAGCTTTAAACCATGCTCAAAACCTCTCCTATACTTTCATGTATTACTAAATTAGCCCTATCGTCCATAGGCGTTTCTGATTTATTTATTAGCACAAGTTTGTTTCCCTTATAATAATTTATAAGCCCGGCTGCGGGGTATACCGCCAAAGACGTTCCGCCAACAATTAAAACGTCCGCGTTTTCAATGGCCGCTATAGCGCCGCTTACGGTTTTTTCGTCAAGCCCCTCTTCGTAGAGCACAACGTCCGGTTTAATTATTCCGCCGCATTCGCAGCGCGCAACGCCGATGCTTGCGGTAATATCTTCTATTTCGTGTTCCTTTTCGCAGTCCATGCAAAAATTCCTGTAAACCGAGCCGTGCAGTTCGAAAACATTTTTGCTGCCCGCCATTTGGTGAAGATTATCTACATTTTGGGTTATAACCGCCGTTAGTTTTCCCTCTCGTTCAAGTTCGGCAAGTTTTAAATGCGCCGCATTCGGTTTCGCGCCTAAAAAAAGCATTTTGGTTTTATAAAAATCGAAAAATTCGCCGGTGTTGGTCATGAAGAAAGAATGGGAGAGCATTCGCTCCGGCGGGTACTTATAGTTTTCATTATACAAACCGCCCGCGCTGCGAAAATCCGGAATACCGCTTTCCGTTGATACACCGGCGCCGCCGAAAAATACAATATTATTGCTGTTTTCAATATATTCTTTCAAAAGTTCAATTTTTTCACGCATAATACACCTCCGTTTACTTTGTAAATTTCTTGCCCTAAACTCACGAGCCGTTTACTTTACATATTTCTTACCCTAAATTCACGCTCTGCTTCCCTGCGAACTGTTTTTTCCGCAATATCGGCGCGTTTATCATAAAGCTTTTTGCCCTTGGCAATTGCTATATCCACCTTTACCAAACTTCCGTAAAAATAAATTTTTACCGGAACAACTGTAAGACCTTCCCTTGTTACCGCGCCAAAGAGCTTGTTTATTTCATATTTATGAAGCAGTAACCGCCGGTTCCGCATAGGGTCCTTGTTAAAAATATTTCCTTGTTCATACGGGCTTATGTGCATGTTTAAAATATACGCCTCGCCGTTTTCTACCCTCACAAAGCTATCCTTTAAATTGCATTTGCCCTGCCTTAAGGATTTTACCTCCGTGCCGGTAAGTTCAATACCCGCTTGATATGTTTCCATAATAAAATAATCGTGGTACGCCTTTTTGTTGTTTGCTATAAGTTTCACGTTCCGCTTTTTTTCGTCCGCCATATATTAATTCCCTTCTTCAAAAAACAGCGCCTTTGCAAAATCCGCAGCGCTAAATTCGCGCATATCGTCTAAACCTTCGCCCACGCCCACAAAACGCACGGGTATTCCAAGTTCGTCCTTTACGGCAATAACAATGCCGCCTTTTGCGGTGGAATCCAGCTTTGTTAATATTATTCCGGTAATGTTTGCGGTTTCCTTAAAAAGCTGCGCCTGCCTTAAAGCGTTTTGCCCTGTTGTGGCGTCGAGCACCAAAAAAACTTCAAAACACGCTTCGGGATATTCGCGCTCTATAACGCGGTTTATTTTTTTTAACTCTTCCATTAAATTCTTTTTGTTGTGAAGCCGTCCGGCGGTATCGCAAATTAAAACATCCGCCGCTCTGGCTTTTGCCGCGTTAACCGCATCGAACACAACCGCCGCAGGGTCTGAATTTTCCGCGTGTTTTATCATTTCAACCGCGTTTCGCTTTGCCCAAACCTCCAACTGGTCGATAGCGGCGGCTCGGAAGGTATCCCCGGCGGCAAGCAGCACTTTTTTTCCTTTTGATTTATAGAACGAAGTAAGCTTACCGATGGAAGTTGTTTTACCCGCGCCGTTAACGCCTATTATTAAAAACACAGCCGGGTAGGGATGGTTAAAGGCCTCAGGCTCGCCTTCGGTTAAAATTTTGGTAATTTCGCCGGCAAGTATAGTTTTTATTTCGGAAACGTCGGTTACTCTTTCATGCTTAACCCGGTTTTTCACAAGAGTTATAATTTTGCCCGATGTAGTAACGCCAACATCCGCCATTATAAGCGCCTCTTCCAATTCCTCGAACAGGTCGTCGTCGATTTTTGTAAATGCCGCAAGCACGTTCTCCACGTTGCCGATGATGTTTTGCCTTGTTTTCGCAAGCCCGTTTTTTATTTTTTGAAAAAAGCCTATCTTTTCCGTCATGGCGATTCTCGCTTTCCGCAGTGAGTATTTTTTTACATTATACGAAGAAATGCTGAAAAGTCAAAATTTTTCGCTTCCCTGCCGCGTCTGCGTAAATTCAGCAGCTTTGAATAAACGCTATTTTTGAATCCATAGTGACATTCCGCTCCCAAGGTCTTGCGTTGGGCGTTTTACAAGCCCAAACTTTTCGTAAAACCCTTCTTTCCCTTTTGAAGCTGCAAGCGTTACATACTTACCCTGACCAGGCGAAATATTTTTATTTATGTACTCCATTACCCGCCTCATAATTTCGCCGCCTATTCCCATACCTTGATATTCCGGCAAAACCATAACGTCCGCAATATAAACAACATATCCGTAATCCGTAATAACCCTTGCCATACCTACGGCTTTTTTGCCGCATCGCGCACAAATTATAAACGCTGAATTTTTAAGCCCCTTTTTTGTAAGAACGCTTTCAATTTCGCTCCATCCAACACTTTGCCGCAGTGTGTTATATTCCTTGCATGTAACGCTGTTTGTGTATTTTATAGAAACTTCCCTTTCCATTCCAAACCCTCCGTTCCAAACCCTCCGCTTTATTGCGCTTGCCTTTAAATTTACATTAATTATAGAAAAACCTGTTTCGTATTGCAAATTCGGTAAAGGCGAGATGTTAAGCGCGGTGCATATTCTGCGTTTTATTTTTTATTCATATTGAATTTTTGCTTCATTAATGCTAAAATCGTTCATATTGCGCAAGGCGCTAATATCTGATTTTCTATTCCCGCAGTATGTAAGGAGAGTTTTAATGAAAAAGTTTCGCTATTTTTACATGAATACCGCCGAAATCTTGGATAAGGTTTTCGAAATATACAAAAAATCTTTCCCTTATCAAATATTGCGCATGTTATTGTTCGGGGTTGCGGGAATGATTCTTTATTTTATCCTCATAATTATTTTATCTGTTGCGATAGGTTTTTCGTTTTCCGAAATGTCCGGAAGCAACTCAGGTTCGCCTTATTTTGCTTTATTTATTGTATTGGGTATAATTCTCGGCTTAATCGCGCTGTTTGTTTTCTCCGTTAATACAGCGGCAAGCCTTTCTATTAACCGCCAGGTATTCTACGGGCGCAGGCCAAAGTTCGTGTTAACCGTAAAGGACGCGTGGAAATCATCGCTTAGGGTTTGCAGCGTCAATTTCCTGTATGTTATTGCCTATTTACCGATGGTAACCGCCGTTATTTTTTTTCTTTATATTTTAGGCACGTTTGACGCGTTTATGGGCTACCCTTTCTTTTACCGGAACACATCCGGCATTTCAAACAACATTCCTTTGGTTGTTTTTCTAACAATTTTATTGGTAATTCTTGAGGCGGCTTACTTTGTTTTTGTTCAAATTATAGGCTCCTGCGCTTTATGCGGCGCTGTTTTTGAAAAAAGAGTTTTTCACACCGCCATAAAACGCTCCCTTGAGCTAACAAAGGGAAACCGCTTAAAAATTGCGGGAGCGTTTATTACGTGGTATGCCGTAAGTTCCGTTGTAAGTTATTCGTTTACCGCCGCGCTGTCCTTAACATCTCTTATCTCCAGCTTTTCCAATTCAGCCGCAGTTGTGGCTTTTGCCGCAACGGTTGTTCAATATATAGCTTCAATTATTGTATCGCTTTTAATGTCGCCGTTCAGCGATATCCTTTCCTCTCTGGTTTATTTTAACCAGCGAATTAAAAAACACGGTTTGGATATTGTTTTGGAGCTTTACAGTATTGAAAACGCGCGTTTACCAAGCGCAAAGGGTTAGGTGGTTAATAATGCAAGGTTTTGACGAAGCGATGCAAAGCGCACTTTCGCAAAGAAAATACGACATTTTAACAGGACGCGCACCGGATTTAAGAGAAAGAGCATTGGATATAATGTCGAGTATTTACGAAAATATCCTTGAACCTATTTTAAACAGAATCCGAATGAGCATTCCGGATTCCGCCGGCAGCTCAAACACTCAGCTTTTAAGAAATATTTTTATCGCCGTCGGCGTTGCCGTTCTTTTGTTATGCATATTTTTTATTGTAAAATATAGGAGAAAGAAATCTTACCGTAACAAAACCATGAACGAAATTATGGCGGATTTGGACAGGCGTGTTATTACTTACGAAAAACTTCTGCAAGACGCGGACAGTTTCGCCCAAAGAAATATGTTCCGCGACGCTATTCGCTACGAATACATTTCCCTGCTTTGGGTTTTAAACGGGCACGGCATAATTTACCTTACGGATTCGAAAACCAACACAATTTTGAAAAACGAAGTAAAACGCGGCGCTTCCGCAATTTATTCAAAATTTTCCGGCATTGTGGACATTTTTAATTTTGCGTGGTTCGGGCATAAAAAAATATCGGAAGAGGTTTACCGAGGCAACCGCACAAGCATAAACAATCTTATACGGGAGGCGCATTTGTATGAAAAAACCGCGTAGTTCCCTAAAATTTCTAATACCCTTGCTCGTGCTTGTGTTTTTCATTTTGGCGATAATGTTTGTATCATCTTTAAACTTAGCGTCGCAGCAGCCGGATTACACTATTTATAACAGCGCGGCGAACGGCGTTTCGCTTATTTACGATACGTTAAACGAAATGGGCTACAATGCTGAGCCGGAATTTCAAATTTTAACCGCCTCCTCAAATACCCGCTACCCCAGAATAGTTATTGAACCAACCTATTACTATTACGGAGACAGCGAGGAAAAACGCCTTGCGGATTTTGTATCCGCCGGGGGAAACGTAATTTATTTGTGCGAAAATCACAGTTTAATGAAACGCGTTTTTGAAACAGTTTACGGTGCGCGGGAAGTTTACGGTAATGACAGCTATACACTTTATTCCTGCGCAGACGGGGAAGTTTTAATAGGCCCCGCTTCCGGCATAACAAACGCTGCGCTAATGCGAGACCGAAGAGCCGGATATTATACGGCGGATGTGTTAAGCCGCTGGGGTGTAATGTCTATATTTATAAACGAAGCATATCACGGCTTTTCTACAGACCCCGGTTTTTGGGACGCCGCGCCGGTTAACATTAAAACGATGGCATACCATGTTTTGGTTATAACCGTGCTTGTGCTGTTATATTTGGGCAAACGCTTTGGTAAGTTCGTTCCGTATTACGAAGAGCTTGAGCGCGAGGAAAACGAATATTTAAAAGCTCTTGCCAACGTGTACCTTAAAGCGGGAAGCGGTTATATAATATATGAGGCGGACTTGGAGCGGTTCCTTAAAAAGTGCGCACAGCGCTTTGGCATAGAGTTTTCCGGTGAAAACAGAAACGCTATGATAAAACGAATACTTACGGAGTGGAAAAAACGCGAGCTTGCCTTTTATGACGACTTTGCGGAGATTTTAACATATTCACAGCGCGACTTTAAAACCAAAAAACGTTCAGGGCGAAGGCGTTTGTACAAGGCAAGGCAATCGCTTGACAGGTTGGAAAAATGCTTATAAACGCAAACAGAAAGGAAGAACATTATGGAAATAAAAACAGGTTACACTAAGGAAATTGCGGATAAAATACGCGGCGAGATGAACAAGGTTGTAATAAACCAGCCCCTTATTACGGATTACGGGCTTACCGCCGTTTTGTCGGGAGGGCATGTTCTAATAGAAGGCTTACCCGGCCTTGCCAAAACGCTTTGGGCGCGGTGTTTGGCAAAAACCATTTCGGTTGAGTTTAAACGCGTACAGTTTACTTCGGACTTAATGCCCGCGGATATACTGGGCACTAAGGTTTACGATATGTCCAAAGCGGAATTCAGTTTAAAAAAAGGCCCGCTTTTTACAAATTTGTTTTTGGCGGACGAGATTAACCGCACACCGCCCAAAACGCAGTCCGCGCTTTTGGAGGTTATGGAGGAAAAATCAATTACGATAGACGGCGAAACACACGTACTGTCGTTGCCTTTTATAGTTTTCGCCACGCAAAACCCGGTGGAATTTGAGGGCACATATCCCTTGCCCGAAGCTTTGGTGGATAGGTTTTCAATGAAGCTTTTAATTGATTATCCGGGGCTTGCGGCGGAAAAAAAGGTGCTTTCCATGTTTGACGCGGGGTTTTCTCCAAACGATATTTCGGAAGTTGAATGCGTTACAAATGCGGAAGAATTTTTGGCGTGCCGTGAGGAAATAAAAAATGTAAGAGTGGATGAAAGTATTGTAAATTATATTTTAAGCATTGTTGAAACAACAAGGCGCGTAAGTTCGGTGGCCATAGGCGCAAGCCCCAGGGGTTCTATCGCGCTTTTAATGAACACCAAAACCTACGCCGCGATTTCCGGGAGGGATTTTGTTACCCCCGACGACGTTAGGGATTTGGCGCTCCCTATTTTGCGCCACAGAATAATTTTAAAACCGGAAGCGGAAATTGACGGCGTTATTGCGGATAAGGTAATAGAAAATATACTTTCGCAGGTTAAAGTACCAAGGTAGGCGAGATAATGTCAGTTACGAAACGTTTTATTGTGATAGTATCAATTGGGCTAATTTTACTTGTGCCTTTTACCGAGCTAACCATTTCGCTAATGGTTTTTTTAGGGTACAATTTTCTGTGCCTGCTGCTTCTTTTTATAGATTATTTAATTTCCCCCAAGCTTGCGGTATTTGATATTCGCCGCGCAAATGAGGATAAGCTGTTTTTTAAAGCGGATAACACGGTAATTTTTGATGTTCGAAACAATTACCGCCTGCCCCTGGAGCTTACCTTAAAAGACGAAATTCCGGATTTTCATTTTAGCGTAAAGAACACGGATATGAAAAAAACAATAATTCCGCATAGCAGCGAGGCTTATTCTTATCAGGTTATCCCCTCTAAACGAGGAGCGTTTTTATTTGAAAATATTTACCTTAAAATGAAAAGCAGGTTGGGGATGTGTTATAAGTACGGCAAGCGAAAACTTCCGGCGGATTATAAGGTTTACCCAAACCTTAAGGATTTAAGTAAATACCGCCTGCTGTTAACAAAAAATATGGCGCTTGAAAACGGCAAACGTATTGTTAACATAAAAGGCGAGGGTTTGGAATTTGAAAGTATGCGCGAATACTTTCCCGGGGACGATTTCCGCAAAATAAACTGGAATGTTAGCGCACGGGCGGATAAGTACGTAATAAACCTTTATGAAGCGGAAAAAAACCAGCCCGTTATTATAATGATAGATACCGGGCGGCCGATGAGTTACATACTTAAAGGCGATAAAAAGTTAGACTACGCGATTAACGCCGCTTTAATTTTATCCGACATTGTAAACGGAAAGGGGGATTCGTCCGGCCTTATCGTGTTCGATACCGAGGTTAAAACCTTTATTAAGCCGGGCAAAGGCCCGTTTCACCGCAACACACTAATGGAAGCGCTGTATCACATAAAAGACACTAACAAAACTTCGGATTTTTACGGCGCGTTTAGGGAACTTGTATCAAGGCAGAAACGCAGAAGTATAGTTTTTGTATTTACGGATTTTGAAACTGAGGTAGAGCTTTCGGATTTGGTGGCGCGCGTAAAAATTTTAAGAAAACGTCATCTGCCGGTTGTAGTTTTAATGAAAAACGACAGCGTAATTAAGATGTCGGAAAATACGGGGCGCGACTCAAGAACGCTGTATGAAAAATCCGTCGCGCTTGAATATTTGGCAAACAGAAAACAGCTTATACGCGCCCTTAATTTAAACGGCGTAATATGTGTGGAATCCGACGCGGAAAATTTCGCTATAGACGCGGTTAACCGCTATTTGGAAATAAAATCAGGCTCGCTTATTTAGTTTTGGAGCTTTTGGAAAACCTTCCGGCAAAAATAAGGTAAACAAGCAAAAGCAGCAAGGTTACAAGCGCAAAAACAATTTTTAACTCGTCCGCAATATTTAGCGGTGTAAAAAAACCTTCAATTAACCCTGCAATTACAAGCATAAGCATTAGGCCGGGCAAAAAATAAAACGCCTCCTTACACCCTAAAACTATGGAATCGCGCCTTAATAAATCCTTTGGGATAAGCATGTGCTTGCCTATTACAAGCCCGGCCGCGCCGGAAATAAAAATGGCGGTAAGCTCAATAAAACCGTGCGGCAAAATAAGCGACCAAAACCTTAACTGGTCCATATCGTAAACTAAAACCATGGCGTAAACCGCGCCGATGTTAAGCCCGTTAAAAAGCAGTATATAAACCGTACCCGCGCCGAAAAGCACCCCAAAGGCGATAGCCATTGCGCAAACGCGGATATTGTTTGTCATAATAACCGAAGAAAGTATGGGTAACGACCATGTTTCGTCGGAAAGGCTTCCGGAAATGTTGTTAGACTCTGCAATACCTTCCGGCAAAAAGTAATTCATATACGAAGAATCCATATATGAAAGAGCTATTACAAAAACGCAGCCCGCCAAAAAAAGCGCCATTGAAACTAAGAAGAATTTGAAGTATTTGCGGAACATTTGGGGGAAACCCGCCGCAAAATAATGCGCAATTTCATGAAAGGCGGACTTTTGCCTTGTATAAAAATATGAATGGCTCATACCGAGAAGCTGGTTTAAGTATTCAACGCTTTTGCCGCCTTCGAAGTAAGTTTTGGCGTAGGATAAATGATGGCTTGCGGTTCTGAAAAGTTCCGTGTACTCTTTAAGCTGATGTCGGCTTAGCCTGGTAATGCTTTTTTGGGCAAGCAGCTTGTTATAACCTTCAAGTTTGTTCCAGCACTCAAAGTTTTTGCTAATAAAATTTTCTTCCAAAGACAAGAGGGCACCTCCGATATTTTTACTTTTCAACACAGAAGGGAATGTTACAATGAATTATATCACAATTACCACTCCTGACAACATAGAAATTGAATATCGTCTTGCGGGGGCAGGTTCGCGCCTCGGAGCATCGGTTGTGGATTTTTTGATGCAAATTTTAGCAATTGCAGCGCTTGTGCTGACAATTTTCTTTACGGCCTTTCAGGGTGAAACGTCCAATTTAGATAATTTGGATGACGCGGGGTGGATTGTTGGCATTGCTTTGCTCGCAATCTTTCTGATATTTTACGGATATTATATTTTCGCCGAGGTTTACATGAACGGGCAAACCGTTGGCAAAAAGATATACGGTTTGCGTGTTATTAAGGAAAACGGTCAGCCTATAAACTTCTCCCAATCTCTTATTCGCAATATTTTAAAGTTAACGCTTGATTTCACAGGCGTCGGTGTTATAATGATTATGTTTTCTAAAAAATGTAAAAGGCTTGGGGATATGGCCGCGTCAACAATAGTGGTTGCGCTCGACCCTAACCGCATAAATTTGAGCGCGGTTAGTTTGGCGCAAATGCTAAGCGCCGAAAAA
>JAISVZ010000044.1 GCA_031271295.1 Clostridiales bacterium | reverse complement strand
GAGAATCTTACTACATTAAAGTTCTAATGTCAACATTTTTTTGAGAAAATATTCAGTAAATCTTCAACAAAACTTTACCTAATCTCCACAAGGTTTTTATGCTTTATTGCTAAAGACAGTGGGATAAATGGATATATGTTGAAATTTGCGCCGCAAAGCCAAATTTTACTTGTTTGCGGTAATATTTTTTTCTAAACGCGCAATAAAAAATCAATTTTTTGCTTTATGGATTGGCCTAAAATGACCGCGAAACGTAATGCAAACGCGGTGTAATAAGGAAAAAAGTGCCTGCGGAAAAAATCTCCGCAGGCACTTTTTTAGCTTACTTAACCCTGTGCGCAAGCATAACTTTCCCCCCAAAACCCAGTAGCATAGTATCTTCATTTAGAAGAGCACATTGCGAGCCGACAGGGAAGAACGAATACTTTCCGTATTTAATGTCTTCTTCAAATTCTATTCTTATTAAAGGAATCGGAATTCTATTTTCGTTTTCATATTTGTCTTCTCCAAAAAGAACAATTCCCTCATCAGAAATAAACTCTAACAAATATGGTACACGAAAACCTCCGCCGTATTGAAATTTTCTTGCCGTTGTAAAACTCACAACATATTCCGGATTGAAATATGTTTCACTGCCTAACCGGAAAAAATCAGGGGAGTACTCAACCTCATAACCAATGTAATCCTCAGGGTCAAAAAGGTTTTCCTCAGAAAGTCCGTCTTTGGTTGTTCCCGTGTACGATTTAGATGTCAGCGCAAGCTTATCAATACGCCATGAGCCGTAAAAGCTATAATAATAATCAATAGTCTCCTCCTCTTCGCTATCCGCATCGTCTTCAATTTCTTTAACATCTTCATAGTCTTCCGCTTCCGGTTGTAAAGGGTTCACGTCAATTAGTTCTTCTATTGGAATGGCATTTTCTTCGCTTTCATAAACCCTGTGCGCAAGTACAGTTTTTCCCCAAACTCCTAAGAGCATAGTGTCATTATTTAAAAGCACGCATTGAGAACCGACAGGAAAAGACGAATTCTCTTCGTACTTAATGTCCTGTGCGAATTTAACAAAAAAATTTAGAAGCGGAACGAATATTAATCTTTCGTATTCGTATCCTCTGTAAAGAATAACTCCCTCGTCGAAGATTAATCCCAAAAAATCCGGCAAAGTAATACCGTTGACGCCTTGATATCCCGCTGTGTAACTTACAACATACTCCGGATTGTAATACGTATCGCTGCCTAATCGAATAAAATCATGGGAAAATTCAATTTCACAACCAATATAATCCTCCGGGTTAAAAGAGCCTTCCTGAAATTCAACGTCCTCAGTAGTTTCCCTATTAACGTTGGATATTAGCGCAGCCTTATCAATTCGCCATGTGCCAAAAAAACTATATTTTTCGGTGGCCTCATCCTCTTTAATTCCTTCGCTTTCTCCACCACTATCATTTATTTCTTCACTATCTTCATATTCTTCAGTTTCCGGTTCTGGCAAGTTGGCGGCAGAGCGCTCCTTCATCCTAATCTTTTCTTTAGCAATAGTCTGACGTTCCCATGGAGGACTGTATAAAAACGCAAACATCGGCAGTGCCGAAACCAAAAACAGAAAGGTTATTATAAAAATTATCAGTTTCTTGTACATTTAGAACCTCCTTAATATCCGTTAATAAATACGTCAGCTTCTTTTTCCCTTCTGTGCTCAGTATCATGTAATAGGAAAACCCTCATTACCTCAACAGGATCGTACACGCCTTTTCCCTCAAAAATAAATTTGGGCAATTCCCTTTCGGGCGGGAATTTCCACCTCTGCGGATTGTAAATCGCTTTTAAGAAATCCATTTGCGTTTTCCGCAGGCAGAAGAATCTGTATCATTTATCTCACATGATTTGCTTTGGGGAAAAGGTCATTATCAGATGCTTCGCTTTGTTATTGCACAGATATCTTGGAATCTGTAACCGATTCTCGCGATAAAAAACTTATAGCGGGAGCGTTTCGAGCAACACAATGTTATGTTTTGACAGCCTGCATTGCAGTAGGGTTGCTTCAAATATGTTCCTTGCTGTTCGCACAAGAAATAAATGCATCGCCTCTGCGTTGGCTTCGGACTAAAAGCAATGAAATTCCATCAGAGTCATCAACCGCTGATTATATGCGCAAAACTATTTTTAAGCACTTTGGTTCTGCCTCGAAATTTGGCATAATCAATTTAATTAAGGAAGCTCAACGTGAATCTGCGGATTATCAGGAGTACGATATTGTTTAAAGTTTCTACTCTCAAGTAAATAACCGAAATTTTGCTTTATTATATTGAAGATATTTACAACACAGGAGTGTCGGAGGATGGACAATGAATTGCGGGATGTGCTTTTGCGGCTTGTACTGCGAAAATTTGCGGGATACCGAGAAAATAAGGCAAAGGAATATGAAACACATGACCTAAATACCCGCAAACGTCAACGGGTATGACCACATTCCTGCATCTTTGCGTGGGCGATATACAAATTCTCGAAAACCTCGACAATGTGCGCGAGGTATGAACCAACTTGAAACGCGCAGACGAAACCGCAATCCTTCGCGACATGGAGCTTCCGCTTGTTGACTGCTTTTTGGCAAGCGGAAAAACTCAAGAAAACCCTACTTATGTAATTATTCAAACGCTATAGGCCGAGCAGAACAAAACTTATGAAATCGCGTAATAAACTGTGCCGCGGCGGTGCGCATTTAACCTTTCACGGAAGAATTACGTATTGCTTTCTGAAACGCTGTCATACCCTTGTGTTTTGAAACGCAGGGTATGACAAGTATTTTGAATTTTGTGTGTATAAAGAGGTAAATCTTTTGTTTGGCACTATCGGGATTCTTGTACAAATTCCAAGCACTTTAATCATTATAATGACCGCCGCATTGTGTAATAACGATTTGACCGCTCTCCACCTTGTAAACTATTCGGTTAGCTTCGTCAATCCGTCTGCTCCAATATCCCTGCTTGTTGCCTTTTAAAGGTTCAGGCTTGCCAATACCAGAAAAAGGGTTACGATCAATATCTTTAAGAAGAATGTTAATACGCTTTAGCATCTTTTTATCTTCAGTCTGCCAATACACATAATCATCCCATGCATCATCTGTCCATGCCTTTTGAGCCATCAATCCACCTCTACTAAATCGTGTACCGTTACTTTACCTGCTTCAGCCTCGGCGATAGAACGAGCAAGACGCGCCTGGTTTTTTTCGCTGTAAAACGGGTCATATATTTCAAAAGGTATTTTTCCCTGTCTTAAAGACTGACGCGCAAAAATATTAAACGCTGTTGACAAATTCATTCCCAAATCACTAAACAATGTTTCTGCCTGTTCCTTGATTTCCCTGTCAAGGCGGATTGTTACATTTATAGTTTCAGCCACATTAAAACCTCCTCGAACTAATGAACTCATCATACCACATTACCTCGTGTATTTCAAACAGTACGCACGAGTTTTTTCATGGGTTTGTGCAGAACGAACAAAGCCTTTTAAGTAAATAAAACGTACGGTGTCACGTAGAATTTCCTCAATAACGGGGATTTCGCTTTCGGTCGCTGTGTTATTTTAATATTATTTGCAGTATCCGTCAGCATGGCAACAAAATTAAAGCCAATCTTTATGAAAACATATTACGGATTTTACTTTTCATTTAGATAACCCCCTTCAAAGTTAAATAAAAATGATCTCTTATAGAATACTACGCGAGGTAATTCTTGTAAACTTTTTATTATCACGCCAAAGCAATTGATAATTTAGGCGGCAATTGGTATAGTACCGCAAATATCGGCCTCCTTACATTTGCGCATCAATCATATCTTTCCAAAGCAGCGCTTTAACACAACTTATGAAAAAAAGAGCCGCCGCAAAACCATAAAAGAAGTTTTGCAACAGCCCATATTTAACCGATAATTATTGAACTTTACTTACCAAACCCGCGAAAGCGCTTCCGTCGTTAACAGCCATATCGGCAAGCATTTTGCGGTTAATATTTATCCCATTTACTTTAAGAGCGTTCATAAGTTTGGAATAAGAGGTTCCGTTTGCGCGCGCGGCGGCGTTAATTCTTGTTATCCAAAGCTTTCTGTAATCCCTTTTGGTTTGCTTGCGCCCGGCGAACGCCGCTGCCATTGAACGCATAACGGATTGCTTTGCAGCCCTGTATTGTTTGCTTTTTGCGCCTCTAAAACCCTTTGCTAACTTTAAAACTTTTTTATGTCTTTTTCTGGCGTTTAACGCGCCTTTTACTCTGGCCATTTAAAAAACCCTCCTGTTAATTTTCATTATACTTATTCGTAAGGCAGCATCTTTTTAACTTGCGCGTGGTTCGCGGCGGATACCAAGCCAAGCTTTCTCAGCTTTCTTTTTCTTTTAGGGCTTTTCTTTCCCAGAATGTGCTGTTTGTTAGCCCTCGAACGTTTAAGTTTGCCTGTTCCGGTAACCGAGAAACGTTTTGCGGCGGCTTTGTTTGTTTTTAACTTTGGCATTTTTATAACACTCTCCTATTTTACAATTTTGGGGCAAGAAACATTGCCATACTTTTTGCTTCCATTTTCGGAGGTTTCTCCACCACACCGTAAGCCGAAACTTGATCGGCAAAATCATGCAGGATCCCGTAGGCTACTTCCGTATGCCCAAGTTCACGCCCGCGGAAACGGATGGTTATTTTTACCTTGTCGCCGTCCTGTAAAAACTCGGAGGCTTTTTTAACTTTAACGTTAACATCATGCTTGTCAATATTAGGGGACAGGCGCAATTCTTTAATGTCCACAGTTTTTTGCTTTTTCCGCGCCTCTTTTTCACGTTTGGCTTGGTCAAACTTAAATTTGCTGTAGTCCATTATTTTGCATACCGGCGGTTTCGCGGTGGGCGAGATTTTTACCAAATCAAGCTTTTTATCGTCCGCCATTTTAAGCGCGTCCTTACCCGGTACAATTCCGAGCTGGGTACCGTCGGAATCTATAAGACGGACTTCCTTATCCCTTATTTGTTCGTTTAACATTAACTCTGTAATACAAAAGCACCTCCTGAAAATTTTTAACGTTTTAAAAACGGAAACAAAAAAGCGGGCGCAAAAGCCCGCTGATATAAACGATTATTTAAAACCGGATTTACAATCATTAACCGTAAGCCGTAAGCTGTGGGTGAGAAGCGGAACTTCTGCTTTGCGAAGGAAAGTGTAGCACCGAAGCGGTAAATTGTCAAGATATTTTTTTGCGAAGCGCCAATACGGCGCAAAAGGGTAAAATAACAGCATATATACGAATTTTCGCGGATTTTTTATTGCTTTTTCTCTTATGAACACCGTGCATCCTGCCGTCATAATATGCTTTAGATACATATAAAGGGGAATTTTTATGGCGACAATATCCGGAAAACTCAGATTCGACCGCACAAGGTCCGCAAACCCTTTCGAAGCGATTTTCGGCATCGCAAACGTGCCAATAGTTTTGCAAAATACCGCTACAAACGCCATGCTTGCGGTGACAACGGATTTTGACGGGAATTATGCGTTTACAAACGTGCCCGACGGGGATTACCTTATTATTGAAGCGTTCGGCACACCAGCCTCACCCACCCCGGGCGATTTTGCTTTGGCGCAAATATCGCCTCCCGTAAGCGCCGCCTTTCCGCCAATAAACTATGCGCCGAACCCGCCGGACGGAGCAACAAATTTGGATTCGGTAACGCCTTCGTCCATACCGGTAAGCGTAACCGGTTCGGATATAACAGACCGGGATTTTTATAACGGCCCGGTTAAATACACGCCCATTCAAACTATTTTAGACAATAATATTACGGTATTGCCGCAAAACCTGTTAACCGAAGCAGATACAGGCACATTCGGCGGATTCCCGCAGGCAAGCCCCGCAAATACGGGCGCAAACCCTAACCCCTACCTAAATATCGGCACGCAGTTTGATTATACTCAGCCAAATACCGTGGGTGTAACGCCCGCGTTTCATCAATATACAATTCAAAATGTAATGAACGACTCCGTCCCAAATATACAGGGAACTTGGTGGCGCGTTGCCGACCGCACAACCGGCAACGAAACCGGAAGGATGATGGTTATTAACGGCGATGTTCCCGGCTCGACAATTTTTGAGCAAAGGGTTAACACCAAACCCGACACTTATTATCTTTTCAGCTCGTGGATATTAAACCTTTCAAAGAGCGTTGACCTTGCGGACCCAAAGCTTGGCGTGGAGGTAATAGGCCAAGACGGCACAGTTTTGTACAAAGCTCCGCTGGGCGCACTCATTCCGCTTAATACAAACAGCCCGGAATGGAAGCAAATTGGCACTGTAATTAATTCAAGGAACAATTTGTCGCTTACGGTGCGCTTTACAAGCGAAGGACCGGAAGCAAACGGCAACGACTACGCCATAGACGACATTGCCCTTAACGAGGTAACAATAACGCCCTACAACCCGCAAAAAGAAGCGGATACCGACATGCTGGGCGTTGGCGACACGGTAAGTTATACAATAAAACTGAATAACCCCGGCTTGAACCCGCTTACAAACGTAAGCGTTCATGATGCCGTTCCGCCGGGCTTATCGTTTGTACAGGGTTCGGTTACCGTAAACGGCGTAAGCGACCCTACCGCCAACCCGAACTCCGGTTTTACTGTGCCGGATATTTTAGGCGGCGAAACTTTAACCGTAACCTTTCAGGCAAAAGCGGTATCCGTACCAAACCCCAACCCCGCTGTTAATAACGCGCAGGTAACATATTCGTACACGCCCGTAACCGGCGGCATTCCGGATGTTTTCGTAAGACCGACCGGCGACGTACCGGTTGAGATATTCAGATGTTTGGTATGCCCCACGGGCGCGACGGGAGCACAAGGCATTGCGGGGGCGACTGGCGCAACCGGCACGACCGGCGCAACCGGCGCACAAGGCATCGCGGGGGCGACAGGCGCAACTGGCGAGCAAGGTATTCCGGGACTGACCGGAGCCACTGGAGCAACCGGCGCACAAGGCATCGCGGGAGCCATAGGCGCAACCGGCCCCACGGGCGCACAGGGTTTACCCGGCCCCATGTTTCCTCACGCCGATATTATAGTTGTAATTACAGCGCAGCCAACCGTAGCGGTGCATCTTGGTGTTATAACATATACAATTATTGTTTTAAACGCCGGCCCTTGCATAGCCTTCGGCACGGTAGCGGAATGTTTTCCGCCGGATGAGCTTTGCAACCTTATATACTCATCGGACGGCGGGTTTAGGTGGAGGCCGTGGAGAGGCTATTTGCGGTTGGGAAGCCTTGACCCCGGCACTTCCGTAACGATATTGCTTACAGGAACGATTCACTGCCGCGCGGCGCGAAACATTGTTAACTGTGTGGAAGCATATTCGTCAACCGCAGATATTTTCCCCGAAAACAACCGCGCCAAGGTAACGGTTGCGTTAAACATGTGCTGAATTCATTTTAAAATTCATTTTTCCGCGCTCAACAGCGAATAAACGTATTCGCCCATTGCCTTATAACCGGCCAAGCTTGGGTGCAAGCCGTCATTATCATATATTGGCAGCATACGCATAGGGTTTTCGGGGTTTTTCATAAGCTCGTCAAAATCCGCCAAGGCGTAGAGCTTACCTGCAGCGTAAAGGCCGCGAAGATAGCCGTTTATCTCATGCCTAATATTTTCAAAATTCCCCTGCGGTAAAATTGTGCCGCCAAACACCTTAATTCCCTTATCCTGCGATTTTTGAATAATTTCATCCAGCGCGGCTATAAATTCAACCGTATCCGGTATCCTTGGGATATCGTTTGCGCCTATCAAAAATACCATATACCCCGCGCCCGGCTGGTTTAAAACATCGCGGCTAAAGCGGCTTATCGCCGCGGGCGGGTTGGTTTGGTTTAGCAGCGCGTTGGTGCCTATTCCCATATTAATAACGGAAAGGTGCGCCGTACTTACGTTTTCCTGTAGTTTTTGCGCAAGAATATCCGTCCAGCGCGTATATGTTTCATCGGTTACGCCATAACCGTCGGTTATGGAATCCCCAAAGGCTATTACGGACTTATTCTTTAAAGGAGCCAAAATTTCCGCGCCGCTAAGAACAAACCAATGTGTGTTAACATCGCCGTCTATAACAGAATTTGATACGGCGTTTCCTTTTTCCACGAAACTGTAAGCGCGTGAGGCTACATGACAGGTTACAACATCCGGCATCTCGCCGAAAAACAAAGATACCGCAATTCGCTCCAGCGGATTTGCGGGGAAATAAACCTCATCCGAGGTAACGGTTTCCCCTGCGGGAATAATTACGCTTTTTTTGCCGGAAAACGCAAGGGGAGTATCCGCCAAAACATCGATATTCGATTTCGCGGGTACTGCAGCTTTTGCTATATGCGCCGCATTAATCTCTACCGGCGACTTGCCGTATTCGTTGGAAAATGAAAAGCGCATCCAAGAGCCTCCGGCGGTAATGCGTATAATTTGCCGCAAGGTTTTTCCGGGCAGAGTTTTCCCTATAACCAACGCGGACGCTTTGCCCGCATCGTTCGAATTATCGCCGCAGTATTGGGACGCGCCCCATGTGCCCACCCAGTGAACCTCCTTTTTTGGCGCGGCTTGATAAATAAGGGAACGCTCGGACGCGGATGAGGATAAGGTTGAATTTTTCATTGTTATTCTCCTTCAAAATTATTTTGCTTGGCGGTGCCGGAACTTCGGAAATATCATAACATAATTTCAAAAGTAACGCACTCTTGCAGTAGGACATATTATAAAGCGGGACAATATTTCCTAACGGCGTTTTGATAAATAACGCAGCGCCGGATGGTTAACTTACAAAAAAATTTATGGGGAGAAAAGCTATGAAAAAAAATATTTTAAAAAGATACCTGCTGCTTACGCCGGTTGTTGTACTGCTTGTTACTTTATTTTTCCTGAACTACGCCGTTCAGTACTTTAAAGACACAGGGTTTTCTCTGGTTTACAACACCAACGTGGAATCCGTTAAGCGCTTTTCCAGAGAACTGAACGAACTTTCGGCTCAGGGATACACAAGCGACGTATACGGCGATTTATACACGCAAATGATTCAAAACTACGCTAAAACACTCGGGGAAAAAGAAGCCGTTTTAACTTTTTTGATTGACGAGAACGGCACAATTCAACACTATACTGAATATAACCAAGCTTATTTTTCGGCCATTTTAGAAAACGAAGAAAATATGCCCATCATCAACAGAGCCTACGCCTCTAAAGACAACGGTGAAATTAACCTTGAAAATAACGGTGTTGAGGAAATACTGTATTTTCACCATTTCTACAGCGGCCCGAAGGATTACACCATGTTTATGTGTATTGATAAAAAAATCCTTGAAAGGCAGTTACACGCAAACGGCGTAATTATACCAATCTGTGTAATTGGTCTTTTACTCATGCTTACGATGGAGTACACAATTTGGTTAAAGGCTTTTTGCCCTTGTGAATTAACAAAACCGGAACCCGAAGAAGAGGTGGTTTTAAATGCAGACTAATTATCTTGAAGTGCTTATTAATGTTGTTCTTGCTTCGTTCGGCGGGTTGGTAAGACGATTGGCGGACGTGGAGAAACTTACAGGCAAAAAACCTTCCGCTTCATATTATATGGTTGGATCTGTTATTTCCACATTTGTGGGAATAGTCGTTTACCTTATGTGCAAAAACTTCGGAGTTTCGCAGTTTCTTACTGCGGGGCTTACGGCGCTTGCCGGGTACATGGGCGCTCCCGCCTTGGATTTACTCTCCGATATCGTCAAAAAAAAGATTGCGCAGAAGGCGGATGCGAACGGCACAACATGAAAATTGTGTAAAAGAAAGGTGCTGCTGCAAAACCTACAATTGGTTTGCAACAGCACCTTTTTTAAATTACCTTCAATAATTCATGTTAAATTCATGCTTAATTGATTTTTCAGCTTATAACTCAAGTTCAAGCGTTCCCGCATCTTCGTTATAAGTGCAGTTAACCTTCGTAATGTTTCCGTTTAATCCCTTAACCCATATATAACTTGGGGCGGGAAGCGCGCCTTCGTACGGTATGCTAATGGCAATTGTGCCATCGTAAGCAATTGGGTAGTTATCGTAGAGCACGGCAAAATCGTAAACTATATCCCCGGGAGAAAGTTTCATTTGCTGGCTGACGGAAAGTGTTGAAACATCCACCGGAGAGAGCACAAACGTAACGTGACCGGTTTTTGCCGCCAAGGCTATTGCTTTTGCGGTATCGGCCGCAATTGTCAGGCTGCCGCCCGGAATAGCAATAACAACATCAAGGCCATTATAGCCTATTGTGTATAGGGCTGTTCTTGGTATTTTCACCTTACCAGTGCCTGCAACGTCCGATAAATCAAGAACCAAGGCGCCATCAACAGCCTTTGCCATAAGCTCGTTCAGCTTAGCGGTTGGAAGGTAAAGAATTGCCGAATCCCCAACTGTTCTGTACGGAACAGACGATGCGCCGTTAATCACCGGAGAGGCATCCGTAAACGACGGGCTATCCGCTACCGATGAGAAGCTGAAGATCATTACCGGGTTTTGCGGCCCCGGAGCAGGCGGCTGCGGATCTATAGGGTCTGTGCCTCCGCCATCGTACTCATATATTGCCACATAAAAAAGTTCAAAGGATACAGCAGGATCGTAAGTATCCGTAATTGTAACTCTGATCTCGTCTAAGGCAGCAATGCCATTATCTGCAGCGGGCACAAGTACAGACCAAAAACCTATTAAATCGTCGGGTTCCAAGGTGGATTGATGCACCGCCGAACCGTAACTTATAGGGTCTCCGGCGGCATCCTTTCCGGCATATTCCAAGCCTATGGTTATATTTTGGTGAGCGAAAGTGTCATCGTCGTAGCCTGCTATACCATCCAACACTATAGAGTAAGCTTTATTTGCATCGAATGAATAACCGCCTGTTTTTGTAAAACTAACACCGTCGTAAGATAGCGCTCCGGCACTTGTTACTGATAATGCCGTAGCGGATGCGGTATAATAATACGCCGAAGCGGATGTAACGGCAAGATTAACCTCAGCACCGCCGGAAGCGCTTACCCCGGTAAGATCAACATCAGGATTCGTAAATCTCCATTCATTTACGAGGCTCCAGGATGGATCGGGCGTAATTTCACCTACATTGGACAGATAAGCTCTTTTAATCTGGAGGTCTGCAATGGTATCATCGTAATAGCCTAAGAAAAACTTAGCTCCGGTTCCGGATATCATTTCGTCATAGTTTGATATCTCATACGACAGGTCACGAATAAATATAACTGCGCTGGTTCCGCCTGAGATAACACCGTCTGTTTGGTTCCAGCCGCTTCCTCCTTCGTCGGCGTCGCCGTCGCCCTGCCAAATAAACTGCACATCGCCGACGGGAGCTTCGCCCAATTCAAGAATAAGGTACTTGTTTGCTTTAACGTCGTCCATCGTTAAATTAGTTGCAACACCTTCATAGCCGTTTGTAGCCCAGCCCTTCTGGTTGTCGTTGTTGGAAGCGGTAAAATCGCCAAGCTCAACAACAGTTTTTTCAACATCGGCCGCCGATACTGATAAAACACCGGAGCCAAAGGCAGTTACCGCAACCAAAGCAACTGTTAACCACAAACTGATTAGTTTCTTTGCTTTCATACTCATTTCTCCTTTATGAAATAATTTTTGCGCCGCAAACCAAGGCGAGGCGCACACGCCTTTCCTTAAAAACCCTCTCTGCTGTTTAATTAAGCTATGCAGCCTTTAAACTTCAGGTTAATTTCTTTTGCTTTTGTGTTTGAATTCCGGATAAAGGGTACAAATTATAAAATACCCGGATATTATCTGCGGAGTATTGGGTTTAAAAGAAGCGAACCTTTCAAAAAGGTGAAGTGAGAGTATGTGTAAAAAGGTTTAATTACAGCCCAAATTTCCTGTTCTATTCATAACCTTATAGATTATAGCCTATAAGTTTAAAAATTTCAACATAAATTTTGTAAAAAAAATCATCGAATTTGTACCGGCGTAATTATAAGATAAACCGTATTGTTTAGGTGTGCATAGTTTACGTGCGAAAAAAATAGAATAATATATAGAATGTGTGAGTAAATGTTTAGCAATAATATCATGGCTAAATGACTTTCGGCGTGTCCGGTCTTTTTTTATTTTCCGGTTGTAATCCCCGCTTTTGTGCTGTATAATTTGTATACTTTTTTGAACTGCCAAAAATACCAAAGGTAATTAACCGCGATGATGAGTTAAACCTGTGGCTGGGTTTGTTTCGCGCTGAAACGGAAGAACAGCTAAAGCAAATTGAAGATTTGGAGGTGCCGATAATGGAACAAGCAATAAGCGCATACCGCAGTATAACCGCAACAAATGAGTTTAAAGAAGCCGAGAGGTTGCGTATCTTCGCCCGGCACAATGAGGCATCCGCACTTGGGCACGCATGGCGTGAGGCAACGCGTAAAGCAGATGAAAAATGGCAGGTTTTTGTGGCAGACAAGGACGCTGCTCATAACTTAGCTCTTGCGGACAAGGACGCGGCGCTTGCGGACAAGGACGCGGAAAACGCAAAACTTCTCCAGTTAATAGCCGAGCTAAAGAGAACACATGATACTTCAAATTAACCGAAACCGAGGAACAACTAAAGCAAATTTGAAGCTGGCCGCGCGGGAAAACCGCCAAAGCAAAAAAAAGACGCCAACCCAAGGCCGGCGTCTTTTTTTTATTTCATTTTTACATTTTTCACTTCTTAATTACTCAAACTCAACCGCTCCGGCTGCCTCATTGTAAGTGCATTCTACTTTTGAGAAGTTCCCGGCTGCGTTTCTAATCCACACATAACCCGGTGCCTCATCTCCTTCGTAGTTAATGCCTACAGTAATTCCGCCGTCATAGCTTAATGGATAAGTATCGTACAATACTGCAAAATCGCGAATAATATCGCCCTTTGCAAACTTCGCTTGATCAATCGACTCGCAGGACGCAGGGTCAATTTCAGCTAAGATGAATGTTACAAAGCCGGTTTTTGCCGCTAAAGCCAATGCTTTTGCGGTTCCTGCCGATACAGTCAATTGCCCGCCCGGAAGAATGAATTCAACATCAAGGCCTTTATTGGCAATTGCGTACAATGACGCTTTCGGAATTGATACTTTTTCCGCGCCGGAAACGCCGGATAAATCAATTACCGCAGTTCCGTCTACCGCCTTAGCTATAATATCCGCCAACTTCGATGAGTTTAACCCAAGAATTGCGCTATTTCCATATGTCCTGTAAGGAACGGACGCTCCGGAATCACTCATAGGCGTAGAATCGCTGAAGGACGGACCCGGCGATACTGCCGAGAAGCTAAAGGTCATAACCGGAATAGTGGGAACCGCAGGGGGTGGCGCGGGAGGATCTACAGGATCTCCAGGTTCTCCGCCGCCGCTTTCTGTGGATTCAAAAATTCCGTAATAATCAAGATAGAAGGTGATAGCCGGGTCGTATCTTTGGCTAAGAACAATCCTAAAATCTTCTATAAAACCAAACCCGCCAAACGCAGCCGGTTCCGTAAATACTTCCTCGAACTCGAATTCCGCACCCGGAAGCACAAGCTTCCCTATCTTTTGAGCGTTCCAGTTATCGCCCGCTACCGCCGTTCTACCCTGATATTCCAAGCTCAGAGATACTCCAGCGGCGTGGTCTGCGGTGTCACCTTCGCCATCCAATTTGCCTATAGCAATAATCTTATACTTTTTATTTACATTGAACAACGACCAATCGGCCGCGTTTTTAAACATGATGCCGTCCCAAGGGTCTACTCCGGCACCGGAAACTTTCAACGCCGCAGGAGAAGTGGAAGTATCAATTACGGCAGTCGCAGCGCCGGATCTGGATATCACTGCCTCACTCATATCGACGTCAGAATCACTGAAATCCCATTCTCTTACAAGTTTCCAGCCTGCGCCCGGGTCAACGCTGGGGACCGGTCCTTCGCCGCCGCCGGAGGTATCTGTGTCTACAGGATCCGAAGACGTATCTGTGTCTGTGTCAGCAGGGTCTGAAGACGTGTCTGTATCAACAGGGTCCGAAGACGTATCCGTATCTGTGTCAGCAGGATCCGAAGACGTGTCTGTGTCAACAGGATCAGAAGACGTATCCGTATCCGCAGGAGGTTCTACCACCGCATCCGGATCAACTAACAAACCCTCAACTAATACTCCAAATTCAGGCGTTGAATCTGGCGTATATGAAACGCCATTTTCATCCAAAAATCTGAAATACTCAATTTTGGCGGCTACGTCTGTTCCTACGGTGCTGTCTGCTGAAGATTGAATCGCAAACATCGCATAACCACCATAACCAACCGTTTTATCAAACAACGGTTTATCCTCTGTTGCGGGTGTGAAAGCCATTGTTGCTTGATCTAAGGTTCCAGGACGCTTAGTATCTCTAATAATGTAATACTCATAATCCGAATCATAAGTAAACTCATATTCGCGAAGCGGTGTCCAGTTAGCCGATCCATCGTTATATACTACAATAATTGAAGTTGTATCTCCTTCACTCGCCTCTGGAGGAAAACTGATTCCAACTTCATATCCCCACAGCTTACCGCTATCCTTAGCAGGATGCGGACTACTCACATTGTCAAGATTGTTTATTCCCAACTGTATGAGATTACCGCCTGAAGTTACAGTATTATTATCCCCATCTCTTAGTTCAGTTGGGTTCCAGAGATAAGTTGTACCATTGTCCGTCCAACTGGCACTGTCATTTAGAAAGGGAATATCTCCTTGCGCTGCCGAAACTGAAAACGGATTGGCACTAAACAATAATCCCGCTACTAACGCAACTGTTAACAACATACTAATTAATTTCTTTAACTGCATTCTCATTTCTCCTTTTTTTATGTATTTTTTGCGCCGTAAACTAAGGCGAGGCGCACACGCCTTTTTCTTTTAACCCCTCCTTTTCTATCCCTCCTTAATACAATATAATATTTTTCGCAGTAATCCCAAAATCAATTTTAGCTTTTGTAATTTTACTGAATTTCATTGCGTGTAAAACCGCGTTTCGCTCTTCGCGAAAAATAATACAGCTAATTTGTATATTATCTCTGAAATTATAACATATTATTTTTTTAATTTCAAATAAATTTTATTAAAATTGTATATAATCATTATAAAACTTTCCATAATATACATTTAGATTTGTGAAGTTTTCAAAAGGCGCGGAAAACAAGCTTTTAAAATTGAAAACTCCGCTTAAAACACTTAATAATCAGCCTTTATTCTGTTTATATTTGTAATTTTGCCGAATAAATTTTGAAGCAAAAGAACGGCGGTTTTTTATTGGTACATGGTTTTTTGCTTCATTATAAGCGTACTGTATATTGAATATTTGAAAATTTTAATAGCCGGAAACTGTTATATCTTGTTGCAAAAATATATCAAATTTGTATAAACCCTGATTCGGAAGTTTATTTTTGGTGCGCAGCCGGGTTTCGGATAATTGTTTTTGCTTGGCATATTGCTTTCTTGCTTTTTGCGTCTTGGAATAACAAGGCAGCCGTCTTTAACCGCAATTTGCGAAACTATCCGGCAAGGTTGCTGCTTTTCACTTATGAATTTTTCTGACACTAAAAAAATAAAGAGAAGAAAGCCCACACAGATGTGAGGAATTCTTCTCTTTTTAAATTAAAAAATGTTGTACGGAAAAGGAAAAGCTCATTATGAGGCTGCAAGGATGTTATTTACCTCCGCTAAGGTTATACCTACTCTTCGGGCTATTTCCGCTAAGCTCATACCCACCTCGTGAAAAGCCAGCACCTTTCCTTCGTCTCTGCCTTCTTCTTTACCTTCTGCTTTAATCCTATCAATTAAATCCATGGGTAGTACCTCCTCCCTGTTCTTGTGAAAATCGTTATATATGGCTATTTGATCTTGCATTGTTGTGTCGCCTCTGATTTCTTTAAGCTTCATTACCAAGTTATTGCGCAACTCGGAAAAATCCAAATTCCGCTCTTGGCACACAACATTTAATTCATTTTCGTGGTGCCCAAGAAGGCAAAACAGCGCAAAGAACTTAAGTTTATCCGAAGCATTATCGTCCGAGCGCGAAATATTATTCAGGTTTATGTAGATAATTTTCAGCTTGTCGCTGAAAACCGAAGAATCATTACTGCGAAGCAGTTCCGCAGTTT
Organism: Clostridiales bacterium; assembly: GCA_031271295.1. Taxonomy (GTDB): domain Bacteria; phylum Bacillota; class Clostridia; order Lachnospirales; family WQUN01; genus JAISVZ01. Next base: position 19,007 of record JAISVZ010000044.1, on the reverse strand, counting down.
CAATAAAACTGTCAGAATCCGTGTTGTTTTCATTTATGAATATAACCGTTGTTTTCTTTAGTTTGCTAAAAGGATCACTCTTCTCCAGTTGAGAACTTATCTGCATACAGGCGTAATAAAGAGTGCGGTCATAATGATCACTATTGTGCTTAATTTGCGCTTCAATATTAAAAATTTGGAACGATTCCTCTGTTGCCCTGACGTCAAGGCGTATTTTCCGCAGATCAATATTGGGCTGGAATATTTCATACTGAGTATGAATCTGTAAATTTTCTATCTTTCTCCCGGTTACCGCCTCCAAAAACTCAGAGCAAATATATGTATCGCTCATCCATCTTTGGAAAACAGGGTCAAGCAGCGGGTGATATCCGCTTGTTTGTTCAGCTTGTTCTGCTTTCACTTCTTGCTGTGCCTTAATCTGTGTATTCTTACTCCCCATAATTTACCCTCACCTCACAGTGAGTATAATACAAATCTAACCAAAAAGCAATTAAAAAATTACAAAAACGTAATTCGGAAGTTGAAATAGTTTCTTTTCACCCAAACCAAAAGAAACGCAAATTGCGGGAGATTTACCAACTACTTTCATCGTAATAACAGCGTTTGCTTTCATCGTAATAGCATCTTCCGTTTTCATCAAGGTTTTTTTGCATATACTCAATCGAACAGTACCGAAACCGGCAGCCCCTCATGAATCCTTGAAATTGCGTCGGCGAAAATCTGCTCCACGGTTATAATCCTAAGCTTGTCCATTGTTTTATCCGGAGAAATTTCTATTGTGTTAAGAGCCACAAGCTCCTTTAGGACGGATTTTTCTATCCGCTCGGCTGCCGGGCCCGAAAGTATCGCGTGTGTACAGCAGGCGTACACATCTTTTGCGCCGAATTTTTTTACCGCTTCGGCGGCGCCTGTTAAACTGCCCGCGGTATCCACCATATCGTCCACCAAAATAACGTTTTTATCCTTAACCTCGCCTATTATATTCATTACCTCGCTTACATTTTCCTTTGGGCGGCGCTTGTCCACTATAGCCAAAGGAATGTTGAGCTTTTCCGCAAAATTACGCGCCCTTGAAACACTGCCCAAATCCGGCGAAACCGCGATAAAATCCGATAAATCGCCGAAGCTTTTTTTATAAAAACGCGCCAAAACCGGCACGCCCACTAAATGATCCAGCGGGATGTCGAAAAAGCCCTGAAGCTGAGAACAGTGCAAGTCCATAGTTAAAATTCTGTCCGCTCCGGCGGTTGTTATAAGGTTTGCCACGAGCTTTGCGCTGATAGGGTCTCGCGCGCGGGTTTTCCTATCCTGCCTTGCGTAGCCGAAGTACGGGATTACCGCAGTTATGCGGCCCGCCGAAGCGCGCCGCATAGCGTCAATCATTATTAAAAGTTCCATTAAATTGTTGTTTACAGGAGGCGATGTGCTTTGAATTATATACACATCCGAATTTCTTACCGTTTCGTTAATTTTCAGGCTAATTTCGCCGTCGGAAAAAGTTTTAACATCCGATTGCCCTAACTGATACCCCAATACTCTGGCAATGTTACCGGCTAAGTTTCTGTTTGCGCTGCACGCAAAGAATTTTATTTTTTCCGAACTTCTTGACATAATGAACCTCCTTCGTATGCAATACCGGCGGCGCGGCAGCTTTTCCGTACGCCCGTCTATTTTCTTTGCCATTCTGTTTTAATTACCTGCCTCGACCGCGCAATGGCAAGGGTATTTTCCGGAACGGTATCCGTAATTGTGGAACCCGCCGCCACAAATGCGCCTTTTTTAATTGTAACAGGCGCAATAAGGTTTGAATTGCTTCCTATAAACGCTCCGTCCTCAATTATCGTTTTACTTTTGTTTTTTCCGTCATAGTTTGCGGTTATAGTGCCGCATCCCATGTTGATATTTTGCCCAAGCTCGGCATCGCCAATGTAAGTTAAGTGCGAAGCTTTTGAGCCGTCGCCAATAACGGAGTTTTTAACCTCAACAAAATCCCCGATTTTAACATGAGAGCCTATATCGCAGCCCGGGCGGATATAAGCGTACGGCCCCACCTGAGTTTCATCGGCAATTTTCGAATTCTGAGCCGTAGAATTCACAATATTAACCGAAGAGCCAACCGTCATACCGAAAAGCGAGGTGTTGGGGCCGATTACGCAGTTTTCCCCTATTGCGGTTTCGCCCATAACAAAACTTCCCGGTTTTATTACACTTCCTTTTCCTATTTTAACACGGGGCCCGATATACGTAAAATTCGGATCGTCAAGAAAAACACCTGTTTTCATGTGCTTTTTATTTATTCGTTTTCTTAATATTTTGGCGGCAAAACTAAGCTTTTCCGCATCGCCAACAACAAGGTACTCCTTTTTCGAAAACTTCACACCGCAAATTTCGCAATTTTTGTCATGCTTCATTATTTCTTTAACCGCGCCCGCGAAGGTATAAAAATCAGTTATACCTCCTGCGGTTTTTAACACATTTTCATAAACTTTTGCGCTAACGATAAAAAAAACATCGTTTAAACCGCAGTAAACGCTGCAGCTTGATTTTTCGCATAACTCGGCGTGAGCTTTTATTATTTTCCTTAAACTTGAAGGTTTTATAAGCGGGGTATCATCCCTTAAAACCGCTAAATATTCGGTGTTATTGCTTAACTCGTACGGCAAAATACCCGCTTTGGCTGCCGCAGCCTCAACATAAAAGGACAGGCTTTCCATGTGAACCACGAAATTTTGCCTGTCCGCTTTTAAAATTATTGCAGAATATTTCATTATTATCCCCTCCGAAAATTTGCTCTCTGTTTTTATATGATATCATATGCATTATTTCACATCAAGGGATAATAAATTTTAAGCGCCGAACGGAGATGGTTTCCCCCGGAGTTTGAGCTATACGCGCAAAGAAATTCCAAGAAGTTACTTGGCATTTCCAAGTGCGCTCGCGCATAAATTAAAATTTTAAAAATTCGTCGTCATCGTCAAAAAAGAAACCCTCTTCTTCAATGTCATCGTCGTTGCCGTCATCGAAATCGTCGTCATCATCGTCGTCGTCGAATTCGAAATCGTCGTCGTCATCGTCGAAGTCAAAATCATCATCGTCGAAATCGTCGTCATCGTCAAAATCATCGTCGTCGAAATCACCGTCATCATCGAAATCGTCATCATCGAAATCGTCGTCGTCGAAATCACCGTCGTCAAAATCATCGTCATCATCATCGTCGTCGTCAAAATCGATGTCATCAAAATCTTCATCGTCGAAATCTTCGTCATCGTAGGAGTCTATTTCATCGAAAATTAATTTAGCGAGTTTTTCCGGCACTTCTTCGGATTCTATCATTCTTACCGCAATATTCCCCGATTTTTCTTCCAAATGATACTCCGCCACAAAAATTCCTTCTTCAAGCTCTTTATCTATGGGTAAGAGCGCAAAATACGAACCGCCTTCATAGGTTACATCGGCTATAATATGGCATTCTATTTCCGTACCGTCATCCATAGGAATTACCACATAGTTTTGATGGCAATTGCAATTTTCATCATGTTCGTGACCTTTATCGCTGCCAAAAAAATTTTGATTTGTCATTTCGTTCTTCTCCTCGTTCATACATTATTTGCTTTCGCAAAGTTAGTTAGTACAAGGACAGATTATCATATCCGCGGAATTTAATCAAGATTGCGGAATTTAAAATTTTGAAGATTTTTGAAAGTGTTGAAAGCTTACTTTATCGCGGGTTTTGGCGGCGGTTTTGTATTGCAAATAATCATTTATGTTCCCTGTGGAAAAAAATTTCGCGGCAAAAAAAACAGAATCCATAAAAAATCCCCTCTCTATGTTTATGTTTCAAACATATTTTTTTCTGCGCCAAAAAAATATATACTGCCGAAAATTTGGCAACGCAGTTTTAAGCTTGATTAATATTCGCCGCAGTTATAAAATAGAATTAATTAAATGATTGGAGGTAATTTTTATGGAAAACCGCTTTAGTTCCACAGAGAATCTTCCCAATTCAATGAAGTATATAGTTTTTAAAGAATTGGTGAAGCTGATTTACACATTAAAATCGCAGAATAACGCGAGTTATAAGGTTGCGCTGCTTACTGCGGCAGGAACAATTGTGGGCACAATCGCCCCGTGTTCCGAAGAAAAGGAAATGATAAAATTTACGGACGACCCTGAACAGTTCATACTGGACACCTCTTCAATATTCGACGTTCTTACAAAGGAATACTACGCCGGCAAAAGTCACCCGGAGTATTCCGACGCTTACATGGTTAACATATTGGACGCGGATATATACAGAAACGGGCTGAACGGTTCTTACGACCATATTGACCAAATTATCATTTTTGCGGACCAGGTAATTGGGTTTTCCTTAATCCGGAAATAAACTCAAAATATTAGCCTCAGGAATTAGCCTTAAAAAAGTTGCACAATTTTTTTGCCGTATGCCGCCTATTTATTGTTTGACATTATAAAAACGCACGGGTATAATTAGTGCGTAACTGCAGGCAAATTGCGGTAAAAATAAAAGAACGGAGTGATCTCATTGAAAAAAGCAAGAATTATTTTTGCGCTTGTCCTTACAATTGTAATGACGGCTCAGTCTGCCATTGAAACGTTTGCCGCTGTGGATTTAAGCGTGATCAAACGCATTCTAAGCGGAGAAAAAGCACAGGCGCAGGAACCGGCAGCACAGGATACGGCAGAGCAGGAAACAGTAGCGGAAGGCGGCAAAGCGCTTCTGTTAACCGAAATAGACCCTGACAAACCTCTCGTAGCCCTCACCTTCGACGACGGGCCTACGGTAACAACCGAGAAGGTGCTTGAAAAGTTAGAAGAATACGGTGTTACCGCAACATTTTTTGTTATCGGGAAGCAAATTAACGGCAGCGCGAGCGATACTATGAAAAAAGCTTACGATTTGGGCTGTGAAATTGCCAACCATTCAAGGAATCATAATACTATGAGTTCAATGCCGGCTTCCGAGGTTAGCGATGAGGTTAACTATACATCCGATAAAATTAAGGAAGTAACGGGCGAAGCTCCTAAGTTTTTCCGCGCGCCGTATTTGGCGGTAAGTTCGGAAATGTACGACGCCGTTGACCTTACGTTTATACAGGGCATTACCGCTAACGACTGGGTTGCCTCAACCGATACCGAAACCCGCGCCCAAACCGTACTTAATAATGTTAAGGACGGCACAATTATTCTGCTTCACGATTTTTACGGGAACGACCAAACGGTAGACGCTTTGGATACTATTATTCCCGAACTTTTAAGCAAGGGTTACCAGTTTGTAACAGTTTCGCAGCTTTTTGAAATAAACGAGGCTGAACCGGAGGTACATACGGGCAAAATTTACAGCTCGGTTAACTAACAATTTTTCGCGAACCAAAAAAAAGCTTGCGCAGAAGTATCTGTGTAAGCTTTTTTTAGGTGCGTACGCGCGTACTGTTTAACCTTAGCATAAATTCAATTGACATTCCGGCATTTGTAAATTAAAATCAAACAAACCAAAACCGCCGAAGCAAAAAACGGCGGGCAAACTTCTAATAAAACAGCGAACATTCTTCGCCGCCGCGAAGGGATAGGAGGCTCTTTAATGTCTAAAAAAATTCTTGTAGTAGACGACGAAAAAAACATAGTGGATATAATTGCATTTAACCTTCACAAGGAGGGGTTCGAGGCAATTTGCGCCTATGACGGCGAGGAGGGGCTAAAACTTGCGCTTTCGCAAAACCCCGAACTTGTTCTTTTAGATATTATGATGCCGGGGTTGGACGGCTTTGAGGTTTGCAAAAAAATACGCGAAAAATCCCAAATGCCCATAATTATGCTAACCGCCCGCGCCGAAGAGGTTGATAAGGTTTTGGGGCTGGAACTGGGCGCGGACGATTATGTTACAAAACCCTTCGGCGTTAGGGAACTTATGGCAAGAGTACGCGCAAACCTGCGCAGAACGGATATAACAACGGAGGACGAATCCGCAAGTTCGTTAATCCGCGTGTCGGATTTAATTATTGATACCAAAAAAATTGAAATCCGCCGCCGCGATGTGGTTATGGATTTAACCCACAGAGAATACGAGCTGGTAAAGTTTTTAGCAACACAAAAGGGTCAGGTTTTCACAAGGGAGGACCTTTTAGAGAAGGTTTGGGGCTACGAATACTTCGGCGACGTTCGAACCGTGGATGTTACAATACGCCGCCTGCGCTCAAAGCTTGAGGATGTGCCCGAAGAACCTAAATACATTATGACGAAACGAAGTGTAGGTTATTATTTCGAAGGTTGATGCAAACAATGAAAAGCATAAAATTTAAGCTGATATTTTTGTATCTTGCGTTGGTGTTTATTGTAATGCTCGTAAGCGGAACGTTTATGCTTGTGAGTATCCGCGTGCAGGAACTTGATAAGCTTGAAACGGAGCTTAGAGAAACCGCGAACCACATATATTACGAGCTGCTCAGCAACCCCGACAAAAACGAAGAGGATTTTCCGGACGAACTTGCAAACATTGTACGCGCATCCGGAAACAGCTTGGAAGCCGCCATTTTAAATAAGGACGGCTATAATTTGAACCCGGAAAGCGGGCCGTCCGTTTACAAAAGCACAGCGGTAACAGGGGCAATGCTCGGCAAACCCGCGTTCGATTCCAACAAGTGGAGCGCCGGAATTGGCGGCGGGGATAACGAGGCTATGGCGTACGCAATGCCGTATCCGTATAACCCGAATATTAACTTAAGCGTTCAATATATAATATATCTTCGCATTTCAATGGAGGCTGTTCAAAGCCGCTTGCAGGAAGTAACGCTTGTTTTGGCGCTGGCGGTAATTATCGCGCTTATATTAACATTTATAATAGGCTTGTTATTTGCGGCAACGCTGACAGGCCCGATTGTTATGCTAACAACTCAGGCAAAGGATTTGGCGCAGGGCGGGGAAACCAAAACAATTACCGTAAAGAGCAAGGACGAAATAGGCCAGCTTACCGAAACGTTTAACGAAATGGCGCAGGAACTTAGCTACACAATGGAGAGCATAACAACGGAAAAAAACAAAATGGAAATTTTGCTTTACAATATGACAGACGGCGTTCTGGCATACGGCAAAGGCGGCGAACTTATTGAGGCCAACTACATGGCGCAGGAACAGCTTTTGGTAAACAATATCAGAGAACTGAGCTTTTTGGAATTATCAAAAGAAATAGAACTTAACATAGAAGAGTTTGATATTGAAAAGCTGAAAGAAATGAAGGATATGACGGTAACGGTGGGCGATAAGTTTATAAGTTTAATTTTTTCGCCCTATTACAATATATACGACCAGATAGACGGTGTGGTTATAGTTTTGCACGATATAACCAAGCATAAAAAGTTAGATGAAATGCGCAAGGAATTTGTGGCGAACGTATCCCACGAAATAAGAACGCCTTTAACCACAATAAAAAGTTATGCCGAAACGCTGCTCTCCGGCGGTGTGGACGACGCGGAAATGGCGGGCAAGTTCCTTGGCATAATAGAAAAAGAAGCGGACAGGATGACGCTTTTGGTGCAGGATTTATTGGAGCTTTCCCGCTTCGACAACTCGCAGTATTCTCTTGATTTAAAGCGCTGCAACCTTAACGAGATTGTGGAAAACGCGGTGCTTCAGGTATCGGTTTTAGCTCAGATGAAAAACCAGAAAATTAATTATGCCGAGCAGGAGGTTGCAAACCCTGTTATGGCGGATTCTAAAAGGATTAACCAGGTGCTTGTAAACATTTTGGGTAACGCCGTAAAATACAGCCCGGAAAATACGCAGATAAACGTAACCACCGAAAAAACCGACCGGTTTTACCGCGTATATATTAAGGACAACGGCTTTGGCATACCCAAGGATGATTTGGTACGTATTTTTGAGCGTTTCTACCGGGTTGATAAGGCTCGTTCAAGGGAAATGGGCGGAACGGGTTTAGGGCTTTCAATAGCAAAGGAAATTATGGAGGCGCACGGCTTTAGAATTTCCGCAACTTCCGAACCGGGCAAGGGAACAACAATGATTTTGCGTTTCGACAGGCTGAAGGATTAAGCGGCGCTTTTTGCGTTTGGCGCTTAATCCCATTCAAAAAAGGCGTATTCCGGTTTGGGAATACGCTTTCTTTTCAAAACCTTCCGTATGTCAGATTGCGTGATGAGTAAAACATGCGATAGAACACATCGGAATGACACAAATTGCGCCAAGGGGATTGCCCGTAAGCGGAGCCGAATAGCTTGGCCTTCCGGAGCATGTGGAACCGATTGGGCACGAAGGCGCCGCGCCGATATTGCATAGCAATCTTACATAATTACAGTCAACGGAAAGCAGAACGCCGGTAAAACCGGAGCCGGAAATTCCGCCGCTTGCTGTAAAAATTGTTACGGTTTGACCGATACGTTTGCGCATATCATCAACAAACGAAGTTACCCATTCCATGAATTTTTACCTCCTTCATTATAGATTAGAGAGATGTACAACTCCTGCTACATACTATGAATTATGGGAGGCTTGCGTTACAAACGTCCTTATTTGCCCGTAAAAAAGCCCGGCAGTTTGAATGCCGGGCTTTTTTATGTTACTTGCAGTTTTTGCTGTTCGACTTATCCGTGTTAGCTTCGTCGGTATAATCAACACGGTTGTTGCTGCTTGGAGTATTATTTGAATTTTGCTTCTTATCCATTGCGATACCCTCCCTTCACTAAGTGTTAAAAGAGGGGATTTCTCCTCTTCACATATCTTATTATGGTGAGATAAGCCAATTAATATTCATAAATTTGTATAATTAATTTATTTTGGTTTATTTAAATTTGGCGGTATGTTATACTTGCGGCAATATATAAAACGGAGGTAGTTAAAATGATTTACCGTGAACTTGGCAAAACAGGAAAAAAGGTAAGCGTTATAGGGCATGGCTGCGAGCATTTAGACGGCAAGCCTTACAGCCAGGCAAAAGAAACAATAGAGGCGGCGCTTGAAAACGGTGTAAATATATTCGACGTATTTATGCCGGGAAAAGAAATACGCGAAAATATTGCGCGCGCTTTGGGCGAAAAAAGGAAGGACGTTTTTATTCAAGGGCATATCGGCTCTACGGATATTAACCAGCAGTACGATATCAGCCGGGATATGCCAACGGTTAAGCGTTTCTTCGAGGACGAACTTCGGATTTTCGGCGGCTATATAGATTTTGGTATGCTGTTTTTCATAGATTCGGACGAGGATTATAAAAACGTATTCGATACGGAATTTATTACATATGTGGAAAGGTTAAAAAAGCAGGGCGATATACGCCATATAGGCTTTAGCTCGCACAACCCGGAGACAGCCGCAAAGGTAATTGAAACGGGCGTTGCGGAATTGATGCTCTTTAGCATTAACCCGGCGTTTGATATGCTTCCCCCAAACGCCTACGTGTTCGACCATTTTGAAAAAGGGTTCGGCACGGAGCTTTTCCGCGGAATAGACCCTAAACGCGCTCAAATTTACAAGCTTTGCACTCAAAAGCAAATAGGAATAACGGTAATGAAAGCGTTCGGCGCGGGCAAACTTTTATCTGCGGAGCATACTCCGTTTGAAAAACCGATGACAATAGCGCAGTGCTTGCATTACGCACTTTCACGCCCCGCGGTATCAAGCGTTATGGGCGGCTTTAAAACGGCGGCGGAAGTTGCCGAGGCTATGAATTATTTTTCCGCCACAGAAGAGGAAAAGGATTATTCCGAAATCATAAGCAAAATGCGTAACGACTTTAAGGGCAACTGCGTATATTGCAGCCATTGCCAGCCCTGCCCCGCGCAAATTGACATAGCGGCGGTAAACAAATACTTGGATATCGCCCGGCTTGATAAAGGCAGCGTGCCTCCGTCGGTAAAGAGCCACTATAAAAGTTTGGCGCACAGGGGAGACGAATGCACTTCATGCGGAAGCTGCGAAAGCCGCTGCCCGTTCGGGGTTGCGGTAGCGGATAATATGATTGAGGCGGAAAAGCTTTTGGCGTTTTGATAATAATTAAGCCGGACGCAAGGAAAAGTTACAATTACCTTACGTCCGGCTTTTATACGCTTACGCAGACATTTACCTGAAATTTTATCGATATGGTTTTATTGATATAGCCGTGTGCGCGTCTATAACCGAAACATGCTCTGAACATCAACAAGGATTACATCTCCCGCTGACGCTCTGCTTCTAAGCTCATCGGTAAACCCGGATTTGGAAAAAAGTATATACTGCGCATTTGTAAAATTTTGCAGCAAAGCGGATTTTCGAACTAAATTATCCAACACATCACAGCCGACAGGAGCGTTTCGCCACTTGCATTCACCAAATAACGCGCTTTTGCCTGAAAACGCAATTAAATCTATTTCTTCTTCGCGGCGCTCCTTAGCGTTATTTCCCCACCATCCGCCGATTGCCTTAAAACTAAACGGCATAGTTTTGCTCTTTAACGCCCGCCACATATATTGCTTGGCGCATTCCTCAAAGGCTCGCCCGGTGTGGCTGTTTAACTGTTCTTTAAATACCTCTTCGCAAACGTCGCCGCCCAGCCCTGCGGTAATCCGGCTGATTTCCGGAAGCACAAAGCGGTACCAGAATATAAACATCCAATCGTTTAACGCATATACAGATTTTTTGGATTTTGCCTCGGTAATTGGATACTGTTTGCGAACAAGCCCAAGGCTTAACAGGGTTGAAAGCATTTTAGAGCATTGGCTTGTTTCTATACCCGCCTTTGTTGCAATTTCGTTAAGCTTGCTGCCCCCGCCCGCAATGGCTGTAATAATTGCGTTATAGGTTTCCGGCATTTTCAGTTCCTGCTTAATTAAGTTAGACGGCTCCTCAAACAGCCGCCCGGACGTATCAAAAAAAAGACCGCGTATATTTTCCTTAAGCGATAGTTCGCCGTCTATTCTGGATAGATATTCCGGTATTCCGCCGGTAACACCGTATAAAATAATTTTTTCCTCGTTAGAAAATGAGGGGAGCATTTCGGCGCTGTCCAAATAGTCGAACGGCAGCAGTTTGTACTGCGCGGTTCTTCGCCCGTAAAGAGGACTCTTGTACCCTAAAACCTGCTTTTCCATAAACGACATACTTGAACCGCATAAAATTAAAAACAGTTTGCTTTCGCTCTGATACCTGTCGATAGCCGCCTGCAAAACCGAAGATACCGATTTATCGCTGCTTGCCAAATAAGGGTATTCGTCAATAGCAAAAATAATGCGCTCGGTTTTCGCCGTTTCAAACACATATTCCACGGCTTCTCGAAATGACCCGAACGGGTTTTGCGGCGCACCGGGCGCAAGCGCCGCCAAAATTTGAGCGGATAGAATTTCAAGGTTTTCCTTAGCGGTGGATTGCAGGGCAACAAAATAAACCGTTTTACGCCCTTTGCAAAACTCGTTTATAAGCGTAGTTTTCCCTACGCGCCGACGCCCGTATATAACCGGAAACTGAAAAGAAACCCGGTTATAACTTTTATTAAGGCTTGTGAGTTCTTGTTTTCTGCCAACAAACATTTGCTAACCCTCCGGTTACTAACTTCGCAGTTAGCATATTAAACGGCGGCGGGTTTGTCAAGTATTGGTGAAATTTTCAAAAAGTTTGACTAAAGTTTTAGCTGCACATTTCCAAAGTTGTTTTCAATTTTATCCTCGTCGGTAATATAATGCCCGGATGACGGTAATTTTTGCACTCTGTAATACTCAATATCCGCGCTTTTAAATTTTTCGGCAAGCTTTGCCTGTGTAATTTTGCTTTTTTTCGTCATTTCGAAAAGCTGCAAACCCGATGTGTTTTTTGTTGCCTTGGCTTCTAAAAGCGAAGTGTTTATAAGCGCCGCCTTATCGCCGCCGCGCACCATAACAATATCCGTATCCTCGGTTATAATCTCCGCGAAAATAAGCGGCGATTTATCCGAATACGCATTAATGAGTTTTTTGCGGTTCGTTTTTGTGCTGTAGCTGTTAAGCGCAACCTTGGCGGCTTTGCCGTTTTCAAACACCATAATTAGGCTTCCGGAATAGTCCGTTGTTACCGCCATAAAAACGATACGCTCATCTTCCGGAAGCTTTAGCATGTTGGCGGTAAATTCGCCAAGGCTTGAGGCTTTGCAGTCCGGCAGTTCGTGCGCCTTTGCTTTGTACGCGTTAAACTTATCGGAAAAGAATATTACGTCCGATTTATTTGTGCCGTCGCATTCTTGAATAATAATATCGTCGTCCTTAAGATACTGCTCGGACGAGGCGCGAAGCGAGGCGTGCGATATTTTTTTGAAAAAATTGTGGTCGGTTAAAAACAGCTTTATTGGGTAATCGTCTATAAAAACCTCGTGCGGGATTTCCGGCGCTTCGGTTTCGGTTATAATTTCCGTCATGCGGGGTTTGCCGTATTTTTTGGCAATTTCTTTAAGCTGCTTTATTATAATGTTGTTAACGCGCTCCGGGTCGTCCAGTGTTGCGGCAAGTTCGGCAATTTCATCCTTCAGAGCGTCCCGGTCGCCAACTTGCTTTAAAATGTACTGCTTATTCAAATTCCGCAGCTTTATTTCGGCGATAAAATCCGCCTGAAGCTCGTCAATATCAAACCCTTTCATAAGGTTTGGAACAACCTGCGAATCTTCCTCCGTGCCGCGTATTATTTTTATAGCCTTATCTATATCAAGCAGGATTTTAGACAAACCTTCCATAAGATGCAGGCGGTCTTGCTTCTTTTTAAGGTCGTAGCGAACCGAGCGCGAAAGTGTGCCTATTCTGAATAACAGCCATTCCTCCAAAATTTCCTTTATCCCCATTGTGCGGGGTTTGCCGTCCACCAAAAAGTTAAAATTGCAGCTAAAAGAATCGGAAAGGGTTGTCATTTGGAAAAGACGGTGCATCAAATGCTCCGGGTTGGCGCTTCGCTTAATGTCTATCGTTATTTTAAGCCCCTTTAAATCCGTTTCATCGCGCACATCGTTAATTTCGCGCAGTTTTCCGGCTTTAACAAGCGCCGCAATTTTGTCTATTATCGCCTCTATTGTTGTGGTGTACGGTATTTCGTAAATTTCTATAAGCGAATTCTTCTTGTCGTACCGGTATTTTGCGCGCAGTTTTACACTGCCTCTGCCGGTTTCGTAAATCGCCTGCATGTCCTTTTCACTATATAAAAGCTGGCCCCCGGTTGAAAAATCCGGCCCGGTAAGGTATTTGGAAACGTCAACGTTGTTGCCTTTGATATACGCGGCGGTAAGGCTGCACACCTCCGCCAAGTTAAAGCTTGGAACGGAGCTTGCCATACCAACGGCTATTCCCTGGTTTACCGTAACCAAAAGGTTGGGGAATGTGGTTGGAAACAAAACCGGCTCGGTTGTGGTAGCGTTGTAGTTTTCAATAAAATCCACCGTGTTTTTTTCAATATCCTTAAAAATTTCCGCGCAAATATCGTCTAACTTCGCTTCCGTGTAACGGGACGCGGCATACGCCATATCCCGCGAATACTGCTTGCCGAAGTTACCCTTCGAATCTATAAACGGGTGGTTAAGCGCCGCGTTGCCGCGCGTTAAGCGCACCAAGGTTTCGTATATCGCGCCGTCGCCGTGCGGGTTTAATGTCATGGTTTGCCCCACGATATCCGCGGATTTTACTCTGCGCCCGGTTAAAAGCCCCATTTTGTACATCGTGTATAAAAGTTTGCGGTGCGAGGGTTTAAAGCCGTCCATTTCCGGTATCGCGCGCGATACTATTACGCTCATGGCGTAGGGCATGAAGTTTTTTTCCAGCGTGTCGTTAATGTCCTGGTTTATTATGTTTTTGCGGTCCTTTGCAGCCATAGTTTTATCAACCTTTTGTGTAGTATTTGGTTAGCGCGCAACAATTATTATTCGTTCATTTTACAACCCAATATCCGCCTTTGGGCGAACCCTTGCGTTCGATCAAGGCCGCCTGCTTAAGTACCTTGATATGTGTCTTAACATTGCGTTCGGCAATCCCCAAAATCTCCGCTAATTTTTTTACAGTAATTGTATTGTCTTTTGACATTTGAGCCAATATCGCCTTTTGCGATTCATTTATGGTGATGCTATTGGTGATGTTATTGGTGATGTTATTGGTGATGCTGCCATCACCATTATCACAATCGTTCGAGGGAAAAATATCAGGGCGGTAAAATACTACCGCAAAGCCCAACTTAAGAAGCTTGAATTCCACCTCAACTCCCGCGCTCTCACAGGCGCTTGTAATGCGCTTTAACCCTGTACCGAAGCTCTCTATGTCCTTTACATAGTACATCAACTGAGCCAATAAGGGATTTCGCTTTACAGAAGCCTCACTGCCTTCAATAAAATCTTCCGGAGTTAAGCCTTCGGGAAACGTGCCGGAGTTATATATTTCCACACGGTTGCTGTAAATGCTGACTGTGTTATTCTGCGACGATTTATAGTCCTTATGGCAAAATGAATTGATTATTGCCTCACGCACGGCATCCATCGGAATTTCCGGGATTTCTTTGCGTTGCAGTGAACCGTCAAGCACAACCCGCCATCTGATGTTGTTGCGGATGTATTTTTCGGCGGCAGCGGCAAGTTGCTGAACATTACCGGCTTCGCGCCGTATATCGTTAAATGTGAGGCGCTCGGTTGTGGCGAAAATCGCCATCTGTATTTCAAGCAAAGGTGCTCCTACAAAGAACACAGCCGCAGCATTCGTTAACGCGCCGTTTTTTAACATGCCTAACCGAGTTAATGCGTCTTCTTTGGTTGTGTACGGAAAGTTAATTCTCCCTGCTAAATTAGCTCGCTCATGATAATCTTTAAGCGCCGCCTCGTCAATATCACCGGCGGATTTGTCGGATATACCGCTGTCCCATGTAATCACGCGCGCGTTTTTACGAAGGATGTATTCCTCAAGCTCCGCAGGCGACATAACCTTATCCTCGTCAGCAACGCGAATATAAGCCCGTCCGAAAGCATAATACGGCGCATCATCTCCTGTAGCTTCTACGCGGACGCATTGCTTATCGTCGAGATATACCAACTCTATTTTGGGAAACAATTGCGGCTGTATATGGTTGGCAACCGCTTGGCTAATATCCCGTAATGTCTTATCCGTCACCATCTGGCCTAAAACCGTGCCGTCATTTCGAATGCCGAAAAACAGCTCGCCGCTGCCGTGCTTATTTAACATTGCAACCGTTGATATTACGCCTTCTTTAAGTTCGGCGGTAGTTTTCTTAAACTCTAACTTTTCACTTTCGCTTCCAATTTTCATAAGTACCCTCCTTCCGCGCTACTTTTGTTGGGCTTCGTCTGCACAAGTTGCGGTTCTGCCTGCTCCTGAATCCTCAACACTATAGCATCAAATTTTCCAAATATCAATGGTGATTGCGCATATGTGAAAATTACGTGAGAATTACGTGAAATATTGTAGGCAAATACATGCAGCATGGGTTTGACGAATTGGGCAAAAAGGATTGATATTTTTCTCCCTGCCGCCGGTTGAGCAAAAAAAACCGCCGCAACTGTTTTTTGCAGTCGCGGCGGTTCGTGTTAACTTATTCTAAGAGTTATTGGCTTGTAAATCTTTGCGCACATCAGTTTTGCAGATTCGTCAAGTATTGCACCTGCCTGTTTTCAAACAAATGCTTAAAATCCTTATAACTCATATCGAAAACTGAATTACCCTCCGGCATATCGTTTAGCTTGGCAAGGGCGGTATCAAGTGCGTCAATGCCGTTTTTCTTGTACTCTTTTAAAAATGTGTCCGAAAAAATTTTGGCGTGGTTTTTCGCGCTTTCAACGTACGGGTCTAACTCGTAAAGTTTTACTGCGTTTGAGGTGTAGCCGTTAATGCTTTTACTTAGCTTGAAACCGTCGCTTGCTTGCATACTCGTAAGAACAGCTTCAAACGCGTCGTCCAAAAATTTGCCATGTTTATTGGACTGTTCGGAGTTTTCGTTCAGGCGTTTGCGCACAGAATCGTAAGATAGCGCCAGTTTTTCAAAATTGCTGATATCATCGGCTTTTTCTTCAATTGAAGTAAACCCCGCCCTTTTCATTTCCTGCATTAACTCAATTTCCATCTGAATTCTGCGAGCTGTTGGCGGCGAAAGTTTAATTTGGGAATCAAGCTTTAAATCAAGCTTCTGAACGTTTTCAAACTTATATTTTGCCGCGTCCGATATTTCTGCGGTATCGAGTTCAGGCAACTGCTCGGAATTTACGCTTTGTTCACTCTGCGCACTTGCGGCCAAAGAGCCCGCTTCTTTTACTATCCCGCTGTAAGGTTTAAAATTCAGTTCTCTGCTAAACGGAATAACTTTCATATAATCATCCCCTTAAAAAATTTACTCCTTCAGATTATGTTTCGGCATTCTTCATGTAAAGATTAACAAAAAAGGAGCGCCAGCTATTCCGGTAAAACCCGGCTTTTATTTTCAAGCTCCGCGCCGGGGTTTAAAATAACAATATCCCAAGCACTTAGCCCTCTTTCTACCGCGGTAAAGCTTTCGTCGAAATCGGCGGTAAAAACCTTTACCTTTTCCGCGTAATACTCGGTTCCAAGCAAGCCTCTTCTCTGCTTTAAAACCCATACGTTAGAGCCGAACGCGTCTCTTAAAACCGCCTCGTTCGGCACAAGCATTTCGTATTCCGGCGTTGTTTTGGTAAGCGTTACCGCGCCGTACTCAAAACCGCGAAAGTTTTCCGGGTTTATCTTAAAGCTTAGTTTTAAGTTTTCCCCGTCGGGTTCAATTTTAAATACCGCCGCGTCTACAGATACGCCGTTTACGTTAAATGAAGCTATGTCTTTAATGTTTATAAACCCGGCGCTTTCCTTGCTTTCGGTAATTTCAACAATAAAACCGTCGCCAACCAAACCAATTTGCGCGGCTTTGCTTCCGCGGGATGTTAGTTCCCCTTCCTGAATAAACGTTTCAATTAAAATTCCGTCGCTGTCCTTGGTTTTAACCGTTTGGGATTTTACCTCACGCATATTACCAAGCTCCGCATTTGCCGCATTTATCTCAAAAGCCATCTGATTTATGCTGCTTGCGGCGTCCGCAAGGGCGCTTTCCTTTGCGGCAATTTGACTCTCTATTCCCGAAATGTGGTTTTTTATCGCCTCTTCCCTTTGAGCGTACCTTATTAAAAGCCGGTTTTCCGCTTCCGTAACGGCGTTTACCGCGCTTATGTATTCGCCCTGCGCAATTATCCCCTCATCATACAATAAAAGCTGCTTTTCCTCTTCCGCTTTTTTATTGGATACTTCCGTTTCAAGCGCGGCAATTTCCAAATCCGTCACCGTAAGGTCTATGTCCGGCGTGTTTTTGATATCCTCTATGCTTTTTTCAATTTCCGCCTTCTCTTCTTCCGCCTGCGCCAAAGCCAATTTCAGTTTTTCAACAGCCGCCTGCGCTCTTTGTATATCCGCCTCTTCCGCGCGGTATTCAATAAGCGCAATATCCGAAAACGGCGCAACAGCCGCGCCCTCTTCGGCGTAAACGGAAATTACCTTTCCGGAAATGTCGGTAAAAATGTCGTAGGTTTTTATGAAATTAAGCTGCCCGAAGTTTTCGAAATTTTTTGTAAGAGCGCCGCTTTTAACCTCGCTTACGGCAACCTTCGGCAAGGAATAATTGTATATGGTTTTTGAAAAAAATATTAACGCGCACATAACCGCGATATAAATAATAAGCTGTTTTTTCATTCCGCTTGTTAACATAAAACCTACTCCTTATAAAAATTTAACCGCAATTTTGAAAAACGTAACCATTTTCCGCAGATTTTAACCTTAATTTATTACCGAAAGCTTTAGTCCGCGTTCAAAATACTCCTGCCCGTACACAAACAGCCAAACCGCCGGAAGCATATAAAATACGGAGGCGGCGAATATAAGCCCCATGTTATCCGCTCCGATATCGGATAAAAATAGGCTTAACGGTTCCTTCCCGGCGTCACGTATAAACACAACGGCCTGCTCCACAATTGACCAGCATTCGCAAAAGCTTAAAAGAAACAGCGAAATTATCCCGCCTTTGGCAAGCGGCACAAGAATTTTCAAAAGTATTTGAACCTCGCCCGCGCCGTCCATTTTCGCGGCGTTTATAATGTCGGGATGTACTCCTTTCATACTTTGGCGCATTATAAAAACCGGAAACGGGCTAAAAGCCGCAGGCAGAATAATTGCCAAATAACTATCCGAAATATTAAGCTTTTGCGCTATTATAAAGTTAGCGACACTTGTTGCCTGAAACGGCAAAAGCATTACCACAATATAAAGCGCAAACAGAACTTCCTTAAACCTGAAACGCCCGAACGAAAACGCGTAGCCCGAAATTGTGCCGAATAGAAGCTGCAAAATTACAATCGGCGCGGTTATTTTCACCGAGTTTAAAAAGTAATCCAAATATACGGGCGACTTGAAAAGCAGCGAATAGTACTGCTCAAGCGTAACCCTATCCGGAATCAGAGAATACTCGGCGTAGTGGATACTTCCCGGCTGCGCGGCGTATACCGGCGCTTCGTCTTTGTAGTGCCTTTCAATTTCCGCTTCGGGCATAAACGAATTTGTGAAAATAAGCAAAAGCGGAAATATATAAATGAGCGCTAAAACCCACAGCAAACATCTGATAATGAATTGGCTTAGGTGTTTTGCTTTTTTCATTGTATTCGCCTTCCTTTATTAAAACGTAGTCTTTCCTGAGCTTACATTTTTTTTAGTAATGTTTTTTCGCCTTAGAATAATAAGGCGGCGCTATTCTTTTTCCGGAATGATGACATTTTTTGTCATCATTCTAAATGGCAAGCCGTTATCTTTACCCGTTCTTCGCGTAGCTATCCGGCAAGGGTACAGAGGCTTTGGCGTAAATATTACCCGCGATTTCTGCGGCTGTTCTATAAGGGGTTACAGGAGGGCTTCGGCGCAAATTATATCGCCCAGCAATGTGCCACCTGACGCTTCAGAACATTTTTGAGCGCACCAAGTTAGTAAAGAGTTCTATTTTTGCGGTGCGCTCAAAAATAT
>JAISVZ010000171.1 GCA_031271295.1 Clostridiales bacterium | reverse complement strand
CCGATAATTTTCATATCATCCTCGCGCAGATAAAAGTATGTATACGCGGCTGCCTTACCCGGCAGCGTATTGGCTATATCCAAATCGCTTCTTACCTTTTCAAGCCACAGCGCGTAAGTTTCCTCACGCAGAAACCTGTCCAGCCCACCCGTGCCGTTAATTTCCGACGAATATTCGTAAAACTCCCGTATAAAATCCTTCGCCTTTTGCTCGTATTCCAAACTTGGCAAAATAAACCTCATTTTGCACCTCCATCGCACCTTACTATAAAATTAAGTACGCCCCGCAGATAGCGTTTTTTCTATATATTAGTTTTGTGTGTTAACTCCGTCAATAGGCTGAAACAAATAAACGGATACCCCGTAACCGTATTCGCTGATTTCATCCCCTGACCATGCCGAACCTCCCGTTTCGATATGCGCCCACGGTCTTTTGGAATCACCCTTTTCCCTATTTCCGTTAAATCATCCCATATTCAATTACATTAAACCAAAATCGTAAATTTTATATGCGTCATCTTTTGCATTTTTTCCTACAATAAAACTTCTTCGGTGAAACCCGTTGCCATGTTGAGGGGAACGCTCAAGTGCTTTGGGCGAATAACATTGCGAAAATTCAGCATTTATAATTTCAAACTCGGTTAAGCCAAATTTTTCTACGCATTCGCGCCAACCGTCATAAATGAGCGAATTTGTATATGTACCCAACTCAGGCGCATATTCTCGGCCGTATTGATCCTCGGTTAACACAGTAGATTTATGAATAATAAATTTTTGCATGAATAACTCTTCCTCAATCTGTTTTTTCTCGTTGTTTAAGATTAAACGATGAGTTTCCGAATCTGCAAGAATATGTGCTTTTTTATCTGTTTCACCTGTTATCGTATATAGAAATTCATATGCAACTGCCATTTCCGCAATGTTTTCCGGTATGTCCTCAAATGTTATACTGCGCCCGTCAATTTCAAAATATGGTTCTGCCACAAAATCGTAAATTTCAATTTCTTCAGGCAATTTTGTGTCATTGGCATTGCCGGAATTTGCAATAAAATAAAATCCTATAATAAATAAAATTACAAATGACATAAGGATAACGATATCTTTACGCATCATTTTTTATAACAGTCCTTTCTTGTTACAATAGCTTGGCTTGGCTTACCTTGGGGCATAGCATGACATAACAAAACCATGTTTATTCACTTCATTCAGGCATAACTCCCATAAAATCATGGGGAGATGCTTGTTCATTTTCTACTGCCTCACTGTCAAAAGTAGGATAATACTTTGGCTCATCCATTATTTCCAATGAACCTATTGTTATTTCTCCGCCGCGCAAAACATATTCGGCTTTGAAACATACGCTGTACATATATCTCTCTTCCGGTCCAACATAACCAAAATCGGGTACAACATAGTAAAAATATTCAAATAATTTTCCGTTTTCAATCGCAAACCAGTTTCCGCCGAAAAATGTTTCGTTTAATTCGTCAATCGGAACCTCAAATTCCCAATCGTCTAAAGTAATTAATACATCCTTTTCACGCAATTTGTGCTCATAAATATTAAATGATTGTTTCATGGGAATTTGTGTATGTTCCTTGCCGCTTATTACTGTCATTAATGTGTTTCCGCCGCTCATCCCGCCATGAACATAGTCAACAAACAGCAAATATTCATCTAAGTTAAAAAGATTTCGGGAAAACAGGTGATACTGATACCTCGCTTTATAGCCCTCTCTAAGCCAAACCATTTCGTCCCCGGCAATTAAATATATATCGATTTCTCCCACCAATTCTTTAGGAATTCCGCGCACCGCATTGCTGTTAATTGATGTCTTTGCGTCCATTGCATATGCATATATAGACACGCCTTTTTCGGGAATAGATGCCAATAGCTGACGCGCCGTATTTTTTAATCTGCTATTCGGGTCTTTTTCAAAAGCCTCGTATTCGGCTAAGTAGCTGTGAATTTTCTTTTCCAAGGCATTCAGCGCCTCATCTGTAAAATATAAATGGCTGTAACAGTTCTCCCATTTGTTTATCAGTTCATCCGGCGATATACCTTCGGCGTAATAAGCTTCAGCAGTATGGTAATAAATCCATTCCGGCGAATAGAACTTTTGCCCCTTAACAATTGTAGCTTCATCCGCAAAAATTCCGGCGATTTTTTCCGCGTCTTTACTCCACAATATATCAATATCGTTGTCGGTAAGCTCGTACTCATACACGCCGTGTACTGTTTTTTCACTTAAGCGGCGGTTGTTTTTCATATAGTCTTTAAATGTATTCTCCGGAATATTGAAATTACGAAGAAAGGTATACAAATTAGGAAAGTCCGAAATTCTGTTTACGTCAATTTGAGGGATGGTATAAAAGGTTTTCCATCTGTCTATTTCCTCTTTATTTATCGAAGCTTCATAGTTGTAAAGAAGTTTAGTGAGATAGCGTTCCAGCAGATAAAAACCGGAATGAGATTCGTTCTGCGAATATGGCGTATTTTTATTATTATTTAGGGGAAAAGGCATTGTAGTGTCAAGTTTGTAGACGGTTCGATACAGGTATTTTAAATCGTAATCGTTTAATTGCTTAAGCGAAATGTTTATTTCGGGTTTTTCTACAGGTTTATAGCTGTAATTTTGCAAACCTTCGGCATAAGGGTAAAATTTTTTTGTATATGTGTTTTTAATGCTTTCCTCGCCGCTTGTGAAATTGCTCGTTAAAACAGGGTAATACTCAGGGTCATTTTCAATTTCTATCGTATCTATACAAATTTCTCCGTCATTATAGGTGTATTCTACTTTAAAGCAAACTTGAAATCTATTGCCAATTTCCGCTTTTTTGTAATCAAGCTCTGGTATATGATAATAAAAATACTCAATCAGTCTGTTATCATCAAATTTAAATCTGTTGCCAAATTTGTAAGTCATGCTTATTTCGCCAATTGGAATTTCGAATTTGTGGTT
The DNA here is from genome assembly GCA_031271295.1 of Clostridiales bacterium. Lineage (GTDB taxonomy): Bacteria > Bacillota > Clostridia > Lachnospirales > WQUN01 > JAISVZ01. The sequence continues at coordinate 1,355 of JAISVZ010000171.1, read as the reverse complement.
GCCGTCTAAAGCAATAATCACATTGTTATCACATATTTCATGATTTGAATTAGGGTTAAAATATGGCGATTTCTCAATTGGGATTTTAGAATAAGTTTTTCCGTCAAGTATTGTTATTTCAGTTTCCCCGCCGCCATGACCACCATGAATATAGTCTTCAAACAGTAAATACTCATCCCCGTGAAAAAGACTGAGATAGTATAAGTAGTAATCGGGTCTTGCTTTGAAGTCTGTTTTCAGCCAAATTAATTTATCTTTAATTTCCAAATAAATATTAATATCATCCCATAATGATACGCCATCATTACCTATACGTGTCTTTCCGTCAATGGGATATGCGTAGAGATATAAGCCTCTTTCCGGCAAGGAAGTTAACAGTTCTCTTTCCGGATAAGGGTTATCCTTAGTGTAATAAATATCAACTTTTCTTGATGTTTTTGATTCGGGTTCAGAATCGGATTCGGGTTCAGTATTAGAATCGTGTTCGGAATCGAATTCTGGTTCAGGTTCTATCTCTGATTGAATTTCCGTTTGAATTATCGTTTCTATTTCTGGCACAATTTCAGTTTCACTGTCATCTACATACAATTCTTCGCTGAGAACACCCGCATCACCCGCATCCTCCTCCGGTTCATATACCGATGTTTCACGTAATGTATCCGCTTCGTCGTTCCCGGTATTTGTAAAGTTTTTTGCGGTACATGACGAAAATATTAGCGCCATAAAAACGGCATACAAAACCCATGACCTTATTCTTTTCATAAGAATCCCCCTTTTTAATTTCCTCAAGTTGCGAATAGAACCACTCTGCCACATACCACGCATTACCATATTTCCAAAACCTAAAAATCTACATCTACAACCATCTCGTATCTTCTGAGTAAATCCCCGTTTCTTGCATCCAAACAATAAACTGTTTCTCCCGGATATTCTTTACCGCCAGCTAAATGAGGATAATTCTCACTTACTGTCACAACCCAAGAGAGTTTATAATATGTTTCGTCCATATCCATATCAATTATATATAATTGCATATCTTCTTCAGCATAATAAATATCATATTCATTTATGAATTCATAGGCTTGTTCAATTGTAATTCCCGGTTCGGTTGTAGGAATAGAAATGTTATTCTTATAGCTAACACTCAATTCTATCGGTAACATATTTTCATCAGTTCTTACTTTTACTACTGAGCGATAGACGGGTACACCCTTATACACCTGCTGAAATGTGTTATTTCCGGCATATTCAAATTCATCGTCAAAAGATTCATAACCGATAAGCGGTTTAAGACGCTCCAAAGACATTTTAAAATCCTCTTCATTTTCAATGGGAAATCCGCTGTAATTTCCTTC
>JAISVZ010000170.1 GCA_031271295.1 Clostridiales bacterium | reverse complement strand
GCTAACATAAACCGGGATAAATCCTCCAAGCTGTGTGTAGTTTGAAACTCAACGTGGATATATGAACCATCCTCCGCTTTAAGCATCCAATCGTCGGTTTTTTGCATTGCCTTTATTTGAGTTAGCTCCGTTCGCTCAACCGATACTATGTTTTTGTCTATTCCGAAGAACTTAATGGCATCGCCCTTGAAAAGCTCCATCATGCTCTTCATAATAATATCTTCCGTTTTGATTGACACTCACTCATCACCCTCCCTTTCATGTAACCAATTATAACGCCGTTTATTAATTTTACGCAAGAGGTTATTTCCTGAATTTGAGACGCGAAACCCGGGTAAAAAACAGCGCGTTTTCCGCGAGATTTAAAACCGCTTGGAAACGCGCCATTTTTACATATATTTCAAATTATAAGCTCGTAATATATTCACAATAAGCACGTTAAATGCCGTTCTCATTAATGTTTCATTGACGATCAGCCTCCGCGTAAAATATAATTGGTACAAATTTTATATTACGGAGGTATTTGTTATGGCTGAAAATGTATCTTTCCAAATTGCCGGTGTAAGTGGTATTTTTGAGTGTTTTCTCTTGGAAAACGAGTACGATGGGGAACTAACGGGCACAGCTTATTACGGCTTGCGCCTTACAAAAACGGACGGTTCCGGTTTGGTTGAAACTGTTGAGTTAAGCGATATTTCCGTTATTAGGCGAGATGTTGAAACTATCAGGGATTTGATAGTTAACGGCGGTGTTACGCCCGTTCATTTTTACGATATCGTTAGCGACTGGATTACGGCTAAGTACTAAGCCGTACCCCTTTAGTTTATTCTCTCGAGTTCGAAGCGAATATCCGCTCCGTTTACCCTAAAACGGAGAATCCGGAAGTTTTCGTTTACGCCGCCGCTCATGTTCCAAAGCCCGCCGAGGTTTATATACCTTACTCCGCCCATTAAAACGGAAGAGGTTTCCGAGCCGTCGGCCGATACCACAAAAATATTTTTACCGGATTTTTTAAGTTCGGCAAGAGTATCCGTAAACAGTTGGAGTTCCTGAATCATCGTAAAATTAAGCGGGTTTTTGTTAAGCATAATTATTACGCTGCCCTTACCGCTTGCATTAATATCCTCCACAAGGTTTCCCCACTGCCACGGGTTTTTCTGCGCAACACTTCCGCTGCCCGCGCTCATTTGGATAATTGTAACGTTTTCATCGTAGTGGCTAACGTAATTGTCGTTCCACTTGTAAACGTTTATCCCAATGTCTGCGGGCATTTCGGTTTCGCCCAAATACAGCGCCCGTTTTGCGTTTTTCGTAATATTTTCAATAATTTTTTCCTGCTGCTGGGTATAGTTTAAAGGCAGTGGTTTAGCTTCCGGCGCATCTGCGGCATCCGAAGCCGCTTCCCCGCCGTTTGCATCCGTAGTTTCCGAAGCCGCCTCCCCGCCGTTCGCTTCCCCGCCGTCCGAAGCTTTAATCTCGTAATCTACGGTAGTTTTACCAACCACGGTAATATCATAACCGGTATCCGCTACCGTATCCGCAAGCTTTACCTGCAACGGATCCTGAAATTTGCCCGCGAACGGCAGTAAAATATTTATTGCCTCCCTGGGGTATACGGCTTCAATTGTATCTAAATAAATTTCCCCGGCTATATTCTCCATTGTTTGAGTTGTAACCAAATAAACGCGATCCAGCGTAATTGGGAATTTGGTGCCCTCCGGAATCAGCGCGTTAACTATTTTCCAGCCGTCCCAGTTCACACTGCCCGCAAAATCAATGTTTTGCGCCGCGCCGTCCGCGTCGGTAATTCTGCCTCTTAGCCACAGCCCGGAGTTGTTGCCGAAAACCCGCGCTCGTATTGCCATAGGTTCGCCCGCAATACCAACGCCGCCGGTAAAATCCAAATATGCGGCGCTTGTGGCGTCGCTTTCGGGCATGTTATAGTTAAGCCTTGCAATTTGTTTTTCCTGAGCGGTAGGGTCCTTAGTAAAACCCGCGCCGCCCGTTACCGTATCCGGATAGGATGAAAAAGCAATTTCGCGGCCGCCGCCAAACGATTCCACCATACTCATTCTGCCGCCTATTTGAAAGCGCACGAAACACGATATATCCGCCAAGGTGCATTGAATATACCCGTCCGCGGAATCCGTAGGTTTAAAAACGCCGTTTTCCACAACACCGGCGGAGGGCGGCACAACGCTGAATGTCATAGGGGAATTGATAAGGCTCTCCTCGCCGAGTTGGTCTATCCCCACGAACGAAAGCGGAATTTCATCGCCTTCCATAGCGATAATGTTCATTCTGTTTGGGCGGATTTCCTTTAGTTCGCGGCATTGCAGCTTTATTTCGCTGATTAAATCCTTATAGGTAGCAAGCACCGTAATTTCGCCCAACGACTGCGGGTAATACAAATTGCCGGCAAAAAAACCGTTAGGGTCATCCGGGGTAATTACAAGTTCGTTTTTATCCACCGGCAGACGGCGCAAATATTCGTCGGTTCCGTAAACGTCGAGTGTTACGCCCGTTTTACGGTACACTATATTCTTTTGCCCCGCCGATACCACAAGGCCGGACATTTCGCCGAAAGGCGCGTTGTTAAATACGCCCAGCCCGCTTATAATTCTGCGTTCGCCGCCGTCGGAAGTTCGGTTAACCACATAGGGCTTGGTTTGCCCCGGAAGCTGAACCGCCATTGTTGTGGAACCGCCGCCGTCTAAATGCATTGCGCTGTAAGCGCCGTATTTTTTCAAAAGCTCCGCCGTTTCCTCATGGGTTGCGCCTACGGAATGGGTGCGCCCGTCCACGGACATCAGTATTATTTTCGTTTTATCCTGCGATATTCCAACCGCCGTTCGCGGGTGGCGGCCTGTTGCCACGCTGCCCTCGTTCGAAAGAGCGCCTTCTTGCAAAATGCGCCCTCCGCCGCCAATTGCGGTTTTAATTTTATCCAAATCAAGCGACGGGTAAATTTTAAGCTCCGCCGTTTGCCCAACCGAATATTTAAAAAGGTTGTTGTTTGCCGTTTCGGAATTCATAACAATAAGGTAACCATCCTGCGGAACGCTCACGGTTTCGTTTTTGGTTGTTATATAGGTAATTTTTCCGTTTTGCACCACAATTTTATAAAGGTCTTTAAAACGCGAATCTATTTCGGCGGTACTTGCCATAGAATTTGTGTTTACGGCTATTGGCCTAACCATATCGGTTACTTTATTCAGCGAAAAAACGTCCATACTCAGTGCGCCGTCGTTAAAAAAATCTATATTCGCGCTGAAAAAATCCACAAAAGGGTTGTTTTCCTTGGAAATAAAAAAAGACGCGTTCTCGTGCGCTCCGCCGCTGTTTATGCCGGAGGTAAACGAAATGAGAGAGCCGTTTTTAACAACCGGCCCAAAGGAAAGGGAATGAGTGCCCGACATACCGAAAAAATCCCCGTTTACACCGGCTATCGCTTTGTTATCAATTAAAAGCTCGGTTAAAGGTTCCTTAAGCGAATACTCCTTTTGGGATTCCGCAGGGCCTAAGGTTATGTTGGAATCCGTAATATCAACGGTTAAAATATAAACGTCGCGAAGCCCCGCCTCCGTTACCTGACGCACTTTTTTGTATGTAACCCCCTTCGTTACGGCAAGGGTTTGCTCGGTTTCGTATATTGTGGGGTTCGCGGCGTACACGGACGCTACCGGGAAAATTAAAATTACCGCAAAAATTAAAACTGATATAAATAATGATAGAAATTTTTTCATTGCATTCTCCTTTTGACGCAAAACCGGCAAAACAGCGCTTTTCCGCAATGCCGGCCTTGGATGCAAAACTTCCGGCGAGGCGAACTTCCGCGCCGGCAAGCCTTTGCTTAATTTTTACGCGGGCATTTCCCGCGAAACGGAAAAAACACGCGCGGAGGTATACACCATATTGGATTGAAGCCTTACATCCTTGCCGGACGATAGGTGATTGTTTCCGTTTACATAATAGCCGTTGGAATTAACCGCGCCTGTGGCTTCTATTGTAATAAACAGGTCGTACTTGCCCTCCATTGGGAAATATGCAGCCGTGCCGTCGTTAAGCGCAACTATTTCGTGAGGCTCTTCCGTCCACACTTTTACTACCTTGCCCAAAACATCCGCGTGCTGTTCGTAAATGGTATCGCCCACGTTTACCGCTTTAACCGAAAATTCCCTAACGCGTTCCGTGCGGAAGGTTACATAAAACTTTTCGCCGGCGTTTAAAATCGGCGTAGCTTCCCCGGACGATGCTCTAAACGCAAAACTTGCAGCCGCGCCGATTATAAGAACCAGCACAAGCAAATCCAAAACGTTTAATAAACCGAACAGCCGCCCCTTTTCATCTATAACCTTCACTTAATTCATCCTCTCTATACCTACGATAAACGCGCCCGAAGCAAAACTCTTGCTTTGCACAAACGCTTCCTTGCCAACCATTACCTGATATTGCCCGATATTCGTTGCGTTTGCGCTTATTTGGGCATTCGCCTCCACAACGACATAGATATTTGAAATTCCCGCAACCTCGGCACGTTTGTAGGTTTTTGCCTCAAAATCCGCGGAATCCTCTAAATAAGGTTCGGCGTAAACATCAACAATTGTGCCTATTTCGTAACCTTTTTCAATATCGGTAAGTTTTTCCCCAACCACAACGTTATTGATATAATCCCTATCCTTGCGGTAAAGCTCCACCGTGTAATTTATTTTTACCGAATCGTCGGCTTTTACCGTTTGAGGAGCGGCGAATTCCCGCAAAAAAAACAGCGCGGCTATAATGGCGGCTATAAAAAACAAATCCGCAATACTAACCTTGCCCGCTATTCGAAAGTTCTTGTCCATAAAATTCATTCCCTTCGGGTGTTTCTTTAAAATTGTTTTTTTCCTTTTTTGACGGTAACAATGAAAATAAACCGAAAGCAAACGTCTGCCGCGTATTTTTTTCCATTAAGATTTGTCAGTTGCTTTTTCATTAACCTTTTCGAAAACTTCTAAAACTTTCGTATCTTTTTTTTCATACATTAACCAAATCAACCGTAGTAAATCACTATTTTCACATTTGCCGTCGAACTCGTTACACAATGCACAACCGCGCTGCTCGTGACATCCCTTCTGCCTATCCGCGTTAAGCAAATTCCCTTTAGAACATATTGCATAATAACAATCATTATTAAAAATTCCATTTCTTACAGTTTCTTTAAACGCTTCATCACTTACAAATGCTTTTAAAGAAAAAATAAACGCGACTTGTGTTGCGCCTATTTTATTTTTCACTTTGATTGCGGGGCTTAAAAGCTCTTTTTCAAATATTTCTTCCGGTTCGTTTTCAGCACTTTCAAAAGTAGCCGGAATTTTTTTAGAAATATCTTTTGAAATATGCATAATCTCGTAAATTGGAATATCCAAATGGGTAACCTCGGAAATTCGTTCAAAAAAGGAATCAAGAAAGCTGGCGTCACCTTCAATTGCTCCGACAAAAACCAACAACCATTTCTCTGCTTTCAATTTTCGTTTATTAAGAAAAAAAGCCATAACCCGACACTCCTTTTATATTTCCGCTTCACGAAATCCATCCGGCGAAGAACCAAGCATTCCATCTAAATATAATCTGTCATAACGTGCATCCATTCGGATTTTCTTCCCGTCATTATCTACAATGTCTGATAGGCGATAAGCAAAAGAGGCACCTTTCTCTGTTTTATCTATTAAATGAATTTCGTCCCTGCGCAGATTTTCTCTGTTCATAACAACGGTATCGTGTGCGGTAAAAATAAGTTGAGCGCCCTTTTTATTAATTTCACGATCATTAAATAGGGATACTATTTTTTTAAACACAAGCGGATGAAAGCATGTATCCAATTCATCGCACACAAAAGGAGTTCCATTTTCAAGAGCTTTTGTGATAGAAGGGTAAAGATCCATCAATTTTTGTGTTCCGTTCGATTCCCATTCAATAGGAAATGCAACTTGCTTACCTTCATCATTGTTATGCGCTAAAAAAAAGTGGGCTTTGGGTTCGTTTTTACTGTTTTCATTGTTTGAATATGCATTGTTATCATATCCAATAACTACTTTTTCTAGTGACTTGTCAAAAGATTGCATGAATTTACTGAAATTAGCCTTTTTCAAACTGCTTTTATGTATTTGTTCTGCAAAAGAATCTAAATTTTCTTGCCTTTCCATTTCATTTAATATATTCATATCAGAAACAACAGAACCGCACCAGTCATACAATGGCTTAAAAGGAGGAAAGCCAATCTCCCCAAATGTTTTCATTACAAGAATTCCTTTGTTATTGGAAATAGCATCTAAAAAACCGCGCTGCAAATTATCTTTACTAAACATACTATCAGTTATCGTTTCGTTTTCCCTAACAAACACCGCTTTTTTTATACCCTTTTTGACTATATCACGCTCAAACAAAGATTCTTCATAAACCTTACGGGAGCTTGCCTTGTATTTGTATTCGTATTCGTTATTATCTTTGATAATAACTAACCTGTGTGAAAATATATTTTGGTGGCTTTTATTAAGAGCAAACGGTGTATTACGTAATCCGAGACCAATATAGATATTCGATACAGCGTCATTTAAAGCACGCAGTAAATTTGTTTTGCCGCCGCCGTTAGAACCGTAAATTGCGGCGACAGGGTTCAGGTAAACAGCATCTTCGCCGTTGCCGCAAGAAAAAACAAAATCGAAATTGTCTTTCAACGCACGAGTGGCTTCCATGGAGAAAGTGGCATCATCTTTATAGGAATAGCAATTCGAAAATGAAAATTCCTTTAACACAGTATTCATACCTCCATTTCTTTTTTTGCTCATTATATACTCTCCTTCAATATTGTCAAGAAATTTGAGAAAATCTCACAAAATAGCTTTATGTGTTGCCTCAATATTCTTTAATAGTTGTTAATAAATATATGCCTTAAGCGCTATTATTATCCGTTTTGTTTGAGTTTGCTGAATTATTTCCAATTAAAAAGGAGCTGCCAATTTGAAGGTTAAAATTTGCAGCTCCTTTTTATTTTAGCGAATATCGAATATTTAACGCCGCGAAATTCAAACTCCTTACGCCTTATTGCGCCCGCGCGCAGCAAACTCCTTTACATTATTAACAATAACATAAACCACCGGCACAAACAGCAGCGTAACCAAAGTGGAAAGCGAAAGCCCGAACACCACCACAACCGCAAGGCCGCGCATAAGCTCCGAGCCGGTGCTTTGGGTTACGAGCATTGGAATAAGCGCCAAAACCGTTGTAAGCGTTGTCATAAGAATCGGGCGCATTCTTACCGGGCCTGCGGTACTCAGCGCTTCCATTATTCCCATGCCCCGCTCGCGTATTAAAAGGTTTGTGTAATCCACAAGTACGATGGCGTTATTTACAACAACACCCGCAAGCATAATAAAGCCCAAATACCCGGTAATGGATAAACTCTCGCCCATTACAAACAAGCCGAAAATTCCGCCGGTCAGCGCTATGGGTATTGAAAACATAACAATAAACGGGTATATCAGCGATTCGAACTGAGCCGCCATAATCATATAAACAAGCGCAACCGCCAAAATAAGCGCGAACCCCAAATCCGAAAAGGTTTCCGTCATTTGCGCGGCGGTTCCCGCTTCCTCCCACGAATAGCCCTCCGGCATGTAATAACCGGCAAGCTTCGCTTCAAGTTCCTCCATTACCGACGCCAAATCCCTACCGGAAAGCCTTGCGCTAACCGAAACATATCTGCTTTGGTTTTCGCGGGATATGCTTGCCGGCATTTCGGTTATTTCAACTTCCGCAATTTCGTACAGCGGTACGTTGACTCCCTGCGGAGAAGGTATCAGTATGTTTTGAATATCCGTTATAAAGTCGAAATTATCTTGGTTTTGCCGTATTCTTATATCGTATTCGTCCGCGCCTTCCTTGAATGTTGTCGCCACGGTTCCGGAAACCGCAGTGGAAATAATGCCGGATACGCTGTACGCGCTTATACCGTAAAGCGAAGCTTTGGCGCGGTTTATTCTTATTGTTGCCTGGGGCGACGTTTCCTGAATGGACGTTTGCGCCTCCCGCGTGCCGGAAATTTCGCTTAGCATATCGCGCATGTCGTTTGCAATTTGGCTTAGAGTTTCGTAATCGTCGCCGAAAATGTTAATATCTATTCCGCCGCCGCCGAAATTCCCCATTGCCTGGCCAACTGCCTCAACGGTTATTTCCGCGCCGGGGATATCCGCAAGTTTCCGCGAAATATCCGCCGCAATTTCCGCCGCGCCGCGCTGCCTTTCGGTTTTATCGGTAAGGCTTATCGTAACCGAAGCGGAATCCGCCGAACCGCCGCCAATTGAAAACATACCCATACCGCCGCCGCCGCCAACGTTAACGGAAATATCCACAATTTCCGGATAGTTGCCGGATATTAAATCCACCGCCGCAAACGCGGTTTTTTGCGTTTCCTCAATTACCGTTGCCCTTGGCATGTCAATATCTATAGAAATTGCGCCCTCGTCCGTTTGCGGCATAAATTCCTGCCCTATAAAATTAAGCGAAAAAAATGTTGCGCCGGTAAAGGCAAGTATTACAAAAACGGTTACAAATTTATGCTTTAAGCACGAGGCAAGCAGCTTTTTGTAGCCGTTTTCCATGCCGTTTATTAATGTGCCCATAATATCCAAGATTTTTGTAAAAATATTTGTGCGTTTATGAACGTTTTGCACAATTTCCTGTTTTAAAATAAGCGATGAGGTCATAGGCACAAACGTCAGCGAAACCGCAAGAGACGAGGCAAGCGAAAAGCAAATTGTAAGGGAAAGCTGGTTAAAAATTTGCGCGGTAAGCCCGCCCGCGAAGGATATCGGCAGAAAAACCGCAACGGTTGTGAGCGTTGAGGCGGTAACGGACATCGCAACCTCTCTCGCGCCCTCTATCGCGGCGGATACCTTGCCCTCGCCTTCCTCAATTTTGCGGTAAATACTCTCCAGCACAACGATGGAGTTATCCACAAGCATTCCCACGCCAAGCGCAAGCCCGCCTAAGGACATCATGTTAAGCGAAATGTTCGCGTAATACATAAGCGCAAAGGTTGAAACAATTGAAACGGGAATTGAAACCGCCACTATAAGCGTTGTGCGCAAATTCCTTAAAAAAACATATAGAATCGCCACAGCCAAAAGCCCGCCGAAAACCGCCGACGAGGCAACGGTATTAAGCGCAAGGCGAATATAATCCGCAGGGTCTAATAAAACCGTAATGCCTATATCCGGCATATCCGCGCGTATTCTCTCAACCTCCGCAAGCACCGCGTCCGAAACGTTAACCGTGTTCGCGGTGGATTGCTTTTGAATGCTAAGCTGTACGCTGGGAATTCCGTTTATATACGCCAAAGACGAAGGCTCGGTTAAAACCTCGGAAATCTGCGCAAAATCGCGCAAAAACACAACCGCGCCGCGCGGCGTGGCAAACGGAATATCGCCTATTTCCGAAACACTTGTAAATTCGCCCGCCACACGCAAGGTAAGGCGTTTATCGCCCTGCTTAACCTCGCCGGTGGGGGTTGTGCGGTTCTCCGCCATTAAAATTTGCGAAACTGTTGCCTCGCTTATGCCGTACCCGCGAAGCGCTTCTTCATTTAATACTATATTTATTTCGCGTTCGCGCCCGCCTGTTAAATTTACCTGCGCAACGCCGTCCTGCCGTTCAAAGCGCCCCACTATTTGGTCCTCAACTAACCTTTTAAGCTCGATCAAATCCTCGGACGCGGATGTTATGCCAATTTGTATTGAAGCCATTGAGTTTATATCAATTTTTAAAACCATCGGCGAGGCGGAACCTTCCGGCAAATAGTCCTTTATCATGTCCACGCGTTCGCGCATGTCAAGCGCCGCGATATTTATATCCGTATTGTCCTCAAACTGCACCATAACAAGCGACGAACCGTAGCTTGAAATACTGGTAATTTCGCTAACGCCCGGCACCGTGCCCAAAACGCCCTCCAACGGGCGCGTAATTAAATTTTCCACTTCCTCCGGCCCCGCTCCGGAATAGGATGTTGAAACTACGGCGATTGGCAGGTTCATATTCGGCATCATATCAAGGTTTATGCTAAAAACGGACAAAATCCCCACCGCTACCGCAATAAGCACAAGCATTGCGGCGGTAACCGGCCTTCTTACCGCAAATTTGGATAAGCTCATAATTTTTCCCCCGCTGCGATTAATTTTCGGCAACCACATTTACGCTTCCGTTATCGGAAACATATGTATGCCCTTTGGTTATTACCCTGTCGCCCTCGTTTACGCCGGATGTTATTTCAATTTCCATTCCGTTGTCTATGCCCGTTTCAACACGGGTTTTTACCGCGTAATTATCCTCTTCCTTAAATACATAATTTCCGGTTTCATCAGAAAGCACGGCGCTTCGCGGCAGAGTTACCGCGTTTTGCTTTTGCTCCTTAACAAAACGGATTTCGGCAAACATCCCCGGCTTTAAGGTTTTATCGGGATTAGTGATTTCAATTTTAACCGGGTATGTACCGGTTTGATCCGCCGCGGGCGCAACAGTTTTAACCGTTCCAACTACCGCTTCGCCGCCTTTCGCGGCAAAGAAAATATCCGCCTCATCCCCCGGTTTGATGCTGTTTATAATATTTTCGGAAACGCGTACCTCCGCGTAAACATTGTCGATATTAACAACCACATACGCCGGCGCCTGAGTTGTTACATATTCGTTTTCCTTCGCCGTACGCGCCGATATTATTCCGGATATCGGGCTTGTAACGGAAGTATCGTTTAATGTGTTTTGCGCAAGTTCCCGCGAAATCAGCAGAATTTCTTTGGAAGCCTTCGCGGAATCCACCGCCAGTTGCGCCTGACGGGTATTATCCGCAGCTACGGTTTGAGTTGTAAGCGCCAAACCCTCCGCCGCTTTTTCCTTTGCCATAATGAGCGTATCGTAGGAAATTTGCGCCTGATTCAGCCCGTTTTGCGCCTGCGTTAAGCCGCTGCGCGCCTGTTTAAGCCCCGACTGCGCCTGAGTTAGCGCCGCCATTGCCTGCGTTACGCCAAGCTCCGCCCTGTCAAAATCGTTTTGCGCAACAAGCCCCGCTTCGTGCAATATTTTTGTGTTTTCAAACTGCGAAAGTGTTGTATCGTATGCTTTTTGCGCGTTTTCCTCGCCCGTTTGCGCGGTTGCAATCGCGGTTTCGGCGTTTTCTATCGCGGTTTTTGCGTTATCCAAAACAATTTGCGCGTTTAAAATTTGCTTGTCGTAATTTTCTATGCTTGTTTCCTGCTGAAGCACCTGAGCCTGAAACTGCCCGCCCGTAACCGTATTTACGGCATTTTCGGCGGTTTTAATGCCGGAATCCGCTTGGGCAATTTGCGCCTCCAATTGGCGGAGCTGGTCTAAAATGTCCTTTTCGTCGAGCCTTAATAAAATGTCGCCCCGGTTTACGGCATCGCCCACGTCGAAATATGTTTCAAGCACCTTGCCAGTTAGCCTGCTAATTACGTTAACCGACTCGGCGGCAGATACCTGACCGGCGTAAATCATTTCCGTTTTAATATCGCTCAGTTTTACTACCGATACCTCCACCGGTATAACAGACGTTTGCGATTCCGCAGCCGCAGTTTCGGCAACGCGCGAACAGCCCGAAAACGTAGCCGCAGCGGTAACGGCGGCCGCACACAGCGCAATAGCCTTAGTTGTTGATTTCTTCATAAACTTGCCTCCCATAGATGAATGGCGAGCAGCGTAGCAAACTTCCCCGCGTTGCCAGCCCCCGGTTGCAGGAATGGCAGCGTAGCAAACTTTCCCGCGTTGCCACTCTCTTTCACAATACATATATGTTATTCTCCTGAGTAAAAGCAGTCAATGGAATTTGGTAAAACTAATCCAATTCTAATGTAACCTAAGGCACGCAGAAAATGCCTTGAAATTCACACCGCAAAATATTTTATCTCATATTAAGCTTTTACGCCTTTGAGTAATAAGGCGACTAATTTCTTTTTTCGGAATGATGACATTTTTTTGTCATCATTCTAAATAGCAAGCCGTTATCTTTACCCGTTCTTCGCGTAGCTATCCGGCAAGGGTTGCAGAGGCTTTGGCGTAAGTATTACCCGCACTTTGAGTGGCTGTTCCATAAGGGGTTGCAGGCAGCGAAAGGAGTGCGTGAGTAATCCTAAACTCCCAACTTCATAGGTACCATATACCCCAACAATTCAGCAACTTCCTTCATTTTCTTGGATGGCTCAGACACAATAACATTTTTGCCATAAATTTTGCACATAAGATTGCC
>JAISVZ010000166.1 GCA_031271295.1 Clostridiales bacterium | reverse complement strand
GATTCATTAAGGCTTTGACAAAATTACAAAAACAAATACTCAAAGCTTTTTCTGCTGATTTAGCTATTATAAGTAGCTTGGGGGCGGCTTGTATGCGCTAATTTTGAGCGGAATTTAGGATATATATCAATTTCTTGATCAACCATTATCTGCCATTCGTATGTTCTGTAACTGCCCGCTGTAATGCTTTCGCTTCCCGCACTACTAATTGAATCGGTTATTTTGAATGCTTCCGCGCTTTCAAACTTAATTTCAAAATTTATACTGCTAAGCGTCTTGCCTGTATTGTTAAGCGCCGATGCCGTTATTTTAAAGATTTGTCCCGGCGTATTTACGCCGTCCACAAATTCTTCTGTCGCTGTAACAATCACTAAGCCTTCTTCCCCGCTTTCAGAGTAAACATCCTGCGCGGTATTGCTAAGCGTACCCATCATTACAAGTAAGGCAATGAACAATCTTGCAAACCGTTTTAATGCAAAGTTTCTTTTCATAGATAATTCTCCTTTTTTTACCCGCTTCGAATTAGCAACATATACAAAAAAACAAGGACAATGTTGATAATTATTTGATCACAGGTTAATTTTTACAACTATTATACATTATTTAACGGGATTTTTAAAGGATGGAGTTGTAAGCATCAATATCTTTTTTATACTTTTAAAAGCTTTTCAAAAAGTTTGCGCAGAGCTTGATTAACGCGAATCTCAGCGGTATAATTAGGAAAAATTAATTGGCGGCTTATTACCGGGAGGGAAACTTATGAATATCACAATTAAACCGCTTTGCGCAGGCTTAAACGAAGCGTTTCTTGATTTTTTTGATAACCGGGCGTTTTCCGATAACAACCCTATGGGTCCGTGTTATTGCAATGCCGCTGTTATGACTTCCGAAGAAATTGACAAAATGGTGAGCGAATTCGGCGACGATTGCAAAGGTACTCTTCGCAGGTATGCCGCAGCGCAGCTTGCCGAAGAGAAAATATTCGGTTACCTCGCTTTTGACGGTGATACGCCAATAGGCTGGTGTAATGCCGGAGATATGAAGCGGTATCCCGTAAGCCATCATCAAGCCGTCCCCGATTTTGCCCGCGATATTTCCTGCGGCAGTACAATTTCAATTGTATGCTTCGCTATAGCGCCGGATTGTCGCAAACGCGGAATTGCGTCCGCTCTTTTAGAACGTATAATTGCGGATGCAAAATTGCAAGATTATAAAGCCGTTGAGGGATATGTAAATACTGAATACACCGGCGAATATTGGGACCATTCCGGCCCCGCGCGGCTGTATGAAAAGTTTGGTTTTAAGGAAGCGGCAAGAAAAGAGAACCGAATAATTATGCGGAAAGAATTGAAGTAATACGCAGAATTAAGATGGCATTATAATTAAGAGGCGCATTTTAGCGCTATTATAGCGCTACATATAACATAAACGGTTTTAAAAATTTCGGCGAAGCTATCATTACGCGGTTTTTTTAAATCGTTCATTTTTTTAGTCATTTTATTTCCTCCTTTTTTTCTTTATTTAAAACATCAACTTACTCCGGAAGCCTGTAATAATCATTATACTCCTCTTCCGTAACATCCAAAAACCGAAACCATTTACGGGGAGCGAGGATTGTATAATATATATATTCAATTTTCCCGCCTATCAGACACTCGTAGCGGTCCCCAACCGTGCCGCTTTTTTGCTCCGCCATCGGAACGCAGGAAATTATTTTTTCAATTTTTACTCGCGCCTCCGCGCCGTTTTCGTCCACCCAAATAAAGGCTACGGGTTTTGCCCTGCCTGTTTTGTCCGTAATTTGGTACATATCCACCGGTATTCTTATTGCGTAGCCGCCGCTTGGTAAACTCCCCATGATTCGCTCATCCCTCCGTAAAATACGCCAACCGGGTGGATTTTATTGTCGCGTTTCGCGTCCATCCCGGATAGCTGCCTATCGGTAAGCATAACCGCCCTTTGAACAATATTATTTCCGTAACGCGCACGCAAAGCATTTACGGTGCGCTCAAAATCTTCCTTTTTGTTAACCTGCTCTGCGTTTTCCCAAACGGTTAACTGCCTTGGCGTTTTTATACTTAAAAGCCCGGAACCGGTAACGCCAACCTTGCGCAAAGGGCTTGGCCAGTGGCTGTAGTGCCGCTTAAACAAACCGAACGCCGTATCCGCAATTTCGCCCGAAATATTCGTAGGTATTTCTAACTTTTTCTGCCTTGACGCGTGGCTTGTCATATCGGAATTTACATAGGAAAATTCGATGGTTGACGCGTATTTTCGAAGTTCCGCAAGCCTTGCGCCAACACTTTCCGACAGGCTGTAGAGCATTATCCGCACATCCTCGTCCGTTTTCAAATCCCTTGGGGCGGTAAAGCTGTTACCCACGCTTTTAACCGGCGCTTCAAAATCTGTTGGCGTAACCATTGACATATCCTTGCCGTTCGCGAACGAATGCAAAACCTCTATTACCTTTCCAAACGTACCCTTCAGGCTTTCGGGGTTTGTATTCGCCAAATCGCCAATGGTTTTGATATTGCGCCGCCTCAGCTTTTCCTCCGTTGCCCTGCCCACATAAAGCAGTTCCCCAACGGGAAGAGGCCATACAACTTCCTTGAAATTTTCCTTGGAGATAACCGTACACGCGTCCGGTTTTTTGTAATCGCTTCCAAGTTTCGCAAATACCTTGTTAAACGAAAGACCTATTGAAACCGTTATGCCAAGCTCGCGTTTAACCCGTTCCCTAATTTCGTGGATAACCGCCGCGCCCTGCTTTAAAGACGTTACGCAGCCTGTTAAATCCAGCCAGTTTTCGTCCAAGCCAAACGCCTCTATACGGTCGGAATATTGCGAATAAATAGACCTCGCGAACCCGGAAAACTGCAAATAATCGTCGTAATGCGGCGGGACGGTATATAAACCCGGACACATTTTAAGCGCGTTAACGCTCGACATCGCCGTTTTAATGCCGTACCTTTTCGCGTGATAATTAGCGGCCAAAACTATGCCGTGCCGCTGTTTTTTACTGCCGCAAACCGCCATAGGCACATCCCTGAGTCGCGGATTTCGCAGCATTTCAACGCTCGCGTAATAACAGTTGCAATCCGAATGGATAATGTATCGTTCCATAAAAATCACCGCATTAATCGTTAAGAAAACTTCGCATAATTTGCCGCGCCGTAAACCGTTAACAAAACTTCGTGAAAACTACCGTAAAAAATCGCTTCTGCTCTCAAATTGCCTCAGTTTATAACCCTGCTGAGAAAGCGCGGCAAGCTTTAACGCTACAAGGTTAACGTCCGAACACATCTCCCGCGCAATTTGTTCTATGTCGAACCCTTGGGTTGCAAGTTCAAGAATTTCGCCGCTTGGCAGCAGCACTTCGCTGGCGAATACGTTTGCCTCGTATTCCGTGCGGTTATTCATGTTATAAATCATAAATTCCCGAAGCCATGTATCCTTTGCCAAATCCCTGTGCAATTGGTCGTGCCCAAGTTCGTGGGCGCACACAACCCTTTGCGTGTATTCGTCTAACCGGTTATTTATAACAATAAAACGGTTGCGCTTAATACACGCGTACATTCCTTTTAAATTTCCCAAATCGTAAAATTTAACTTCCGCGCCGGTATCGCCCGCAATGCGGAAGGGGTTTGTTGTTTCGCTTTTGCTGACAAGATGCCGCGCTTTTTTCAGAATATCGTCGTTCATTTTCCGCCTCCCGTTTTCGGCTCTAAACGTTTTTTTCGCAGTGCCTTTGCCTGCCCGCGCTATTCATTTTTAGCCAAACCTTTGGTTTTGCGCGTGTATTTTTTGTTTTTTTCTTTTGCGTGCCAATATAAATCGGTTATAACTTTCAAAACCTTGTCCTTATCGTCCTCGGTTATTTCGCCTCCCGCGAACAGAGCGCCTATTTCCGTTACCAAAGCCTGAACGTCGCGCCTGCTTGTAGCGCCGCCCTTTTCTATGGCGAACATTATGTGGTGATCCTCCTGTGTAATAAGGTATTCGGGGTTTACGCCGAATATTTCCCCTATTTTGTGGTATGTTCCGGAATTGCGCGGGTATTTTGTGCCCGCTTCGTAGTGCTGGTATGTGCGTTTGGAAACTCCTAACTTAACGGCCGTTTCCTCCTGGTTCCACTTTTTTTCCGTTCGCAATTGTTTAAGTTTTTCTCCAAAAAGCATAAGCTTTCCCTCCTTAAGATGCGTAGACGATAGCGCGGCGATTTTTCCGCAAAACCGATTATATGAAGCGTAATTTAATTACGCTTTTATGTTACGCTTATTTTTTTTGGTTGTCAACGGCATTCTTAACCCGACTTTCGAGTAAATCAGGCAAACCCCCTGTAAAACCAAGGTTCATAAAACCGTTAGGTCACTACTTTCTATTTAAAAGATGAAACAATAGGTTTAGTAACATCCATTATG
>JAISVZ010000118.1 GCA_031271295.1 Clostridiales bacterium | reverse complement strand
CCGCATTCATCATTGCTGAATATAAAATCGCCGCCTTTATGCCAGGCACTAATTTTATCAAAATCAGAATAATTTTTCATAAATTCGCATTCGTTTCTTGGGATTTCCCAAGTTTTTATATTTAGCTGACTATCTCCTATTTTTTCTATTTGAGAGGCTCTGCGAAAATCATCGGAAAATTGAAAAGCTGCAAGCCTTCCCGCTTTTTTTATATCTCCGTTACTTTTCATTAAAGCATTAATTCCATATTGTGAGAAGGCTACATTATGAGGCTTATTTCTAATTACAATACCATAATCAGCCATGTTGAATGAAATGATTTTTCTTATTAAAATTTGTAACTATTCAGTAGCTTGACAAAAGCGAGAAAGTATGATATAATAAAGACATGAATAGAAAACAACTTGAAAGTCTCGAAAAAGAGCAAATAATAGATTTATTTATAGAAATGTTCAACAAGATGAGTGAACGAATATCAGAATTAGAAGCACAACTCAGTCAAAACAGTACAAACAGCTCGAAACCGCCGAGCAAAGATGGATATAACAAGCCGAAATCGCTTCGGGAGAAAAGCGAAAAAAAGCGCGGCGGACAGTTTGGGCATGAAGGACACGGATTGAAGATAGAGAGCGAAGCAGATAAAATAATCGAACACAAAGCCGAAGTATGTTCAAAGTGCGGAATGAAGCTGAACGGCTTAGCCAGCGTATGCGCAGATGTAAGAAACGTGATAGATTTTGAAGTAATAGTAAAAATAATCCGTCACAAACAAATGAGAACAGTATGCTCAAACTGCGGAAGAGCTAACGATGGAAAAATGCCGGATGAAGCAACACGTTCGGCGTGTTACGGTTCAGGATTACGGGCGTTTTCGGCGTTGATATCGAACTATGCTTGCGTGAGTATGGGAAAAATCAAGACAATCTTTTCGGAAGTATTCGATATAAAACTGTCGGTCGGAACGATTGCGAATATAAATAAGGATTACTCGAAGAAAAGTGAGCCGATTTTGAAAGAAATCAAGTCGGAAATACGCAAATCAGCCGTAATAAATTCGGATGAAACCGGAATAAACAACAACGGAGCGAATTGGTGGCTTCATACGGCGTCAACGCCGGAACTGACGTATATGACCGCCCACCCAAAACGAGGGAAAGAGGGTATCGACGACAACGGCGTACTCATCGGATATACCGGAACAGCCGTACACGATTGTATGGGAGCATATTACAAATATCAGGATTGCATACACGCATTGTGCAATGCTCATTTGCTGCGTGAACTTGAATGGGTTTGTGATTACACAAGCCAGTCATGGGCTGCGAAAATGCAGGATTTACTGCTCAAAATGAAAGCTGTAAAAGAGAAATATATCGAAACTGACAAAACTGAACTATCTTGTTATTACAGCCGTAAATTCGCCGGCGAATACACCGAAATAATCGAACTCGCTAAATCAGAAGTACCTTTTGACCCTAATTCAAGAAAACAGCATAAATCATACAATCTGTTCAAAAGATTCTGCCGGCGTCAAGATGAAATAACCCGATTTGTTAATGATTTCGACGTCCCTTTTGATAATAATCAAGCCGAACGCGACATTCGCATTACTAAAATCAAAGAAAAATCTGCCGGGTGTTTCCGCTCCGACGACGGCGTTACAGGCTTCGCTAAAATTTCCTCGGTTATTGGCACTGCTGTAAAGCAGGGCAAAAGCGTCTTTAATACTCTCGTTAATATTGCTTCTGGTAATTATGAGCGACTCCTGAGGCAGCCTACTGAATAGTTACCATATGTGTATTAAACATAAACGCAGATTAAAAAAACCACGCAATTACGGCGGTTTACCGAACAATAAAAAATAAGAAAAAAAAGAAAATTTTCGCTCTGTAGGAATACAGGGCGATTTTTATGTTTGAAAATTAATTTTCAAGGGGGGAATAAAGATGTTTAGTGAATTATTAGAAAAAATAAGGGAATTATTCAACGGCGTAAAAGATGACACAACAGTTAAAAAGGTATTTAAGATTTTAGTTATAGGAGCGGTTATTGTGGTATTATGGAATGTGTTTAAAACGGTAACCAACGTAATAAAAGGCAACTGGTACATGACTTTAGGGTTTATATTCGTCCTGTGCGTTATCGCCAATTACTTCCAAAAACCTACAGAAAAGGAAAAGAGCAAATTATCCACATCTCAATTAGAGTACAACTATAAAATGTTCAGAACACATTTATTCCGCATATTATCAAGTGATTTGACTACGGCGTTAAACTTGGTAAAGCCAAAGTTCCCGATAGGGTTAGATTCGCCCGTCCGTTGGGGTTTTATAGGGAGTACAGCAGTGTATCATTATATAATGATAATAAATGATATTTCGGAAGCGGTTGATACGGAATTAATAAAAAACACAATACAGTTAAAGATAAATCAAGCATTAGAAAATGGACGGATAGACGGTGCGGAAGCGAGTTCTAAATTATACGGTGACTATGCTATGCCCCGAATTTGGCTTGATGAAGTGACACAAAGTAAAAATCTATTAGAATTTGATGTAGTATTTGTAGATAAAGATTACGCGGAAAATCACAGAAGCAGACAAGCGGAAGAAACAGGAAATTCGCTTGATATTCGGGATATTACAGATGATGAGGAATATTAATATATGATGAAAGAAAATAACAATTTATTAACTTTAGGGTATAATTTGGATATTTGGAACAGCTTAAAATTAAAAATCCCGATAACTACAGAAACTTTGCCAACGACAAATTCGCATATGATTATATCGGGAATGTCCGGGTCGGGCAAAACATTCGCACAACAGCAGATATTTGCGAAATTGGCAAAAAAAGGGGGATTAATATACTTCGCAGATTTTAAAGGAGATGACAGCTATAAATATTTACAGGGGTGTCCGCGCTACTATTTTTACAATAAAACAATAAACGCACTTTACGAAGTGTATGCCCATTTTCAGTCACGGGTTTCAGGTTCATCAGAAAGATACCCAATAAGTTTAATTTGGGACGAATATGTGGCAAATATGCTTGCTTTACAGGGTGAAGACAAGAAAAAAGCGGCAGAAGCTATGACAAAAGTCGCCGAAATTTTACAGCTTGGCAGGAGTTTAGGAGTACGGTTAATTCAAAGTTGTCAAAGAC
>JAISVZ010000085.1 GCA_031271295.1 Clostridiales bacterium | reverse complement strand
GGATTTGTCGCCAACGGGCGGCCTTTGCCTCGGATTTTTAGTCTTTTCTATTCTTATTTCCATTTTAGTACCTCCTTAGATGCAAGCCTGCCTTCGCGGCAATTTTCCGCGCGGGTGGCCGTTAAATATTCTCCGTTATTATCCTACCCATTTCCCTCGTTCCAACCTTCTTCATCCCGTCCGAATAAATATCCCCTGTCCTATACCCGTCATTCAGCGCCTTAATAACCGCGTCCTCCACAGCTTTTGCCTCCTCCTTCAGCCCGAACGAATATTCAAGCATCATAGCTGCGGATAAAATTGTGGCAATAGGGTTTGCGATATCCTTCCCGGCGATATCGGGCGCGGAGCCGTGAATAGGTTCATACATTCCAAGCCCGTCTTTGCCCAAGCTCGCGGACGGAAGCATTCCTATAGAACCCGTTATCTGGCTTGCCTCGTCGGATAAAATATCGCCGAACATATTTGTTGTAAGCAGAACATCGAACTGCTTCGGGTCCCTTATTAACTGCATCGCGGCGTTATCCACATACATGTGCGAAAGCTCTATATCCGGATAACTCTTTGCAACATCTAAAACAACCGCCCGCCATAACCTTGAGGATTCAAGCACGTTTGCCTTATCCACATTAACAAGCCTCTTTTGGCGCGTCTTTGCGATATCAAACGCCCGTACCGCGATACGCCGCACTTCTTCATAAGAATACATTTCGGTATCCCACGCGGCTTCACCCATTTCGGTTTGCTTGCGTCCCCTGTCGCCAAAATACATTCCGCCCGTAAGTTCGCGCACAACCATAATATCCATCCCTGCGTCTGCTGCTTCGCTCCTAAGCGGGCAGGCGTCCTTTAAAGCTTCGTAGAGCTTTGCCGGGCGCAGGTTGCAAAAAAGCTCCAGCCCGCTTCTAAGCCCCAACAGAGCTCGCTCCGGGCGTTTATCCCCCGGCAAGCTATCCCACTTCCAGCCGCCAACCGCGCCAAGAAGCACCGCTTCGGAAGCTTTGCACGCGTCCAGAGTACCCTTTGGCAGAGGGTCGCCGTATTTATCAATTGCCGCGCCCCCGGCGGAAACCTTGCTGAAAATAAATTCCCTTGAAAATTTTTCGCTTATTCTCGTAAGAACTTTTATTGTTTCGTCGATAACTTCCGGGCCTATGCCGTCGCCCGGAATAACGGCAATATGGTATCTCATTTTTTCCCTCCGGCTTTAATTTTGTTGATAAGCCCGCCCGCCGTTATAATTTCCTGAATAAATTCCGGAAAGGGCAGCGCCTGATATGTTTCGTTTTTGGTTTTGTTCGTAATTACGCCGGTGTTAAAATCCACCGCAACCTCGTCGCCGTTTTGAATTTTTTCCGACGCCTCGGCGCATTCCAAAATAGGAATGCCTATATTTATGGAGTTACGGTAAAATATTCTCGCGTAAGACGAGGCTATAACGCAGCTTATGCCGGACGCCAATATTGCGATTGGCGCGTGTTCCCTGGACGAACCGCAGCCGAAATTGCTATGCGCAACGATAATATCGCCGGGTTTTACGTTTTTCACAAAATCCGCGTCTATATCCTCCATGCAGTGCGCCGCCAAATCTTCCGGTTTGGATGAATTAAGGTAACGCGCGGGAATTATAACGTCCGTATCCACATTGTTGCCGTATTTAAAAACCGTGCCCTGTGCCTTCATGATTTTTTAACCTCCTTGCCGCAAACCTCGTCCGGATGCGAAATTTTTCCCGTTATCGCCGAAGCCGCCGCAACCGCGGGGCCGGCCAAATAAACTTCGGAATTTACATGCCCCATCCTGCCGACGAAATTCCGGTTTGTGGTTGATACCGCGCGTTCGCCCTCCGCCAAAATTCCCATATGCCCGCCTAAACACGGCCCGCAGGTTGGCGTTGAGAATACCGCGCCCGCCTGAACAAAATCCTCAATAATTCCTTCCTTTAAAGCGTCCAAATAAATTTGCTGCGTACCCGGAAGAACTATAACGCGCACGTTTTTGGCAACCTTTTTGCCGCGAATAATATCCGCCGCAATGCGAAGGTCTGAAATTCTGCCGTTTGTGCAGGAACCCATTACAACCTGGTCTATTTTTATATTCCCCGCGTCGCTCACATTTTTAACGTTTTCCGGAAGATGCGGAAAAGCTACGCATGGCTTTAATTCGGCTAAGTTTATGGTGTAGGTTTGCTCGTACTCGGCGTCCATATCCGCGTTAAAATCATAATCTGCGGGCATTACCCAGCCCGGCGCGTGTTTTGCGGCGTATTCCAAAGTTTTTTTGTCAACCGGGAAGATGCCGTTTTTGCCGCCCGCTTCAATTGCCATGTTGGCAATTGTAAACCTGTCGTCCATTGAAAGGTAGGAAATGCCGTCGCCGAAAAATTCCATAGATTTGTACAGAGCGCCGTCCACGCCTATTTTGCCTATTATGTGCAGAATTATATCTTTTCCGCCAATCCATTTTGCCGGTTTGCCGGTAAGTACAAATTTTAAAGCGTGCGGAACCTTAAACCACGCCTTGCCTGTTGCAAACGCGCACGCCAAATCGGTGGAGCCAACGCCGGTTGAAAACGCACCCAACGCGCCGTAAGTGCACGTGTGCGAATCCGCGCCGATAACAACATCGTATGGCCGCGCAAGCCCTTTTTCCGGCAAAAGGCAGTGCTCAATACCCATTTGCCCAACCTCGAAATAATTTTCAACCTCGTACTTTTGCGCAAACTCACGCATCATTTTGCTGTGCTCGGCGGATTTAATGTCCTTATTAGGCGTAAAATGATCCGGCACAAGCGCGATTTTCGATTTATCGAAAACGCAAGACGCGCCAATTTTATCAAATTCCTTTATTGCCACCGGCGCTGTAATATCGTTACCAAGCGCCATATCAACATTCGCCTCTATTAGCTGCCCGGCTTTTACTCTGCCAAGGTCAGAGTGCCGCGCCAGTATTTTTTGTGTCATTGTCATTCCCAAAATTACCACTCCTCTTTCCGTGTTCCGGGCGGCGCGTGTGTGCGCCGCACCCTCCCGCAGTTTCATAAATACGCTTTAAACTTATGCTCAATATCCTTTATCAGCTTATACTCGATGCTGTCCACAAGGGCTATCCAGCTTGCCTGAATAATATCCGTTGAAACTCCAACCGTACTCCAGCTTTCGCGCCCGTCGGACGATTCTATAAGTACGCGCACCTTTGCCGCCGTGGCGGATTTTTCGTCCAATACACGCACCTTATAATCCGTTAAATGAACCTCCGAAAGCGATGGGTAGAAAACCTCCAAAGCCTTTCTAAGCGCCTTATCCAGCGCGTTAACCGGCCCGTCCCCTTCGGCGGCGGTTATTTCCGTTTTGCCGTCCACCATTATTTTTATTGTCGCCCTTGCGCTTGCGCCCTGTTCGGCGGTTGGGTATTCGCCTATCACACGGAAATCGAAAAGCTCGAAAAACGGCTTGTATTTGCCCAAATGTTTTCTAATTACAAGCTCGAACGCGCTTTCAGCCGCTTCAAACTGATACCCTTCGTGCTCCAATTCTTTAAGGCGGCTCATAATTTCTTCGGTTTCCGGCGAATCCTTTTCAATTTGCGGGCTTATGCGCTTAATTTTCGATAAAATTGTTGAACGCCCGGATACCTCGCTTGTTAAAACCTTGCGTTCGTTGCCCACAAGCTCCGGGTCTATATGTTCGAAGCTTGCCGGGGATTTTGAAACGCCGTCCACATGCATACCGCCTTTGTGCGCGAACGCGCTGCGCCCAACATACGGCTCGCGGTCGCTAAGGCCTAAATTTGCTACCTCGCTTACAAACCTCGCGCTGCCGGTTATAAGCTGAATTTTCCCTTCCGGCAGGCAGTTTATATTTTGCTTTAACTGCAAATTGGGGATTATTGTTGATAAATTAGCGTTGCCGCATCTTTCTCCAAACCCAATAAGCGTTCCCTGCACGCAAACCGCACCGGCGGCAACCGCCATAACGGAGTTGGCAACCGCCATACCGCAATCGTTATGGCAGTGTATGCCAACGGGTACGGAAAGCTTTTCAGTTACAAGCTTTGTTATTTCGAAAACTTCCTGCGGGAACGCTCCGCCGTTTGTATCGCACAGGCATACGCTGTCCGCACCGGCTTTTTGCGCGGATAACAAGGTAGATACCGCGTATTCGGGGTTTGCCTTATAGCCGTCGAAAAAATGCTCCGCGTCAAAAATTACCTCGCGGTTTTTCGATTTTAAGTATGCCACGGTATCCTCAATCATGCGCAGGTTTTCGTCCAATGTGGTTTTTATAATATCCGTAACGTGAAAATCCCAGCTTTTGCCGAATATAACCACAACCTGCGTATCGGCGGTAAGCAGCGACTCCACGTTTTTATCCTCCGCGGCCGTAATGTCGCGCCGCCTTGTGGAGCCGAACGCCGCTATTTTTGAATGGTTTAAACGTAGCTGCCTTACGCGCGTAAAAAACTCCAAATCCTTGGGGTTACTGCCTGGGTTTCCCGCCTCTATATAGGAAACGCCCAAATTGTCCAGCTCTTTGACGATTTTTAATTTATCCTCCACGGAAAAGGATATCCCTTCCGCCTGCGCTCCGTCGCGCAGAGTTGAATCAAATATTGTCACCGTTTTTTTCATTGTAATTACCGCCTTGTGTTAATTGCACGCGTGCAAATTTTATTTAAGCCAACTCATCATTTTGCGAAGCTCTTTGCCTACAACCTCTATTTGATGCTCGGATTCTATCCTGCGCATTGCCGAAAATCCCGGACGGTTTGCCTGGTTTTCCAAAATCCAGTTACGCGCGAACGTGCCGTCTTGTATTTCTTTAAGTACCCTTTTCATTTCCTTTTTGGTTTCCTCCGTTACAATACGCGGGCCTGTTACATAATCCCCGTATTCGGCGGTATCGGATATTGAATAGCGCATATAGCTAAGCCCGCCGGAATTAACCAAATCTATAATAAGTTTCATTTCGTGCATACATTCAAAATACGCGCTCTCCGGCTGATACCCCGCTTCAACAAGCGTTTCAAAGCCCGCCTTCATAAGAGCGGATACGCCGCCGCACAAAACGGCCTGCTCGCCGAATAAATCCGTTTCGGTTTCTTCCTTAAAAGTAGTTTCCAAAACTCCGGCGCGCGCCCCGCCAATGCCAAGCGCGTAAGCAAGCGCAATTTCCTTCGTATCCCCGGTTTTATCCTGATAAACTGCAACAAGGCACGGAACGCCTCTGCCTTCAAGGTACTGGCTTCTTACGGTGTGGCCGGGGCCTTTGGGCGCAATCATAAACACGTTTACATCCGCCGGCGGAATAATTTGCCCGTAGTGAATATTAAAGCCGTGCGCAAACGCCAAGTATTTGCCGGGCTTTAAGTTAGGAGCAATTTCTTCCTTATAAAGCTTCGCCTGTTTTTCGTCGTTGATTAGAAGCATAATAATATCCGCTTTTTTGGCGGCTTTCTCAGTTGTATAAACTTCAAAACCGGCCTCTTCCGCCAAAGCCCAGGATTTAGACCCTTCGTACAAGCCTATTATTACGTTAACCCCGGATTCCTTTAAGTTTAACGCGTGCGCGTGCCCCTGGCTTCCGTAGCCTATTACGGCTATTGTTTTGCCGTTTAATAATTCCAAGTTACAGTCCTGCTGATAAAAAAGTTTTGCCATTTTTAATTCCTCCATTTATTTTTGTATTGGCTTGGCCATTACTTTCTCAAAACGATTCGCTTTGTTTTTTTGCGGCAGCTTATCTTTCCCCGAAAGATTCGCTGGCGAGCCCCCGCCTAAGCCCGGTTAAGCCGGTTCGCGCAATTTCCAAAATGCCGTAAGGCTCCATAATTTGCATAAACGCCTGCGTTTTGCTTTCATCCCCGGTTATCACAACCGTTATAGACGTTGTTGAAACATCTATAATATTGGCGCGGAAAATATCCACAATGCCCACAATTTCCACGCGGTTTTTCGAATCCACCTTTATTTTAATAAGCGCAAGCTCACGGTAAACGGATTCCTTCGGCGAAAGTTCAAAAACTTCTTTAACATCCACCAATTTTTCAACTTGCTTGCGTATTTGGTCGAAGCTGTCGGCGTCGCAGGTTACGGCTATTGTAATTCTGGAAACGGTTTTATCCTCCGTTTCGCCAACGCTTAACGAATCAATATTATAGCCGCGCCTTGCGAAAAGCCCGCTTACACGGCTCAGTACCCCCGCAAGGTTATCCACTATTATTGACATAACGTATCTTTGCATATTTTCGCATTTCTCCTTTCTTGTAAAATTAAAAGAGCGTAAAATAAAAAACTCGCCTCCAATTATAGAGACGAGATACCGTGTACCACTCTAATTCTTCCCGCCCTCACGGACGGAAACTCCACAGGTTCCAACAAACCCTTGCCGATAACGGGGCTAAACGTTTACCCTTACTTTTTGCCGTTTGGTAAATTTGGGGGGAAATGCTCATGAGGGATTCGGTTTACGCAATTTTGCCGCCTCGCACCAACCGGCGGTTCTCTGAAAAAATTAACGCGCAATACACAGATACGCTGTAAACCTTTGCTCAATCAACGCTTTAAATTTTTGGGGGAAATTTCAGTATTTAAATTTATCTCCACAAAATCTTTAACGAAATAATAGCAAAATATATTTGGCGTGTCAACAAATTTTTTTTCAGGCCGGCGAAGGTGTTACCGCAATCGTTACTATTCACACCCCCCACCGAAGAAGCTGTTTTAACTATTTCTGCACCTTTGAGTAATAAGCTGACATTTTCATTTTCCGTAAGTAGCAATTTGGATGAACGCTGCGGAGAACTAGACGCTAATAATTTCACGCACTTTTGCGCCAAATTCGGCAAGGGTTTTAGAGGGCTTCAGCGTGTTCTTTGCAGGCAGCGAAAGAAGTGCGTAAATAATCGGGTGTGTTCTTTGCAGGAAGCAAAAGGGTTACGTGAATTTATACATTGCCAAATATTCTTGGGAAGCGTAACTACAGCATCCTTGCAAGATAAGCGCCCTTTAGCAAGT
>JAISVZ010000078.1 GCA_031271295.1 Clostridiales bacterium | reverse complement strand
GTGTACGCCAGTGTCTTAATTCTTATTCTTCAGCAGCTGGCGGAGCTTAACTTAGTGCTTGCTATTTTTAACATGTTGCCGATTCCTCCGCTGGACGGTTCGAAAATTTTCTCCGCGTTTCTTCCGCCCCGTCATTATTTCAAATTTATAGAGGGAAACCAAATATCCTCAATTATTTTTATTATTTTTATCCTTAGCAACGCCGCGGATTATGTTCTGTTCCCAGCCTTAAACTTTTTATATTACAGGTTTTATAATTTCGCGTATTTCATTTTTGGCCTCTAAGCAACTAAATCTCTGCGCGCCCTCGCTCCGTGCACGACTGTATTTGTTCCATTCCACCAATCCAAAGGGAGTGAATTATATGGTTTACGAATTTGCGGCAAAAATAAAGAACATACAACACAACAACTTATGTGAGGAACTGCTGAAAGAGTGTGCCGACGAAATAGGCAAAAAGTTTGACAAGCCCATGGAAATTAAAACGCTTTTGGCAGGGGAAGTTCCGTATCACGATATCCTTGTAAAAGCGCAGGCGTCGGTTTCCACAATGCCTATGTTTTTCGACGCGGAGTTAACCGAAACCCTTAACAAGTTCCGGCAGTATCTCGACGGTTTTTCAGCCGCGCTCGGCGGCGAAATAAGCAAAGCCGACGCTTTTTACAACAATTCCAAAACATTTAACAAGCTTTATCTTTAAACCGGCGTTGTTAGCGCACAGCGAAAAAAATTTGCCGCGCATAAAAATGTTGTGCTATAATCCCGCTGTAAAGAATTTAAATTCACAAATTTCAATCGGAGGGAAATTTATGTACGATTTTGCTGAAATACAGAAGGCGGACCCTGAGCTTGCGGCCGGTATGGAGCTTGAGCTTAAAAGGCAGCGCAACAATATCGAACTTATCGCGTCGGAAAACTTTGTTTCCAAGGCGGTAATGGCGGCAATGGGTTCTCATCTTACCAACAAATACGCGGAAGGATACCCCGGCAAAAGGTACTACGGCGGCTGCGAATGTGTTGATATAGCCGAAAACCTTGCCATATCACGCGCTAAAGCGATATTCGGCGCGGACCACGCCAACGTGCAACCGCATTCAGGCGCACAGGCAAACACGGCGGTATATTTTGCCGCTCTTAATCCCGGCGATACAATTCTCGGTATGAACCTTGCCCACGGCGGGCATTTAACCCACGGCAGCCCTGTTAATATCTCCGGCAAATATTTTAAAATTATACCCTACGGCGTAAGGCGCGATACCGGATATATAGATTACGACGAGCTTCGCGCACTGGCTTTGGAAAACAAGCCGAAAATGATTGTTGCGGGCGCGTCCGCGTATCCGCGTATAATAGATTTTGAAAAGTTCGCCGATATCGCGAAGGAGTGCGGCGCGCTTTTAATGGTGGATATGGCGCATATTGCGGGGCTTGTTGCAACCGGGCACCATCCAAACCCTGTTCCTTACGCTGATTTTGTTACAACAACCACGCACAAAACCCTGCGCGGCCCAAGAGGCGGCATGATTTTATGCAAACAGGAATGGGCGAAGGCTATCGATAAGGCGCTGTTCCCGGGAATTCAGGGCGGACCGTTAATGCATGTTATAGCGGCTAAAGCCGTTTCCTTTAAGGAAGTAATGGATGAAAAGTTTACGCAGTATTCCGAAAACGTTATTAAAAACGCAAAAGCGTTGGCAAGCCGGCTAATGGCAAACGGTTTTAATTTAGTATCCGGCGGAACGGATAATCACCTTATGCTTGTGGATTTGCAAAACATGGATATAACGGGGAAGGAAGCCGAAAAACGGTTGGACAGCGTTGGCATTACCTGCAACAAAAACGCAATCCCGTTCGACCCTCAAAGCCCCTTTATTACAAGCGGCATAAGGCTTGGTACGCCGTCTGTTACAACGCGCGGCATGAACGAAGGCGATATGGCTGAAATAGCTGATATTATTGCGGCGGTAATAAAAAATTACGACGCGCAAAAAGATGAAGCAAAGAAGCGCACCTCGGCTTTAACGGATAAATACCCGCTTTATTGATTTAAAGCTTTTGTATTGCGTAAAAAATCCCGGTGTGCGCAAACGTTCGCATATCGGGATTTTTTATGTTAATTCTTAGCCGCTTAAATATAGTTGGTTTTTTTTCGTAAAATTTTCTTCAACTTTTTAATTTTATAATGTATAATATAAATAAATAACGGAAGGCTTCCGTCATGAACTATTTATACCAAAAACTAAAAATTTTTTTTCGGGGAGGTAACCATTATGGATCATTCTATTACGTCTTTGTACGACGAGGAAGGTAAGGTGTGGAACGTGGAACTTTCGGGCGAGTTCGACATTTTCAATTCGTCGGAGCTTAAAAATTCTTTAAGCGAGCTTGTTGCGGAAAAAAACGCTGATTTAAATTTGGATTGCGCAAAAGTAAAATTCGTTGATTCCACTGCACTTGGTTCTTTAGTAGCGGTTTTAAAGAACGTTAAAGCCTACGGCGGCAAAATTGTGCTTAGCGGGCTAAGGCCGAACATTTTAAGATTGTTTAAAATTACTAACTTAGACAGAGTATTTGAGATCGCAGGTGATATAAATGGAAACTAACCAGGCAACAGAAACAATTAAGCTTTCCCTTCCCGCAAACGCCGCGTATGTATCCGCCGCGCGGCTAACGGCATCGTCTATCGCAAACAGAATGAACTTTTACATAGACGAAATTGAGGATATTAAAACGGCGGTATCCGAGGCGTGCGCTTTTTTAATTAAAAAGTCGTCGGATTCGGGCAAAAATTCATTTAAAATAAAGTTTAAATTAGAACCTCAAAAACTGACGATTAATTTTTCGTTCCCGGCCCCCAAGGAATTTGATTGTGACGAAACCGACATGAGCATATTAATGATAAAGGGCTTAATGGATACTTTTGTTACGCAGCACGACGACGACGGATCTTTTATAATGACTATGTACAAAATCCACAAGGAAGTTTCTTTCGACTAAACGTTTACAGCTCATTTACTGCCTGCGCAGGATATTTGAATGGGGGTCGCTAAGTGGTGAAAAAATACGAGACATCTTTTTTCAGTGAAATATACAATGTAAAAACCGCGATTAACAACATATTGCGCTTTATTATAGACTGCGCGCCCCAAACCAAAACTGAGGAACTGAGCGATTTGCGCCTTATCCTCAGCGAACTTATGTGTAACTGCGTTATCCACGGTAACAAGCAGGATTTAAGCAAAAAGGTTAGAATTGCGATAGAAATAGACGGGCAGCTTTTAACGGCAGTTATAACAGACGAGGGCGACGGTTTTGACTATTGTGCGCTTATGAAAAAAGAGGGCGCGGTTAACCTTTCTTCAGACCACGGGCGAGGGCTTAATTTGGTTTTTGCACTTACCGACAGCGCGAAGTTTAACCCTGAGGGAAATCAAATTAAGATTACCAAAAGGATGATGAGAAATGGCTAAAATTATTGTAGCCGATAACAACCCTAAAAGCACGGAGTTAATATCGCAATACCTTACCCAAAAGGAATACGAGGTTATAACCGCGGAAAACGGGCGTCAGGTTTTGGCTAAAGCGCAGCTTTTCAGCCCCGACCTTATAATTATGGATACCGCTTTTTCAGACCAAAGCGGTTACGACATATGCCGTAAAATAAAAGGTAACCCCAACACAAAATACGCTTTGGTTCTTTTTATTTGTTCCTACGAAACAAAAGATACGGTAATAAAAGCTCTTCAAGCCGGCGCGGACGACATTATGGAAAAATCGTTCAACGCTTTGGTGTTATCCGCAAAAGTGGCGTCGCTTCTGCGCATAAGTAACCTTAGAAACGAACTTGAGCAAAAGTATTCGGAGCTTGAGGAAAAAAACAAAATGATGGATTTTCAGCTTAAAATGTCGCGCCAAATCCAAAGAGGCATTATGCGCGATTACGACCTTAACATTAACGGCGCGCATATAATTACGCATTACCTGCCCGCGCTTGAAATAGGCGGGGATTTTTACGATGTTAAACTGCTTAACGATACAACGCTTGGCTTATGTATCGGCGACGTTTCCGGGCACGGCATATCCGCCGCGCTTTTAACCACGATGCTTTCAACAATGATTAAAAATACGTATTCCAATTTTTACGAGCCGGACAAGCTGCTTTCACTAATAAACAAACAATTTTGCGAAACTTTTGAAAATTCCGTTGTAAGCGAATACGCAACGCTTTTTTGCGCTGAGATTGATACAAAAAATAAAAGGATAGTCTATTCCAACGCGGGTCAGACGTATCCTTTTTATTTAATCAACAAAAATTCCGAGGTTATTGAGCTTGCGCCGCCTCCCGCACAGGAAAACCCCGGCGGCGCTGCGCAAACAAATGTTAACACTGCCGGAACGCCAATAGGCATGATGTATGATTCCGTGTACGAAAAAACGGTTATTGAATACGAAAAGAACGACTTGATTCTGCTTTTTACCGATGGTTTATCCGACAATTTGTTTAAAGAATCATCGGAAGAGTTTACAAACAAAATGAGGGATTTACTCCTCGACGCGCAGCCAATTGCAGACCTGTCGGTAATAAAACAACTTATAATCGAAACGTTTTGCGTTCAAAACGTTTCCGCTTCCAAAAAATACGCAATGGACGATGTAAGTATTGTGCTTTGCAGGTTTGAGGATTAATGCTTTGTGCGCTTTATAACCTTTAGCCGCGTAAACTCGTCGCGGTCGCGTTCTTCAAGGGTTTCTTGAATATCTTTTGTAAGCTTTTCGTACCTCGGTATTGTAACGTTTTTAAGGGCGTTGGCGCGTTTTTGCGTTTTTCTTATGTTAACCGCCAAACGGTACGCCGCGCTTTCAATCATCGAAAGTTTAATAATTAAATCCTTTACCTTTTTAAAACCGGAAACAGCCGCGTCAAGGGCTTCGGTGGTATCGCCGAAACCGAACGCCGGGTAGTTTACGGTTTTTTCATCGTAACTAACAATCGGTATTTCAACGCCCATTATTGAGCGCGTGCGTATAGTAACGGAATCCTCCTTGGGGGTGCCGTAGCTTAACCTCTCCACATTAGACATTCCCATTTCAATACACGCCCTTTGAAGCGACTGATACGCTTCCTTAAAAATACGGTCGATATCGGCTTGAATTTCCTTCGCGTTTTCGTTAAGCGACATAATTTCCTTAAGCAAAACGTGCCGTTTTTTATCCAAAAGGTCGTACCCCTGTATGGAAAGTTTAAGCGTGTTTTTAGCAAGTATTAAATTTCCCTTGGTTGGGAACGTATTAGGGTCCATAGGTTACACCTCGTAATATTTATCCAAAAACGCCGATTTTATTCTGTCCAATTCCTCGCGCGGTAAAATTCTTAAAATATCCCAGCCCATATTTATTGTTTGTTGCATACTTCGGTTGTCGAACTTGCCCTGTTTAATGTACATATCCTCGAAGCGCCTGCCAAATTCCATATAAAGCTTATCCAAATCCGACATTTCATCTTCTCCGATAACGGAGGCAAGCGCCCTTACGTCGGTTACCCGCGCGTAGGACGAGAAAATTTGGTTTGCCAAATCCGGATGATCCTCCCTTGTGTACCCTTCGCCAATCCCGTCCTTCATTAAACGCGAAAGCGACGGCAAAATACTAATAGGCGGGTATATTCCCTTTTGGTAAAGACGTCTGTCCAAAACTATCTGCCCTTCGGTTATATAACCGGTTAAATCCGGAATAGGGTGGGTGATATCGTCGTTCGGCATAGAAAGAATGGGAATTTGCGTTACCGAACCCGTTGAATTATCCACAATACCCGCGCGTTCATAAAGCGAGGCAAGCTCCGAATACAAATAACCGGGATACCCCTTGCGGCTTGGAATTTCGCCCTTCGACGACGAAATTTCCCTAAGTGCCTCGGCGTATGCCGTCATATCCGTAAGGATTACAAGTATATGCATGTTTTTTTCATACGCCAAATATTCGGCGGCGGTTAGCGCAACGCGGGGCGTAATAATTCTTTCGGCAACAGGGTCGGAGGCTAAATTTAAAAACATAACAACGCGTTCAATTGCGCCGGAATCCTCAAAGGTGCGGGTAAAAAAATCCGCAACGTCGTTTTTAACGCCCATCGCCGCAAAAACTATCGCAAACTTATCGTCCGATTTTGCGCCCAAGGAAGCCTGGCGTACAATTTGCGCGGCAAGCTGGTCGTGCGGGAGCCCGTTTCCCGAAAATATCGGCAGCTTTTGCCCGCGTATTAGCGTAACAAGGCCGTCTATCGCCGAAACTCCGGTTTGAATATAATTTCGCGGGTACACGCGCGATACGGGGTTAATGGATTTGCCGTTAACATCCCGAAACGCTTCCGCGTAAATTTCGCCCAAAGAATCCAGCGGGCGGCCTAAGCCGTCGAAAACGCGCCCCAATATTTCCTCGGACAGCTTCATTTGCATTGGCCGCCCGGAAAAACGCGTCGTGGAATTTAAAAGGGAAATTTCCTCCGTTCCCTCAAACACCTGTACAATAACCTTCTCTTCATAAATTGAAACTACTCGCCCCATTTTTTCCTTGTAGCCCTCAATATTAAGCTCTACAATTTCCTCATAAGCGGCGTCCTTTACTCCCTCCAAAACAACAAAAGAGCCGTTAATTTCACTTAATCCCATGTATTCAACTACCATGCGGCTGCACCACCCTTATATCGAATATCTTGCGTATGTTATGTGTTAAATTCATTTTTTGAAGTGCATATTAATAATCGTTTTGAAACCCCAGAGATTCCCAAAATAAAGCACCGATGTCATTCCATGAATATACATCTACATCAATTTCTCGAATAGCGAGACGGTCTAACAGGAGAAGAAAAAATTGTTTGCCATAACCCTTGCGCCGTTCATTTCGGCAGATAAAAAACTGCCGTAAATAAACAGGAGTTTTAGCCGTATTACACAGCGCGTACCCTATAACTTTTTCTGAAACAAAGAACAAATATAACAGCCCATAACCCAAAGCCGTATTACTTATAATTGCCGATTTGCTTATCAAGCCAATTCTGTGTTTCCTCGTCGTTGAACGCGCCCTCATAAGCATACATTACGTCTTTATCCTTCAATATCCCGCGTTACGACGGGTAATCCGATTGCTTCATCTCTCGCAAAATCAATCTGCGTGTCTCCAATATCATTTGATTGTCCTCACAGCATAAAAATTACCGGTATTATTGCTTTAAATCACTAACAGCTAAATATCCTTTCAATTTTTCATAGCCTTAATCCCACCATGAATACAGATGCCTCTTTAATATTTTATGCAACCTCGCAAAATCCTTATCCGAGTCAATTCCAGCTTGCTTAAAGGCGTTTTGTACATCTTCATTGTATCTGTCAAGTTCAGCCAGCACCCGTATTACTTCCTTCGGGTTAGAACATTTTTTTGAAACAAACTTGCTACCGGAAATCTCAAAATAACCCTCACGCGGATTTTTACCGGCTTCTCGTCCAATCCATCCATCACCAAACGCAACAAAATCGCCGCTTATCATAACGGAACCATTTTCATAGCGAGTGATTAAGCTTTTATAATCCGGGTACTTCTTCTTCGCGGCATCTAAGCGCCTGCTCGTATATCCGTCCGGGTCTTGCATCCGTTTTAATAACCGTAATGCTCTCTTCGCCGAAACAATCTTCGCATTTTTAACCGACTCTTCCGAATGGCCATATTTTTCTTCCATTTCGATATAGTCTTTTAGGTGGAAGCGCATAACATTTATCAGCCCGCCGAACCCTTCCCACGGTCTTAATTGACTTATAGTTTTGAACCAACGAACGTTGTTACGGATTGAATATCTGAAATTATGGCATATCCCTTGAATATCATGATAAAGCCAAATAAATTTAGTTGACAAGGAAATTTTTCTTTTTGAATCGTAATCTAAGCCGTCAAATAATTTCCCCACATGCACAGATTTAATTTTTCTGCCGGAACGAAACGAATCTTTGCCCGCTTTCATTTTTAAGGAAGTTTTATTATTCAGCGGCTGTGGCCTAATTAACATTGAAATTACCCCTGTTCTTTGCATTTATGCCCCGTCAATCCATTTCAAAGACAGTTCCAGTGCGTTTTTTCTCGACTGTTCGCATTCTTTCGGAAACATTCTTTCCTGCCGGTATACAAATCTTAACCGCGTATTTACAGGACACATGATATGGCTTGCGGGATTATAGATTTCATGGTGGTAGGGGAATCCGAATTGCTTTTCTTTTAGCCGCTCGCAAATCATTTCGCCCATTGTTGCGGCAGGCCACTGCGCATCCTCTTTAGCGGAGAGTAAAAGAATCGGGCCGTTTATTTTTTCAACCTTTATAGTATTATCTTCGTTTTTCTTGCTTAACAGAATATCAAGGTATTGCCTGTGAAACCCAAATTCGCCGTTTTTTAAAATATTTTTAAGGACCGGAACGTTCCGCTTGTTAAACGAAATGTACGGCAGGGCGCGTCCTTCCCATGTCCAACTGGAGGCGCCGCTGTAAGACGGCTTTGCAAGGCCTTCAAAAACGCAGCAAGCCGGGGAAGCGGCAATCACAAATTCAATTTGCGGAAGGTAACTTCCTGCCGCCAACGCAAACTCCGCCCCTTTTGATAACCCATATATGCCAACTTTTTTATAACCTTCATCCTTAAGCCAACACACGGCA
>JAISVZ010000042.1 GCA_031271295.1 Clostridiales bacterium | reverse complement strand
AGAGGGCTTTTGTTTTATCGATTGCTCGAAGGAGCTGTTGTTTGCGACCCTGCAACGTATGATGATATAGTCAATTTGCCAGATAATTTTTGATAGTTCCATCAAGGGGATAGCCATTTTACGCCATTCGCTTATTATGCAAGGATGCAGTAGTTACGCTTCCCAAGAATATTTGGCAATGTATAAATTCTCGTAACCCTTTTGCTTCCTGCAAAGAACACACCCGATTATTTACGCGCTTCTTTCGCCGCCTGTAAAGAACACGCCGAAGCCTCCCTCTACAACCCCTGCTGAAGTTGGCGCAAAAGCGCGGATAGTTTTCAGCTTTTAGTTCTGGGTAGCGAACAGCTAAATTGCTACTTACGGAAAATGAAATTAGTCGGACTATTATTCAAAGGCGATACACAACCTCAAATCGAAGATACCAATAATTTTTAGCTGCACCCAGACTTGGCAAGTCTTTGTGCGAGTGTACATCTATTAGACTGCGAAAATATATAAAATGGTTCGCGGCTAAACCCGCGATACCTTGCATAGCTAACGCCAAGCCAAGCTAATGCCAATTTACACGCGCTTATTCGCTTAAATACATTCCAACCTTGTTCTGCAATTCCTGCGCCGCTTCCTCGGCTGTTTTTTCGCCGTTAAAAAAAGCTTCAAATTCGCCGCGTACCATATCGTTTATCGTATTGTCGCGTATTACCGCGTACGTAAGTTTTGGGAGTATTTCCTCCATATACAGCGTATACTCGGCAAGCGCGGCTTCGCGCGCTTCCCTGTCCTCATCAATTTCTATAAAGCCGTCCGCAGTGTATTCTCCTTCGGTTTCGCCCTGAATATAATTTGGGGATTCCGTTATATTTTGCTTAACATACCGTTCATACGCGGTTTTATTAACCGGGATACCCAAAAGCCTTATTGAAGTTTGCATTTGTTCGCCAAGCAAAAGTTTTATAAATTCCCAAGCAGTTTTTTTATTGCCGGAATTTGAGTTCATCGCAAAACCCGTATAATATTCGTACGCGCCCTGCCCGTTATCGTTTACTAAAACGCCAAGCCTTTCATCGTTTGGCTTTATGGTGTACGAATACATGCTCGTATCTTTTCCTATTGCCGCCATTGCGTCGTATACAAAGCTGTCCTTAATTTGATAGCTTAGCATGGATTTAAAATAATAACCTATTTGACTGTTCGGATCCGCAAAACCGGCAATGTAGTTTCCTTCGCCTTCCGTAAGCGGTGATTTAAAATAATTTTGATCCGCCTGCTCTTTATATTTGGTAAGAAATTCGGCAAATTTCCCGTCGGTAAAGTTTACCGTGTTATCCTCCCGGTTAATGTAACTGTTTAAATTATTCATCCACAAACTGTTAAACATCATGCGAGTTATATCGTCTATAAACAAAAAATCCATAATTTTCGCGCCGCTTTCGTCCGCAGCAAACCGCTCTTTTACGATATCCGTCATTTCCCAGTATGTAAATTCATTTTTTGCGCGAAGCTTTGCCGCGGCTTCCTCTCCGGCTTTTTCCCTGTCAAAAATCATAAGCTCGAAATGAAAATCCATCGGAAGCACATACTGCCCGCCCCTATACTTTACTCCCTCAAAAATGTTAGCCCTGTAATTTGAAATATCAAATTCCGGGTCGGCCTGCATAAAATAACGCAAATCCGAAAGCGAACCGCTCCCGGCGTACTTGTGATACGGCAGAACATCCATAGCGTATATATCCGCGCCTTTGCCGCCCATTATATCCGTGGTTACGCGGCTGATATAATCCGGTGCGCCATCGTTTGAACTCGTCCAAACCTCCGATGTTGTGCCGTCTTCATTTTCCATGGTTGTAACGGTTGGAGGCGAAGAGAATGTTTCAATGTTAACTGTTGTACCTGGGTATTTTGCCTCGAACAAAACCTTTGCGTCCTCCAAAAACGCTTTGTAAAGCTCAGTATCGTAGCAGCTAATTGTAATTTCTCCGGTAACCTCGCCCGCAAGAAGCGCTTCGGTTTCCTCGGTTTGCTTTGAATCCATTTCGTTTGAATTTTGCCCTGCGCCGTTTTGGCAGGACGTTAGCGCCATAATAGCTGCCAGTAATAATGTTAACACGGCATAACTAAATTGCCTTAAATCCATGTGTGTTTTAAAAAAAAATTTCATGTTTGCCTCCCAAATGATAAGATAGATTGTTATGCAATTGTACATTTATGCGCATATATTTGCTAAAGTACATTGTAAACCATAGCTTATACACAAAGAATTGTCAACACGATTTATTCATTTAGGTACATTCCAACCTTGTTCTGCAATTCCTGCGCGGCTTCCTCCGCCGTTTTCTCTCCGCTCAAAAACGCGCCTGTTTCCGCCCTTACCATTCCGGTTATTGTGTTATCCCGCATTATCGCAAATTGAAGTTTCGGAATTATTTCCTCCATATATTGTTTGTATTGTGTTAGGGCGGCTTGGCGCGCCTCTATGTCCTCATCTAATACAATTGTGCCGTCCACGGTGTATTCGCCTACGCTTTCGCCCGCTACATAGTTTGGGGATTCCGTTATAAATTGTTTTGCGTAGTGCTCATACGCGGTTTTACTTACAGGGATACCTAAAAGATTCAATGATTTTTGCATTTCTTCCCCAAGCATAAACTTCATAAACTCCCAAGCTAACCTTTTGTTTACGGAGTTTGAGTTCATCGCGAAACCAACATAAAACTCGTACCCGCCTTGCCCCTTGTCGTTTACCATGATGCCAAGTTTTTCGTCGTTAGGCTTAACATTGTACGAATAAAGGCCTGGTTTTCCTATGGCTGTCATAGCATCGTCTAAAAAAATATCCTTTATTGCATAGCTTAGCATTGATTTAAAAAAATAGCCTATTTGATTATTCGGGTTCTCATAACCGGCTATATTGTTTCCTTCGCCTTCCGTAAGCTTTGATTTGAAATAATTATTGTCCGCCTGTTGCTTATATTTGGTAAGGAAATCCACAAAAGCTCCGTCGGTAAAGTTAACGGTATTATCTTCCCTGTTAACGTAACTTGCAGAATTCAGCAAAAACAGGTCGTCTATCATAATATTCGTTAAATCGTCCATAAATAAAATGTCCATAATTTTTGCGCCGCTTTCGTCCGCCGCAAACCGTTCTTTAACAATGTCCGTCATTTCCCAGTAAGTAAATTCATTTTTTGAGCGAAGCTTTGCGGCGGCTTCCTCCCCGGCTTTTTCCCTGTCAAATAGCATAAGAGAGAAATGAAAATCCATAGGGAGCATAAACTGGCCGCCATTAAACCTTACGCCTTCAAAAATATTGGCTCTGTAATTGGCAATATCAAATTCCGGGTCGGCTTCCATATAGTAACGCATATCTTCTAACGAACCGCTCTGCGCGTACTTCTGATACGGCAGCCTATCCATAGCGTATATATCCGCGCCTTTGCCGCTCATTATATCCGTTGTTACGCGGGTTATATAATCCGGCACATCGTCGTTCGAACTTGACATAATCTCCGAGGTTGTGCCGTCCTCATTTTCCATTGTAGTTATCGTTGGCAAAGGGGCGAAAGTTTCTATATTGATTTTTGTACCGGGATACTTTGCCTCGAACAACGCAATCGCCTCTTCCAAGAACGGTTTATAAATGCTTGTATCGTAGCAGGTAATTGATATTTCCCCGGTTACATCGCCCGCAAGCAGGGTAGCTGTTTCCTCGGTTTTCTTCGGGTCCATTTCGTTTGCGGCAGGTTTTGCGCCGTTTTGGCAGGACGTTAGCGCAGTTATGACCGCAAGTAATAAAGCTGCCATTGCACACGCAAACGGCTTTGAGTAAAAATTTGATTTTGTGCGAGTTTTCATATTTAATCCTCCTTGGATGCATAGGCGAGCAGCGCTGTGGTTTTCAGCGCGACCAGCCCCTTGATGCACTACTCATTACTATTCGTTCAGGTACAATCCAATTTTGTTTTGCAGCTCCTGCGCCGCTTCTTCCGCTGTTTTTTCGCCGTTAAAAAACGCGAACGCCTCCTCCGATATCATTTCGGAAAACGTTCCGTCTCCCCGCAGCTCAGAATAAGTAAGCTTTGGAATGATTTCTTCCATGTACTGTTTGTATTGCGCAAGTGCCCCTTGGAGCGCTTCCTTGTCCTCTTCTATTTCAATAAAGCCGTCCGCGGAGTATTCGTTTTCGGTTTCGCCCATAATGATGTTCGGAAATTCGGTTATATACTGCTTTGCGAAGCGTTCATACGCGGTTTTATTTACCGGAATGCCCAAAAGCCTTATTGATGTTTGCATTTCCTCGCCAAGCAAAAACTTCATAAATTCCCACGCTAACTTTTTGTTGGCGGAATTTGAGTTCATTGCGAAGCTTGCATAAACTTCAAACGCGCCCTGACCATTGTCGTTTACCATAACGCCGAGTTTTTCGTCGTTCGGCTTAATAAAGTACGAATATATTTCCGGTTTTCCAATAGCGGTCATTGCGTCGTGCAAAAAGATATACTTTATTTCATAGCTTAACATGTTCTTAAAATAATAACCTATTTGGTTGTTAGGGTTCTCGTAGCCGGCTATGGTGTTTCCTTCACCCTCCGTAAGTTTGGACTTGAAATAATTATTGTCCGCTTGCTCCTTAAATTTTGTAAGGAATTCGGCAAATTTTCCGTCCGCGAAGTTTACGGTATTATCCTCCCGGTTAACATAATTAGGCATATTAAGCAGCATCAGGTCGTTAAACATTATGCGTGTTAAATCGTCCATAAATAAAATATCCATAATTTTTGCGCCGCTTTCGTCCGCCGCAAACCGCTCTTTTACAATGTCCGTCATTTCCCAGTATGTGAATTCATTTTTTGCGCGTAATTTTGCGGCGGCTTCCTCCCCTGCTTTTTCCTTGTCGAATAACATTAAAGAAAAATGAAAATCCAACGGGAGCATGTACTGGCCGCCTCTAAACCGTGCGCCCTCTAAAATGTTGGTTCTGTAGTTTGCGGTATCAAATTCCGGGTCTGCTTCCATAAAGTAACGCATATCTTCTAATGAACCGCTCTGGGCGTACTTATAATAGGGCAATTCGTCCATCGCGTATATGTCCGCTCCTTTTCCGCCCATTATATCCGTAGTTACTCGGTTAACATAATCCGGAATATCGTCGTTTGATGAGGACATAACCTCCGTTGTTGTGCCGTCATCATTTTCCATTGTGGTTATTACCGGCAAAGGCGCGAACGCTTCAATGTTGATTGTTGTGCCGGGGTATTTTGCCTCAAAGGATGCCTTTGCGTCATTTAACAACGCTTCATATAATTGAGTATTGTAGCAGCTTACCGTTATTTCTCCGGCTAATTCGCCCGAAATAATGGCGGCAGCCTCTTCGGTTTTCTTCCGGTCTAATTCGTTTGCGGCGGTTTTTGCGCCGTTTTGGCAAGACGTTAGCAGAATAATGGCTACCATTAATAAAATTGCCGTTAACGGCTTTGAATAAAAATTTGATTTAAGAAAAGTTTTCATATCTAATCCCCCTTAGGATGCATAGGCGAGCAGCGCTGCGGTTTTCAGCGCGGCCAGCCCTTGGATGCGTTACTCATTACTATTCGTTCAGGTACATTCCAACTTTGTTTTGCAGCTCCTGCGCCGCTTCCTCCGCCGTTTTTTCTCCGTCAAAAAACGCGAACGCCTCCGATGATATCATATCGTGCACTGTATCATCATATATTATGGCATATTGCAGCTTCGGAACTATCTCTTCCATATGCCGAGTAAATTCTGTTAGGGCCATTTGGCGCGCTTCCTTATCATCTTCTATTTCCGTAAAGCCGTCTACGTAGTTTGGCATTTCCGTTATGAATAGTTTTACAAAATGCTCATACGCGGTGCGGTTTACCGGGAAATCCCAAATATTCGTTGATAATTGCATTTCTTCATCAAGTAAAAATTTTAAAAATTCCCAAGCCAACTTTTTATTGCCGGAGTTTGAGTTCATTGCAAAACCGGTGTTAAAACCAAACCCGCCCTGCCCTTTATCGTTTAGCATAATCCCAAGTATTTCGTCGTTCGGTTTTACACTGTACGAATATATGTCCGGTTTTCCTACGGCAGTCATTGCCTCGTTCATAAAGATATCTTTAACCTTATAGCTTGGCATTTCTTTAAAATAGTAACCTATTAGGTTATTAGGGTTTTGATAGCCGCCTATGGTGTTGCCTTCGCCCTCGGTAAGCTTAGACTTGAAGTAATTGTTGCCCATCTGTTCTTTGTATTTGGTAAGGAAACCGGTAAAAGTTCCGTCGGTAAAATTTACGGTATTATCGGCCATATTAACATAATCTGTGAAATTAAGCCGCAGCAGGCTGTTAAACATAATGCCGGTTAAATCGTCTACAGACATAAAGTCCATTATTTTCGCGCCGCTTTCGTCCGCAGCAAACCGCTGCTTAACCGCGTCCGTCATTTCCCAATACGTAAATTCATTTTTTGCCCGAAACTTTGCCGATGCCTTTTCTCCGGCTTTTTCCCTGTCAAATAACATAAGAGAGAATTGAAAAGTTGTTGGGAGCATAAACTGACCTCCCCGAAACTTTGTGCCTTCAAAAATATTTGTAATGAAGTTGGCGGAATCAAACTCCGGGTCTGCCTCCATGAAGTAGCGCAAATCCGTAAGCGAACCGCTCGCGGCGTACTTGTGATACGGCAATTCGTCCATTGCGTAAATATCCGCGCCTTTGCCGCCCATAATATCGGTTGTTACGCGCTTTACATAGCCCGGCGCGTCTTCGTTCGAAGTGGTCATAACCTCCGATGTTGTGCCGTCCTCATTTTCCATTGTGGTTATTACCGGCATAGAAGCAAATGATTCTATATTTATTGTTGTGCCGGGATATTTTGCCTCAAAGGATTTTTTCGCTTCATTTAAATACGCTTTGTATATCGGTGTATTGTAACAGCTTACTGTTATTTATCCGGTTACATCGCCCGCAAGCAGGGCGGCAACCTCCTCGGTTATCTTCGGATCCATCGCGTTTGCGTTTTGCTCCGCGCCGTTTTGGCAGGATGATAGCAAAACGATGGCAGCCATTAATAAAATTGCCGTTAAAAAAGCAAATAACTTTAATTTTGAATTTGCTCTAAGATAAGTTTTCATTTTTCCCTCCCTAAGGTTAATTGTATGGGAACCTCAAGTATTTCGTCTTCAAACTGCGTATGAACAGCAAGGGTTTTCTCATTTCCGGTATCCGTAATGTGGTAATGAGAATTTTCGTTGTTAAGTATTAATGAAATTGCCATATTGTCATTTTGCATGGTAACTGTTTGCATGGTAACTGTATACGTTGCTTCGTCCCATGCGGCATTTGCGCCGGTTTTTTCGGTAACATCCCTAATTGATGCAAGCTCGGTTTCACCTGCACCGGAAGGAGATTCTTCCAAGGTAAGATCGCCTTTGCGGATACTAACGTATACCGGGTTTAGCGCGTTTACGGAAGATGCTTCTTCCAAGGCAAGCTTGCCATCGCTGACACTATCGTACACATTGTTTGACGCGGCGGGCGTTTCTTCTTCCAAGGCAAGCTCCCCTTTGCTGACGCTTACGTACACCGGGTTTGATACGGCAAAAAAAAGCCCGGAAGCGAGTGCGGCAACCAAAGCCATACAGGCAACGGCAACACCCGCTTTTTTACCTTTCATGCTCATAATGGCGGAAATTCTTTTTTTCATACCGTTTTTGCCGCTGTAGCAGTTTGTGGATAACGCCGTTTTCAGCTTTGATTTATACTTTACAACGCTGATAATAGTTTCGCAGTAAAACTGACGCGAATTTGCGTCCTCGTTTTTTATAACCTCCGCGTCGCACGAC
This sequence comes from Clostridiales bacterium, assembly GCA_031271295.1. GTDB lineage: Bacteria > Bacillota > Clostridia > Lachnospirales > WQUN01 > JAISVZ01. Next base: position 910 of record JAISVZ010000042.1, on the reverse strand, counting down.
ATTTCGCATAAAACGGAAATTTGTTTTGCCGCCAAATAGATTACAGGGTTAAACCAGTTAGCGGCAGTCGCCGTTAAAACAAGAAATTTGTACAATATATCGTTTCTTTTATAATGCACAAGCTCATGTTTAAGAATGTAACCAAGTTCATCTTGCGCAATTTCCGCCGTTGGTATAAGTATTCGCGGTTTAAGCAAACCAATCAGCATTGGGCTTCCCGCGCTCTCGCAAACAAAAAGGCCAAAACTTTTGGTTATATTCATTTCTTTTTTCAGGGTTTGCAACAAAATAAGAGTTTGCTCATCCGTAACCCTTACGCTCCATCTGTTTGTCATTTTGATAAACAGATAATACTTAGCCGCGTGATATAAAAGAAAAGCAATTACTCCGGCTAACCATACCGCCGCAATTGCTGTCCATGATACAAGAGGGGCGGCATAATAAATATTTTCGCCCATTATCAGCAGCGCGGCGGGAATTTGCGCCTCTTCTGCCGCGCGGATAACACTTCCTATGCTAAATACCGGCATTACGTTTAGCTGCGGGCGAAACGGAATAAGAGAACCCGCCACAACAACAAGCCATACGTAATAGAGCCACTTTTCGCGGTAGCGTTTAATTAAAACCGGCGTAAAGAATATGTATAAAAGGGTAAGCGCCGACATTGAAACCGAACAGCCCAGAAGTGTTGTAATAAAATTCTCCATTTTAACCCCTCCGCTTCTTAACCAATTGAAGCAAATCGTCAATATCCTTATCCGTTACCGCCTCGTCGTTATACAGTGTGGAAACTAGTGTTTAACCGCATAAATATAAATAATTATTGAAAAGAATTGCCTCATGTGGTATTATATTCTCAAAACCTAAAGGAGAATATAGACATGGCACGTACAGCTAAATCCATAACCAG
>JAISVZ010000167.1 GCA_031271295.1 Clostridiales bacterium | reverse complement strand
ATATCCGCTCCCATTTGCTTTAGCTGGTAAATGTGTTTATCACGTTCATTAAATATTGTTTCGGTTATTATGCTCGTGCCGGATGCTATTGATAACAATGTTACAAATTGCGGCTGCATGTCTGTTGGAAAACCGGGGTGCGGATTTGTTATCAGTTCGTCTATCGCCTTCAGCCTGCCATCCGGCGCTGTCAGTGTTACGCTTTTGCCGGTGAAATTTATTTTGCAGCCCGTTTCCATTAATTTGTCCGTTATCGGGTACAGATGCTCCTTTTCTATATTGTTAAGTGTTATCTCGCCGTTTGTTATCGCCGAGGCAACAAGATATGTTCCTGCAACAATTCTGTCGGGCATTACCGTATATTCACCGTCGTGCAGTTTTTTTACTCCGGTAACGACAATTTCGGTAGTTCCCGCACCTTTCACTTTTGCGCCGCATATGTTGAGAAAATTTTGCAAATCTACTATTTCAGGCTCTTTTGCAGCGTTCGATATTATTGTTTCCCCTTCGCCGTATATTCCCGCAAGCATCAAATTCTCCGTCGCTCCCACGCTTGGAAAGGATAAATTTATCCTGCATCCCGTTATTTTATCCGCCGTGCATTCTATTACACCGTCCTCGTCGCAAACCTTAACTCCAAGTTTTGCAAGCCCCGATAAATGAAGATCCACAGCGCGTTCTCCCAATTCGCAGCCGCCGGGTTTGCAAATTTTAACCCTGCCAAGCCTTCCGAGAACTCCGCCCAAAAAAATAAAAGACGAACGCATTTCCTTAACAAGGTCGGCCGGGACATCGCTCACATTTACGCCGCCCGCGTCTATAATCAGCGTTTTTCCTTCCTCATTTACCTTGCAGCCGATTGCCCTTAAAATATCCACCGAAACCTTCGTATCGGATATTTTCGGGCAATTGTGAATTACGGAAACTCCCGGATTTAAAACTACGGACGCTAAAATGGGCAGTATAGCGTTTTTCGCGCCGTTTATTGGTATTTCGCCGCAAATTCGTCTGCCGCCCTTTATATGGTATTCCCCCATTAATTTCACCCCGAAACATAAGATAATACCATAATATTCATAAATGATTTGTTGAGTTACTTTCCTTGCGTGAAGCTTAAAATAAAAAACACGAAGCATTAGCCTCATGTTTTATTTTGCCTACCGCATGTTTTCTTACTGACCGCATTGTTTGCAAGTTTTAAGCGCCGCGCCGTCTACGGTTTTAGACCATAAAAGTTTTACTCCGGTTCTTGAGCATACGGGGCATGTTCCGCGCCAACCCGTTGTTTTCTTTATGCCTCTTCCTCTTTTTGCCTTTGCCATTTTATCCTCCAATTTTCCGCGAAACCAAAATAGTGGTTTACGCATCGTTTATTTATTTTCAGTGAAGTATACTTTTGCGAAGCGGTTTTGTCAATCTGAAAAAATGACGCCATATATAGCTCTGCTTTTACTATTCACCATATCCAAGGTTTATTAAGTGTAAGTTTCTTTATGTATTTCTAAAAACTTATCCGGTAAAATTGCTTCTACTTTGCTATTTTCATAATCCTTCATATTTCGAGTTATAAGATATTGCGCATTAAAATCTTTTGCGCACTCATCCTGCAAACTATCCTCAACCTTTTTGGTAACGCACAACTCCACAATTGCGGAAGCGTGATCGGCATATGATTTCTGTTTGCCAAATAATCAATAATAATATTGGTATCAAGCAAGACCTTCATACTTTTCACTCCTTGCTTGTATCAGCTCCTTTTCTTCATCAATATCCGAACGAATAATTCCGCGAAGCCCCCTTATCTCATTTAATAGAGATTCCTCTTCTGTTTGAGCGGTTACAATATCATCAGGTATTGGCTGTTTGTCAAGAATAGTTAATAGAACATTTTGCCGTTCGGGTATACGAATTGCCCTGCCTTCCGAATAAAAATTCCCGTTTTCAAAGTAGCCCCTATACGCTTGTGCTTGCATTTACATCCCTCACTTTTGCAAATTGCGCTTTCAGATACCCATCACGCTATACAAGCGCGGAAACATTTACCGCAAATTTCATTGATATGACCATGCGCGCGTCTATTGTGGGCGGCGCATCAAGAGATCCAAGAACTGCACTTGGCATTTTTTAACGTGCCTTAGTATATAATAAATAAAGTATACTTTTAGAGATTGTTTTTGTCAATCCAAAAAAAATGACGCAACATTTTTTACCGCCGCCTCAATAAGCTCTGGGAACGGCAAATCACGCGAGCCTGCTATGTGGTTGTTGCATTTATTTAGCGGCAAGTAAACCTTTTGGGCGCGGCTTTGCCCAACAGCAACAGCCATACCGGGCGTTACCTCACCTAAAAGCGAATCCGCAACAACAATCCCTATAGGCCCAACTATTATATCCGCGTCGCGGCAGTTTACAATTACCGGGTTTTCGCCCGTTGCGCCGTAATCCGCGCCGGCTTTAAGCATTGCCGCCGTTGCCAAAGAGTTTGTGCCTACGGCGAAAATTTCGCAGTTAAGGTTAAGCGCTTTAATGCGGCTTGTTAACAACGAACCAATTTTCCCGCCCTGCCCATCAATTACTACTATTTTCTTCATATTTGTAATTTATTCTCCTTTTGCGGCAACGCCACGGCGCTTGCCATAGATACAATCATAATTACAGCGCCGACTGCTAAGTTTACCGTAAAATTATCATACTTAAACATAACCGAAAAGCAAACCGCGAAAACCGATTCCAAACACGCAAGCAGCGAAACCGTTGTGGATGGCAGTTTTACCTGAATGGCTGTTTGTACGATATACGCAAAACCCGTGGCAAGAAAGGCGAGATAAAAAACTTTCATAACCATAGGTAAATTAATATTTATGCTTTGGTACGCGGCGCGTTCAAAAATAACCGTACCAGCAAACGCAAGGCACGCCACCGCCGCAAGCTGTATTATTGTGTAATTTAAAGTATTAAACTGCGGCGCGTATTTTTCGAGCATAACAAATTGAACGGCAAAAGCGGCGGCGCCCAATACCGTAAGCAAATCACCCGTGTTCATCAAAAAATCGCCGTTTGGGAAGTTGAATAAAACCGCCACGCCTATAAGGCATAAAAAAGCGTCCGCAAACGGTTTCCACTTAATTTTTTTGGTAAGACACGACAGAATAATAGGTACGATAACAACATACAAACCCGTTAGCATTCCGTTTTTAGACGGAGTTGTAAAATACGCGCCGTATGTTTGAAAGGCGAACGCCGCGAATGTAACCGCTCCAACAACCGCGCCGTTTAGAACTTCTTTTTTCTTGAATTTAACTTTTTTCGGCATAAAAAACCGAAAGCTGAGTAAAAACAAACTGCCAAGCGCAAACCTTACGCACGTAAGCAAAAGCACCGGCATGTTGGCGTCGTTTACTAAATCCTTTACGAAAAGAAAAGCGCTGCCCCAAATTATTGTAACCGCTATAAGCAGGAGTATGTATTTTATTGAACCTTTAGTTCGTAGGTGTGCCACGTTGTAACTCCTTTTCGTCAAGCTTTATTGAAACAAACGCTCCTCCAAGCAGGCTTGTTTTAAGCCACTCTTCAAGGTTTATATCGAACGCTTCCCCCTGGTCTGCTATTTCCGCCGTAAGAGTGTCGTCGTACAATGATATTATTGTTACCCAATGCCAATTTTCCAAATTAAATAACGCACCGTTGGACAGGTTTAAAAATGCCACCGGAGAATCCGCGGCAAGAGCCTCTTCTATAAATTTGCGAACAGCATTCGCGTTTGGGCGGGCAAACGGTTTTTTCGGTATTTCAAGTACAAACGTTTCTATATTAAAATTTCGGTTTTTCCCAAACCTAATAATTCCGCTTGTAAACAATTTAGATGTGTTTACTCCTTGCATACCCGGCGTAACAAAATTGAACATTTCGTTTTGCAAATCCAAATAACGGCTCATATCACCGCCAAAATCCACGCGGTTATTAAAAACTCTGTTGGCCGTATACCAAATAAGGTTTGACGCGGTTGTAGGGCCGCACCCCGAAAGTTTTTGCCACCTGTCTTTATACCATTCTTGCGAGCCGCCGGTAAAAGTTCCCTTTTGCGGGCAGGTAACTATCATTCTTGATGGATCGGAAAGTGAAATTTTCATTTGTCTAACTCCTTTGTAAGTTTGGATTTTTTCTCAAAAAAAACTGCGGCTTTAGCCGCAGTTTTTATACAAATTTTGCGAGCATCTTTTCTGTGCAGGAAAGGTTCCCTGCGGCGTTTCGTTAAACGTATATTTCAAAACAACCCGCTGATGTTCCCGTTTTCATCAACATCAATAAAACACGCGGCGGGCGTTTTCGGTAAACCCGGCATTGTCATTATATCACCGGCGAGCGCCACAATAAAGCCCGCGCCGTTGGAAATATTTATATCCTTAACGGTTATATCAAACCCTTCGGGAGCGCCCAAAAGCTTGGGGTTATCCGACAGGGAATACTGCGTTTTCGCTATACAAACCGGCAAATTGCCAAGCCCCAATTTCTTGGCGCACGCAAGTTTTGTTTTTGCCGCAGGGCTGAAAAATACATTTTTTGCTCCGTAAATTTTTTGCGCAACGGTTTTTATTTTTTCGTCCAAAGGCATTTCGTCCGGGTAGAGCAACGTAAAATCGCTTTTTTTGCTTTGCAGTGTCTCAAGCAGGGTTACCGCAAGTTCCTTGCCGCCCTCGCCGCCGTTTTCCCAAACCTTTGAAAGGGCAAAATCCGCGTCCATTTCCTCGCAGCTTTGTTTTACAAATTCAATTTCCGCCTCGGTATCCGCTGTAAACGAGTTAAGCGTTACAATAACCGGCACGTTGTATTTTTGCAAATTTTCAATATGCCGCTTCAAATTTACAAACCCGGCTTTAACCGCTTCCACATTTTCCGCGCTCAAATTTTCCTTTGCTACGCCGCCGTTATATTTCAGTGCGCGGATAGTTGCCACAAGCACAACCGCGTCCGGCTTAAGGTTTGCCTTGCGGCACTTTATATCGAAGAATTTTTCCGCGCCCAAATCCGCTCCGAAACCCGCCTCCGTTACCACAATATCCGCAAGCTTAAGCGCAAGTTTTGTGGCACTTACGGAATTGCAGCCGTGGGCAATATTCGCAAACGGCCCTCCGTGTACAAACGCCGGAGTATGCTCTAAGGTTTGCACCAAATTCGGCTTAATCGCGTCTTTTAAAAGCGCCGCCATTGCGCCGTGCGCCTGTAAATCCCTCGCATAAATTACATCCCCCGCGTACGAATACCCAACAATTATATTTCCAAGCCTTTGCTTTAAATCCGTTAAATTCTCCGCCAAGCATACAATTGCCATAACTTCGGAGGCGACGGTTATCATAAAACCGTCCTCTCTCGGCACGCCGTTCGCGCTTCCGCCAAGCCCAACAACAATGCCGCGAAGCGCACGGTCGTTCATATCCATTGCGCGTTTCCACATTATTTTGGTAGGGTCTATCTGTAAGGCGTTGCCCTGCTGCAAGTGGTTGTCGATCATTGCGGAAAGCAGGTTGTGGGCGCATGTCATTGCGTGGATATCGCCGGTAAAATGCAAATTTATATCCTCCATTGGCACAACCTGAGCGTATCCGCCGCCCGCCGCGCCGCCTTTTACGCCCATACACGGCCCAAGCGACGGCTCACGAAGCGCGGCGAAAGTTTTTTTGCCCAAAAGGTTTAACGCCTGCGCAAGCCCAATTGTTGTTGTGGTTTTACCCTCCCCTGCGGGAGTTGGGTTTATGGCGGTAACAAGCACAAGCTTGCCGTCCTTTTTATCCTTTAAGGATTCGTACAAGCCGCCGGATACTTTTGCCTTATATTTGCCGTAACCCTCCAAAAATTCCGTATCAATTCCGTATTTTTCCGCAACTGAAAAAATCGGCTCCATTTTATTTTCCTGCGCTATTTGTATGTCTGTTTTCATTTATTTTTCTCCTTTCGTAATATACAATTAACTTTTAAACGACCCTTCCCATTCAAACAAACTCATTAAAACCTTGCGCGGCTTACTGCCGTCCTCCGGGCCGACAATTCCGCGTTCCTCCATTATTTCAATTAACCTTGAAGCGCGGTTATACCCTATTCTAAACTGCCTTTGCAGCATAGACGCGGACGCTTTTTCTTTTTTTACCACAAACTCTATCGCGGCATCCATAAATTCGTCGTCCTCTTCGCCTCCCGCCGCGGAAGATGAGGATTTTGCCGCCGCGGACGTAATATTTTCAATTACCTCTTCGTCGTAATTAACGGTAGCGCCTCGTTTAACAAAGTTTACAACCGCTTCCACTTCCTTATCGGATATAAAACTTCCCTGCACTCTGAGGGGTTTACCCATACCCGTTGGGTAAAAAAGCATATCGCCCCTGCCGAGCAATTTTTCCGCGCCGCCCTCGCCCAAAATTGTGCGCGAATCTATGGAGCTTGATACCGCAAAAGCTATTTTGGACGGGATATTTGCCTTAATAAGCCCGGTTATAACATCCACCGAAGGGCGCTGGGTGGCAATAATCAAATGGATTCCCGCCGCGCGCGCCATCTGCGCCAAGCGGCAAATATATTCCTCCACCTCTTTGCCCGCCGTCATCATTAAATCCGCAAGTTCGTCTATAATAATAACTATCTGCGGAATAAGTTCCTCGCCGTTTTCCGCCCGTAAAAGGTTAAAGCCCTTTAAATCCCTAACCGAAGTTTCCGCAAACAGGTCGTAACGCGCCGTCATTTCCCTAACAGCCCAGTTTAACGCGCCCGCCGCTTTTTTGGGATCCGTTACAACGGGGATTAAAAGGTGCGGTATCCCGTTGTAAACTTTAAGCTCAACCACCTTTGGGTCTATCATTAAAAGCTTAACCTCTTCCGGTGTGGATTTATATATTATACTTGTTACAAGAGTGTTTATACAGACACTTTTGCCCGAACCCGTGGAGCCCGCAATTAGCATGTGCGGCATTTTCGCGATATCGGCAATTACAACGTTACCCGCAATATCCTTGCCAAGCGCAAACGCCAGTTTGGACGGGAACGAACGGAACTTGCCGTCGCTTACAACCTCGCGCAGATATACCGGCTGAGCTTCCTTGTTGGGCACTTCTATTCCCACCGCCGCCTTGCCGGGAATGGGCGCTTCTATTCTTATTCCGGCGGCGGCCAAGTTAAGCGCCAAATCGTCGGCAAGGTTTGAAATGGAACTTACCTTAACGCCGACACCCGGCGAAAGTTCGTACCTTGTTACCGTTGGCCCAACGTTAACCTCCATAACCTTTGCTTCCACCTTAAAG
>JAISVZ010000093.1 GCA_031271295.1 Clostridiales bacterium | reverse complement strand
GCTTGGAGCTTATAGTTAAAGCGATAGATATAGGCTACAATAAAAATAAGGGTATACTAAAAAGAAATGCCGATTTATACGGCTATGCGTATTTTATTTCGCAAGTTGGCCGTTTTCAGAAAAATGGGATGGATTTGGACGGAGCAATAAAATCCGCCGCGAATTACTGCATTGAACAAAGAATATTGTACGATATTTTAACAAATCTTAAAAATAAGGAGTTGATCAACATGATTAAGTTTGAGTATGATGAAAAGGTTGCTTTGGAAGTTGCAAGAGAAGAAGGCATGGAAATGGGCATAGAAGTAGGCAGGGAAGAAGGCATAGAAGTACTGATAGGGCAAATGCTCAGAAACGGTAAAACGGCGGAGGCGATTTCTTCCTTTACAGACATTCCTCTTTCGAAAGTACTGAAAGTTAGAGAAATAATGTTGGTTAACGCATAATACGCGGCGTGTTACCGAAAAGCATACAGTTGGACGCTGTATAAGAATAACGCGGCTTACAAAATAAAAAAACATACGTAAACCCAAGGTTGGCGTATGTTTTTTATTTTGCGCCGAAGCCCCTCATACCCCCACCCCCCCTTGCCGAACAGCCACACAAAGCGCGGGTAGTTTTCAGCGTTAAGTTCTCCGTAGCGTACATCGAAATTGCTATCTGCGGAAAATTAAAATGTCACCTTATTTTTCAAAGCTGCAAAAATTAACGGAGAAAAATGCGAACCATTTTTTTGTCGAATTTATTTGCTAAAAAAAAAGTCCAAGCATACAAAAAATGTCATTATATTCCAAACCCTTATGGTAAACTCATTACAAAAACTGAAGGGGTGAATATATGAGCGATTTTGAATTTCCGACAAACGTGCGCCAAATAGGCAGTATCGGTTCGGGGCTTAAAATATACATGGAGGATTATGTTTCGTCATATTTGCAACAGTACGCGGCGAGCGGCGGTTATGACGAAAAGCTGGCGTTTCTTATAGGCAGAAGCTTAGTAATAGATAACGCCGAGGTGCTTTTTATATCCGGCGCGGTATCGGGCAAGCACTTGGTTGAAGCCGGCGGAATTTTAACCTTCGGTAGTATGTCGTTCGATTACGCCAAGGAGCAGATTAACAGCTTTTTTGAATCTCAGGAAATTGTGGGGCAAATGCTTTCGCAGCCGGGTTACGGCACCTTCCTTAACGCCAACTACGCGGCGCACCACATGGAAGTTTTTAAGAAACCGTATCAGGTAATATTTGTGGTAGACCCTATCGAAAAGACGAACTCATTTTATGCTTTCGACAAGGCAAAAGGGGAAATGACCGAATCCCGCGGGTATTTCATATACTATGAAAAAAATACGGGTATGCACGAGTACATGCTGCAAAACAAAGAGAACAAAACCGAACCGGGCGAGGGCGGCATAAAAATTGCTTTAAGCGAGAATTTTTCACCGGAAGGGGAAAGGCGAACTCAAAGCGAATCATCCGCTTCGGCTGCCGTTGCACCGTATTTAAGGCGGCTTAAGGAACCCGCGGGCGGTTACAACCGCTACGAAAGGCATGATAAAGGATACAAAGTTAGCAGAAATGTAGTTAACTTGTTGTCCGGTTTGTGCGCGGTGTTAGTTCTGGTTTGCGTTGTAATGGGCGCGAGCCTTGTGCAAAACGACGAGCGCATAACGTCGCTGGAAGGGCAGCTTACGGATATAAACACGCTGTATAAAAACGCGCTGGCGCAGAACAGAAACTCTCAGCCTGTTTTTGCGCAGGAAAACGAAACCTATGAAAACGCTGCGGGCGAAAATGCCGCGAACGAGAGTGAGGTGCAGGCAATACTTACGGAAGTTTTGGGAGAAGAAGCGGTAAATACCATGCTAACCGATTCCGCAAATTCCGATAACCCAATTCCCGCAAATAATCAGCCGGCGGAAAACAACGACAACACGGGAACTGCGCAGAATCAAGATACGCCCCCAAACGCAAACCCCGAACAAAACGTACCGGATGCTCCCCAAAGCGCAAACCCGGCGGTAATTGAACCGGAACAGCCGCAAACCACACAGGAGGAGGACAGCACAAATACAAACGGCGGCATACCGGAAACATATACAGTACAGGAAGGAGATAACCTAAATTACATAAGCATCAGGTTTTACGGCAATACGGAAATGGTGGAGCGAATTATGGAGGCAAACGGTATAGACAACCCGGATACTATTTTTTTCGGGAAGATGCTGATTCTTCCAAGGTTGTAGCGCAGAGCGTTTCAGGCAAGGTGTGTTCGGCAATAAGTTAAGGTTCTTTAGCGGCAAAAGGTTTCGCCAAAGCGTAAAACGGGTGGCGGAACCTTTTGCGTTTGGAAACACAGCGCATATTTGAGCTATGTTGTACATAGTATTATAGAGAAAAAAACGTGCCGGAGGTGCAGAGAGTTGGATGATTTAAGCATAAAAGTTTTGCGCGCGTATGATATTAAAAACGCCGGGATCATTAAAGAAAAAGGCGCGTATCGCGTAAGGCTTGCCTCCGGGGATTTTTTGATACGAAAAACAAATCAGGCGGCAAAAAAAATTCAGTTTCAGCATGAGGTAAAGGAAAATCTGTATTTGGCGGGCTTTCAAAACATAGACAGGTTTCATTTTTCCACGCAAAATAAGCCCTATGTTCAACTGGACGACGATATATACACAATGACCGACTACATAAATTACCCTGAGGCGTGTTTTTCCAACAACGCGGATTTTATGCGGATTTTAGAATCCACCGCAAAAATGCACGCGCTTTTAAGGCGTAAAAATTTCGAATACGCCTCGGATTCGGATTTTTTTTGCGAGGATATCTCCATACCCGAATATGAAAAAAGCCTTCAACGCATAAAAAAGATAAAATCGGGGCTTAACATAGAAAAACGGCTGTCGGACATAGACGTAATGTTCCTTAAAAATTACGACTATTACACAAACCGCATAGCGCAGAGCATTTCTAAGCTGAAAAGCTCTAAATTTGAGGATTACGTTAAAAAATCTATTAGCGGAGGCTATGTGCGCCACAATAATTTAAAAGAGGAAAATATATTCGTAAACGGGGCGAATGTTTATATAACGAATTTTTCGGAAATATCGGTGGGTTATTACCTGTTCGATTTAGAAAATATAATAAGGCGCTATATGAAAAACCTGCCCAAAGACTGCGTTCCCATTAAGGAAGCGATTAATGAATACAACAAATACAACGAACTTAGCGAGGACGAAACGGAAATTCTTGCCGCTCTTCTGCTTTACCCGCAAAAATTTATAAAGGTAAGCGCGCAGTATTACAGCAAAAAACACGCCTTCATCCCCGGTTCGATATATTCGAGAATGAAGGCGGAAATAGATAATAGGGAAATTTACGGCAAGTATTTGGAGGAATTTACTTCGTGATATATACGTTTCCGCGTTCGTCCACCTCTATGCCGCAAGCAAGAGCGCTGGTAAAAAAGAACGCGGACACATAATAGGTATCGTCTAAAAGGTATATATTGTAGCTTCTGTTATCCTCACCTACTCCCAAATCCAGCGCAAAGCCGGGTTTGGAAATTGTTATAGACTCTTTCTCCGCGCTCCAGCTAACGTTATAACCAAGAGTTTCGCAGCTTTTACGTACCGGAATATACGGTACGTTTTTGCTGTTAAACGTAACAACATCCTTTAAAATAACGCTGTCTATAATGACGCTGTTTTCAACTGTGTTTTCCGCTTCGGGAAATTTCATAAGCCCTTTTAAATAATTGATGTCAGTGAATTTTTCTTTGTAGTAGTTAAAGAGAATCATATCCGCTTTAAGGTTGGATTCAAGCTTTTCATCCACGGCGTATACGGTAAAAACATAATTTTCGGATTCGAATAAATGCTTCCACCCGGTTGCGTTCTCCATGAAAAAGCGCTTGTCGTAAATATTTATACTAACAAGGCGTATTGGCTTCGACGTTTTATCCAAAGGAAAAAAGTAAAACTCTATTTGCTCCATCATTCGGCTGTCCACAGGTAAATATTCCTGATACGCGCGCAAATATTCAGTCCATTCAGGCGGGATTTGCATTGAAAAATCGCATGTATCGGCTTCAATTTCCCCGCCCGATAAATCTATAGCCTTAGACGAGCTTACAATTCCCCTGCTTGGTTCGCCGGCGAAAACGTTTACGGTTAAAAGCATTGCGAAGGATATTAATGCTGCTGTGAAAATATATTTTTTCATATAGTATCAATTCCTGACTTCGGCTTTTTGCCTTGGCATTGTTTGTTAACAATTGCTCGCGGCATATTAATATTTTATTCTTTCGTATATACGGCAAAATAACCGGAAATATTAACTTTTTGCCGCTCTTTCTTTTCGCAGCGCCGTTTTGGCAATAAAAATTCCCGCAAAAACAAGAACCGCCAAAATTGCCGCAGGTATTAAAATATAAGATAAAAACACCGCTGCGTTTTGAAAAAACTTAACCGTTGCGTCTACGGAACCGGTAAAACCGTCGCCAAGCTTCGTTAAAAAGCTTTCTTCGGTAACCGGCAATAAGTCCTCGGTTTCGGCCTCGGTAACATTCAAAGATATTGTTGAATACGACGTTTGGTTTTCAAGCCTCGACAGCCTTGATTCGTAAAGCTCAATTTGTGTTTTTACCTCGCCAAGCCGCCGCTCAATCTCAATTAGTAACTTTAAATCCGCTGTTTCGTCTATAAGCTCCAGCAAACGCTGTTCTTCTGTTCTTGCGGTTTCAAGCCTGCTTTGCGTATCGAAATACTCTCCGGAAACTTCCTGCGTGCTTTCGCCGGATTGATACAAAACTCCTATAGCTTCCAGCGATTTTTTTGCCGCTTCGTAGTTTTCAACGGGAACGCGCACAACCGCGTGATAAATGCGGTAATTTCGCTCTTCGGTATCGCTTATTCGGCGCGTGTAATTTGTAAACATATTTGAGGATTCGAAATACCCGCCGTAAGAATTAACGGTGTTTCGGATATTTATAATATCGCCGTCGAAATTATCGGTTCGGGTTGCTACCGACGCCGTTTTAATAAACATCAGGTTTTGCCTATCTGCCCCGGCGGAAGTTTCCCGCGCGGAAATTCCCGCTGCCGATTCCATCGGCGCGGCGGCGGGAGCGGGAGGTTCCGCGTAGCCGTAATCGCCTGCGGGCATTCCCTCTTCCTCCGCAGCCCGCTGCGAAATACTATTTTCATAAAAAAAACTATCCGCAGCAGGTTGCGGTGCCGACATGGTTCTTCTTTCCGAACCTCCGGCGCACGCGGCAATAATAAAGGCTAAAACTAAAACTGCGGCTAAACAAATTAAAATTATTTTTATATTTCTTTTCATTTTCTCCACCTCGCAGATTTTTTTCTGACCAATACCGCCACGATAATTACAACAACCGCCAAAACCGAAAGCGGCACAACCGCCGATACAACTAAGAGCGTAACGCCCTGAAAAAAGTGCAGTGTAAATGAAATTGAACTTGAAAACGCGCCGCCTATTCTTTGCGAAAATGTTTTTTCTTCCTCAAAAACCGGCACATACGGTTTGTCTGCGCTAAGGCGTATTTCAACAAAAACATCGCCCGTATAGGATTCAATTTGCCGCATAAGGCCAAGGTAGGAATCCATTTGATAAGAAACGTCCGATATTCGGTTTTGAACAAAAACTATATTCTCCAGAGTGCCGCTTTTTTGAATAAGCGCACTAAGCCTACCAATTTCCGCTTGAGAATTCGAAGCCATAATTGCGTATTCGTTGTACTCGGCGGAGTGGTTGGTTTGGTTTTCGCTCTCGGAAATTACCTCGCCCAAGTTAGTTATAACACTGCGCACGTAGTTAAGCTCTAATTCGCCCACACGCCTTGTAATATTTGCCGTACCAAACTGCCTGTCAATATCGGGGTTATAGAAATTTACCTGCGAACTTGTGTTGTAACCCACAATCGAATCTATAGCGTCAACGGCTGATGTAATATCCTCCACTTTAATTTCAATTATCATTCTGCGTTCAATACGCTGCAAATCGCTGTAAAAAGAACCCGTTAAGGACGCGGGGTAGGAAGGCGCGGGCGCGATGGGGATTTCCGGCAAAACCACATTTTCGTTTTCCCCGCTTCCGGATTGCACGCTTTGCTCAGCCGACGCGGGCGCGGCGGCGGGTTCATCATAAAAAGATTCGGGCATTTCTGCCGGCTGAGCCGCTTCGGCGTTTTGTAAAACAGTTTCTTCATTTGCAACCTCGGCGGCGGTTCTTAAAGCCGCTTCTCCGTTTGGCGCATCGGCTATTGCATCTTTCGGCGCGGCATCATAATTTGCCGCCAAACCCGCGGCGGTACCGCCCGATATAACCGCGCTTTGATCCGCGGCTCTGCCGGAATTACCCGGCATTATAACACTTACCCAAACGCTTAAAAAACTTATAACAAATAAAACGGCAGCCACCCCGGATACGGCATAAACCAATCGTTTAACATCAAATGACATATTAAATTGTTTGCTGCCTGTTTTGGAATTTCTGATTTTTACCATGAGTTCGCCGTGGTAATTTTCCGGAAGTTCAAATTCACCAAGTTGCTTTATCTCGGCTGTAAGTTCCTTTAAGGAATTTAATTCCGCCAAGCATTCGCCGCAGTTTGCCGTATGGCTCTCCACTAAAGAACGCTCGCCGTCAGTTAAAGCACCGTCTATATATGATGAAAAAAGTTCTCTTATTTTAGTGCATTCCATGCTTCCGCCTCCTTGTTATACGCTCGCATGTGTTGATATATTATTTTAGACGCCTCAAATCTTTTCGTGTTCCTTCATCTCAACCAATATTTTTTTAAGAGCGCCTCTTGCCCTTGATATCTGCGATTTTACGGTGCCAATATTTACTCCCGTAATTTTGGCAATTTCCTCGTAAGAAAGGCCGTTTAAATCCCGGTATACAATCATTATTTTATGAGTGTAACCCAAAGAGTTTATAGCGTTTATTATAGCCTTTTTCCTTTCGGAGGCTATTAGGGCATCCTCCGGCGGTATCTGAGTTTTATCCTCTACCGGTATATCGGATTCGCCGTCCTCGTTTTGAAATATTTTATCCATACTGGAAGGTTGTATCCGTGCTTTGCGGCGGCGCAAAAAATCCAAACAGGAATTGTTCGCTATTGTGCAAACCCACGCCTTAAACGAACCGGCATCCTTGCATTTGGAAATATTTTTATAAACCTTAAGCCATACCTCCTGGGAAATATCTTTTGCGTCTTCCTCGTTTACGAGTATTCTGCGCGCGATGTTGTAAACCAATTTTTCGTAAGGCGATATTAACTCTTCGAACGCGGACACATCGTTTTCTTTTGCTCTCGTAAATAAATAGGCGTTAGTTTTCTCCATTAGATCAGCCTCCTAATCCATACCCCGCGAAAAAGCGGGTTAAGTATTGAGAAATTATATCAGAAAATTTATTTTGGCACAAAACAAATTACGTTTTGCGCGTTTTAACTGTTAACTTGCTTTACACTTGATAAAACAGATGCACGCGTGTATACTGTTTCCGTAGATAGCTCATTACGGCGGGGGTGATATTATGGCCGCATTAGATGCAAGAACGATAGTTGTAACAAGGGATCATCAATTTTTCTCGAAAATCCGCCAGCCTTTGGCGGATGAGAGCATGATTTCCTTAGTTATTAACGTTGCCGCAATCGGTGAGGCGGAAAGCAAATTTATTGCAAACAAAGCAAACGTTTTAATACTTGATACGGATTTATCGTCCGTGGGTACGCGTTCTCAGCTTGAGGAACTTGCAAAAAAATTTACGCTTTCGGTTATTTTAACCGGCTCAAGTTCCGTAAGCGCCCGCCCGTTTACAACCGCAACTATTAAGGATTTTATTTTAAAGCCGGAAAGTTCCGGTTCGTTGTCCAGTTTTGTTAACAATATTTTAGTAAAAGTGCGCCCGTTTATTTTGCGGCAGGACAGCAGGTTTTCCTCCTATCCCGCAAGCCAGGCAACCTCTCCTGCGGATTTTAAAGACGTTGCCGTTCCAACAAGCAAGGTTGTTTGTGTAGCCTCATCCACCGGCGGTACGGAGGCTTTTGAAAAAGTGCTTAAGCAAATGCCCGCATTATGCCCGCCAATTTTGATTGTTCAGCACATGCCGTCCGGGTTTACAAAATTGTTCGCCGAAAGGCTGAACAATTTTTACCCGATGACAATAAAAGAAGCGCGCAACGGGGATTTTGTGCGCGCAGGTCAGGTTTTAATAGCTCCCGCAGACCAGCATATGTCGCTTGTAAGCGACGGTAGCCGGCTTTCGGTAAAATGTTTTGTGGGGCAAAAGGTGCACGCCGTTATGCCCGCCGCAGATATTTTGTTCGAATCCGCAGCTCCGATACTAAAAACCAACGCAATAGGCGTTGTGCTCACCGGCATGGGTTCCGACGGCGCAAAGGGCCTTTTACTTATGCACCGCTACGGCGCAAAAACCATTTGCCAGGACCAAGCCACATCCGTTGTTTACGGTATGCCCAAGGCCGCTTACGATTTAGGCGCGGCGGATTTCAACCTTCCCGTAGGCGAAATTGGGGGTAAAATTATGCAACTTTTAAGGTGAAGCACTCAATCAAACAAATCCGACAGCGAATCCTTCTCGTGAATAATTCTTATTGCCTTTCCGAAAAGAGTTGACGCGGAAAGGATTTTTATTTTTTCGCATCCTTCTATGCGCGGGTTATAAATTGTATCCGTTACCGTAATTTCATCCAAAACGCTGTTTTCTACGGTTTTTATTCCCTTATCCGTAATAAGCCCGTGGGTTACATACGCGATAACTTTCCTTGCGCCTTTTTCCTTCAAAAGCTTCGCGGTTTCGTTTAGCGTGCCGCAGCTTATTGTAAAATCGTCCACAATTACCGCGTCTTTTCCGGCAACATCCCCCATCAGCCCCAAAATTTCCGCCGTTTCCGAATGGTCGGCTCTTTGCTTGTTGGCTATAACAAGCTTTACGCCAAGTTTGTTCGCGTAGTTACGCGCGTTTTTCGCAAACCCTTCGTCGGGAGAAACTATTACATATTCGTCTTTCATTTTAGCCTTAATTTCGTCGCAGAACATTCCCAAAGCATATAGGTGATCCACCGGTTTTTTGAAAAAACCCTGAATCTGCGGAGAATGCAAATCCATAGTAACAATTCTGTCCACACCGGCTACCTCGATACAATCCGCGCAAACACGGGCGCGGATAGATACGCGCGGCTCATCTTTTTTATCCGCTTTCGCGTAGCCGAAAAACGGAATTATCGCGGTAACGGAATTTACGCCGGACCTTTTAAAAGCGTCCAACCAAAACAACAGCTCAACTAACTCGTTGTTTGGGTCAAGCCCTATGGTTTGAACTATATAAACGTCCTGCCCGCGCACTTTTTCGTCTATTTTAACGTAGGTGTTGCCCTCCGAAAAGCGCATTACCTTGCTGTTTCCCATAGTTATTTTTAAATAATCACATATTTTTTGCGTAAATGCCCTGTTGGATTCCCCGCTGAATATTCTAATTAAAGAATCGTTTCTCATACAATCACCCTTTCTTTTAATTTACCTCCATGCTCTCTCCCTTTTTTGAAACAGCAAAAACCGGAGTTTCGTGCAAGCGCAGCGCTTTCGCACTATCATAATTATCCCCAAAATGCATCGGTGCGAAAACGCCAGTTTTAATTTTATCAGCAAACTGAGACGCCCCTAACAAATAATCCCTGCCCAAACGCGGGTCCGTAGGAAACATAACAATATCCAGCGCCTTGTGGCTGCGGCTTATATCTTCAAGTTTTTCCAAAAAAGCTCTGCTGTACCCTTCGGCTTCCTCTGCGGGAACCTCTTCGTTCCAATGCCAGTTGTTTAAATCCCCGGCGTGAAAAATTGTTTTACCCCCGAACGATACGAAAAACGACACTCCGCAATCCGTAGAGCCGTACGCAGTAACCGAAACGGTATCGTCCTGATATTGTTCCCCTTCCTGCAAAAAAATAACGCCATTAGTTTTTGGTACGCGGCTTTTAGGTATATCTGCGGATAGGATGTAGGTTATATTCGCGTTTTTAGCTTTCCAGTTAAAAATTTCGGGGTTAAAATGATCCCCGTGCGCGTGAGATGAAAAAACGTATATGCTTTTTTTTGCGGTTACAATATCCTCTAAAGGCTTGCCGCCATGCATAAAATAATCAAAAATAAGTGCGCTTTGCGGCGTTTCAATGGCGTAGCAACTGTGGTAAATATATGTTATTTTCATTTTGACCTCCCGCATACAGGTTCTATATGTGACTAAACATGAAAAAACAAATTGGACAAACCTCATTACCTAAAGATTTGTCCAATTCACATAAGTATTCTGCCCGAAGCCGGACTCGAACCGGCACGGAGTTACCTCCGAAGGATTTTAAGTCCTTTGCGTCTACCTATTCCGCCATTCGGGCTTTGGCAACGCCTCAGCAACGGACACGCCGAACTGAGGTTTTTTCCGCACGGAAAAGTAAAGCTATTATATATAGATAGATTTCGATTGTCAAATAAAAAATTCGGTTGGTTTTGGTGAAAACAATGGAAATACTATGTAAATACAACCCGCTAAAAATCAAAATTATATTTTTCTTGAGTTTCCCTAATTTGCTGTTTTGCCGTTACAACGTCAACAGAACCTTCCGATGCGAGTAAAACCGTATTAAGGTGCATTACCCATATGTACATCGGAAGTTTCAGGAGGTAGTGCAAAAAAAGGTCTGCGGGAGAACCTTCGCCGCCGGGTACATCCTCACTTCCGCCGTACCAGTCCGTATACGCGCAGAAAACAAGCTCCCCCAAATCCGATACCGTAAAACTCCCAACTCGAAGGACATCTTGAAATTCCTTAACGGTTTCCCTTGCGGCCTCAACGTTGGTAAAACGCGATAAACGCTCTGTTTTAGGGCACACGCTCACAATTATGTATGGCGGGGAAACAAGATATGTTGAGGTAAACTTGATAGCGTCATCCGCAACCGGCAGCGATGTGGTTAAGACAAAGCTGAAAACTTCTTCGTTAAAATAATACTCATAACCGTATTCGGTAAAAAGTTTATCAAGCGCGGCCGCAAGCTCAATTCGGCGCATAGAGTTAGAACTCTCAAGGTTATATATTGTGTGTTTTTCTGCTATATATTTTTGAAAAGCTGTTGTTTTACCGTCTTTTTCCCCCATTAACCAACATCCTTTCTATTATTTTAACCTTCACCAAATTACAAATTTACTATCTTTCTACCGCCTTAGTTTAACACACCAAGCAAAAAGTGTAAACATGTGGCAGCTTCAAAACAGATATCGGCGCACCTTCCGCCGGCATTTGCAAAACGAATGAAACTTAACGAACACCTTGTGCAAACGATTGCACATTTTACGCCGCTTCCGAGCATTTTTTTGAAAGCAGAAAAAATGTATGAAAATACCTTATACTTAGTAAAAATGTAAATATGAGCGTAAGTAAACGAATCTGAAATGTTCACCATCCAAAATGCAAAATTATCCTCCAAAAAAAAATAATTAACATCAGTCTCTTTTTTAACTTGACAAAAAATTGGTTAATATTTTATAATTCAATAAAATCAACGTTACAATCGTTTGTTAAAAATAATCAGAGGAGGAAATGATTATGGCAACATTAAAAGATGTAGCACAGATAGCAAATGTTGATATCAGCACTGTGTCCCGAGCACTTAATGACTTTGCTTATGTTCATCCCGAAACTAAAAAAAGGATTTTTGCCGCCGCGAAGGACCTAAGCTACCAGCCAAACTTATTGGCAAAGGGTTTAAAACAGGGGAAACGTAATGCTATTGGAATTGTTGTTCCCTCTTTAAGTATGTCTGTATTTTCCGATATTATTGAAAGTGTGGGTAGCTATGCAAGGGAAAGAGGATACGCGCTATTAATTGCCGTTACAAGAGATAATGCAGATATTGAAAACGATAGTTTGATCCACCTTCGCGCGGGGTTTGCGGACGGCGTAATTATTGCGTCCACCGGGCAGAATTTAAAGCTTATTAACGAAATGGAAAGCAGCGGAACTCATTTCGTTCAGGTAATACGCGGACAACACCCTGATATACCAAGCGTAGTTGCGGATTATTACACCTGCGGCTACGATGCGGTAAAATTTCTTTATGAAGAAAAGGGATGCAGAAACATCGGTTTTGTTAACGGCCACTTAGAGATATCCCCGTATATTGAAAGGTATAACGGTTATGCGGCGGCAGTGGCGGCATATAACATTCCTGAAATTGTTTACAACCCAAGAGAATGGAAAAAGGATTATTTCGACCAGGGTTTCGAGGGGATTTTAGCTCTTTCGGCGGAGAACCCGAAGCTTGACAGCCTTATAACATCGGTGGATTTGCAGGCGATGGGCGCACTGCGGGCAATGAAAGAAAACGGCATTAAAATTCCGGATAAAATAAAGTTAATAAGCCTTACCGGAAATTCTTCGGGCAAAAACCTTGAAACAACTATTACCGCGCTGGAACTGCCTTATAACGAGGTGGGCAAACAGGCGGCGGAACTGCTGATTAATACGATTGAAAATATGATAAAATCAAAAACCGGCCCGCAGCACATAACGCTTAAACATACTTTGGTTGAAAGAGAAACTACATAATTTAAAATTTTTATATTAAAAGAAGCCTTTCCGAACACGGTTAGGCTTCTTTTTAACGCTCAATTTTTTTTACGCGGTTTTCAATTCGCGGCTTCTTCAAACAATTCCAATTCAGATGTCATACCCAGAGCTTTTACAACCACACCCGGAAAAACCCCGGTTAAACGGTTAAACTCCCTTGCCCTGTCGTTGTAATTTGCCGCCTCAAACGCAATATTGTAATCACTGTTTTTTATGTTGGAGTATTCATTTTCCGCAAGCGCGTAATCCTCCTCGGAAAGAGATTCGTCTGTTAATATGTAATACAGCAACTGCGCGGCTTCTGATAATTTGCGGTTAGCCGTGCACTTTTCGGGCAGATGCGTTACATTTATCAGTTCATCCCTTGCGGAGCGCAGTATTAAAATCGCGTTGTTTCCCGAAATGCTTTCGTACCTTTCGGCTATGGCAATAAGGTTAGCCGCATTATCCAGCCGCACTTGCAAACACCGCTGCAAAGAATCGCCAACAGAAACGGAACCCGTTTCTAACAATTGCGCAACCGGCCTTTTAATGGCGTTAAGCTCTCTTTCGGTATCTATAAAAATTACGGCAAATATTATCATAGCCGCAATTGCCCACGCCATTCTCTTATCCTTGAAAATTTCCATATCTCCACCCCGGTATTTTACTCGTCTCGGCGTTTAATAAACTTCGCTTTGCTCCGAGTTTTCTTCCTCTACCGTAACTTCTCCTTTTATCAAAAACGCAGACGATATAAAATAAACCGCAACGGAAACCGCCGCAGTTATCAGCAAATGGCTGTAATTATACATGGATAGGAAAAACGCAAAAACTACCCACGTAAGAGCAGTTAAATAAACCGGCAAAACTGATTTCACTTTTATTTTTTTCATACGCGCCTCATTACATTCAAAGCGAAACTTTTAAATTTACCTCATTATACAGCAAATATCATGATTTTGCAAAATTCAATCTTTTTTATTTCTAACTATAAAGTTCACCGGTGTTCCGGCAAACCCAAAATTCTGCCGAATTTGGTTTTCAATAAAGCGCTTGTAGGAGTAGTGCATTAAATCCGTATCATTTACAAACAGAATAAATGTGGGCGGCTTTATTGAAACTTGGGTTGCGTAGTATACGCGAAGCGCCTTGCCCCTGTCCGCGGGCGGGGGCGTTATTGCCATAGCCTCAATTAATACGTCGTTCAATATCCCCGTGGATATGCGCATACACGAGTTTTGATATACGGCCTGAATTATTTCGAAAATTTTGTGAATTCTTTGCCCGGTAAGCGCGGAAATAAAAATTTTCGGCGCGTATGGCATGTAGGAAAATTCCCTTTCAATTTCTTTTGTGTATTTATCCATTGTTTTGGTATCCTTGCTTACCTTATCCCACTTGTTTACAACAATAGCGCAAGCCTTACCCTCCTCGTGGGCAATTCCGGCAATTTTAACATCCTGCTCGGAAATTCCCTCCTCGGCGGAAATTAAAATTAAGCAAACGTTGGCGCGTTTTACGGCGGCAAGCGCCCGCACAATGCTGTAGCGTTCAATATTTTCCTTTATTTTGCTCTTTCTGCGAAGCCCCGCAGTGTCAATAAATACATATTTTTGACCCTCGCGCTCGTACGGCGAATCCACAGCGTCGCGCGTTGTGCCGGGAATATCGCTTACAATCATGCGCTCTTCGCCGAGTATCTTATTTATAAGCGACGATTTTCCAACGTTCGGTTTGCCTATTACCGCAACTTTTATAACGTCGTCCTCTTCCTCCTGCTCGCTGCGGCTTGGGAAATGTTTTATCACTTCGTCCAACAGTTCGCCCATAGAAAGAGCCTGCCCGGCGGATATCGGCACAGGGTCGCCAAGGGCAAGGCGGTAAAATTCGTACACATCCAAATTTTCGGTGCGCATATTATCCACCTTGTTAACCGCAAGTACCACGGGTTTTCTCGCGCGGCGAAGCATATCGGCAATTTTTTCGTCGTCATCGGTAACGCCGGTTTTAACGTCGGTTACAAAAATTATAACGTCCGCCGTTTCCACCGCTATTTCTGCCTGCGCGTACATCTGCCTTAAAATAATATCGTCGGATTCCGGATCCAACCCGCCGGTATCTATTAGCGTAAAATCGTAACCGCTCCAGTCGCAATCCGCGTAAATTCTATCCCTTGTAACGCCCGGCGTATCCTCCACTATGGAAATACGTTCGCCCGCAAGCCTGTTAAACAATGTGGATTTGCCCACGTTTGGCCGCCCAACGACGGCAACAATTGGTTTCATAAGTTTATTCCTTTCAGCAACTCAGTATACAATTCAAAAAATTATCATCACCGCAAAAATATACGGGGCGCTTCAGTTCCTTTTCAATATCCGCTCCGGTTATATCGTCTAAAAAAACATGGCTTGACGATGCGCGAAGCGGCTTTTTGGGCGCATTTGCGTTTGCCGAAGTAAACGCCGGTTTTTCGCACGCATCCGCGTTTGCCGAAGTACTCACCGGTTTTTCGCAAGTATCCGCGTTAGCCGAAACACTTACCGGTTTTTCGCACACATCCGCGTTTGCCGTTGCTTCGGCCGTTTCATATCCGGCACGCAGAACGTTTTCCGGCAGAAGCAGAATATCCTCAAGATTTGCGCCTTTTAGCGAATTTATAATATCAGTTCCGGTAAGCAGCCCCGAAACAGTTATCCCTCCGCCGAAAAATTTATTTTCAATTTTGTAAACACGAATGTTTAAAAGCGGAAAAACGGCTGTAATCATATCCCGGCATTTTTCCATGAGCGAATACGCAGCCTCTCCGGTTATTATCGCGGCGCTTTTGCTTATCCCACCCAGCGCTTCGGTTATGCCTCCGGCGCTTTTGCTGATTTGGCAAGCTGGTTCGTTTACAGCCCCGGCGCAACTGATAACCCCGCTATCCTGTTCGGTTGCATCCCCGGAACCGTTGTTTATTCTACGCGCCCGCATACTTTTTTCGCGTCTTAGCGCCTTTGAAACGCAGTGCAGAGTTTGCGCCGCCATGCCTACGCCGTTTTCAATTTGGTAAAAATCTTCGTAGGTTTTATGCGCCGGGAATTTAAGTTTTGCGTTAATATAAAATTCATCCGCCGCGTAAACGAAGCGCGTAGCGTATTTTTGCAGAAACTCTTGCTGAAATGAGTGAATTTTTTTTACAATCTCCGCGCACTCATCTTCCGTAAACTGCGTAAGAGGGTAAAGGTTTTCTCTAAACGCGGTTTGACCCGCAGGCACCACGGATAAGCTTACCGCGTTCGGCATATAGCTTACAAGAGTTTTTATGGTTTCGTCAAGTTTTGTGCCGTCGTTTACACCGCGGCACAAAACAATTTGGAAATTCATTGTAATTCCGGCGGCGGCAAGTTTCCCTATTTGGTTTAAAATTTCCCCCGCGCGCGGGTTTTTTAGCATCTGCCGCCTAAGCCGCAAATCTGTGGTATGCACCGAAATATTTATCGGGGATAAGCGGTAAAAAATAATCCTGTTAAGTTCCGCGTCGGTCATGTTCGTAAGCGTAACGTAATTGCCGCTTAAAAACGAAAGCCTTGAATCGTCGTCCTTAAAATACAGGGTTTTGCGCATCCCCTTGGGAAGCTGGTCTATAAAGCAAAAAATACATTTATTTTTGCAGCCTTTCGCGCCGTCCATAAGCCCGGACTCAAATTCCAAGCCGATATCCTCGTAATAATCCTTTTCAATTTCATACAGGGTTTCGCCGCCGGTTTCATCGCGTATCAAAACTTCGATATATTCGTCCTGAAGGCAATAGCGGTAGTCGAATATATCATTTATTTTATTCCCGTTTACAGAAATCAATTCCGAGCCGGAGGATATGCCAAGCTCCGCAGCAATGCTGTTTTCGGTTATGCGGGTTATTTTTGCGGGTTTTTCGCAGGGTTTTGTGGTTTTTCTCATAGCAATTCCTTAAATATGACTTATTATTAGAAAATCGGATTAACAAAAAAATGCCCGCAGAATTTTTAATTTTGCAAGGCGTTTTTGATGCAAATTACAAAACAATCCCGTCTATTTGCTCCTTTGAAAGCCCGGTTATTCTTAATATAAAATCTATGGGCATATTCTCAAGAATCATATTTTTTGCGGCTTCCAATTTACCCTTGCGTTCCCCTATCTCCTCACCCTCTAACTTACCCTCTAACTTGCCTTCTAACTTGCCTTCCAATTTACCCTCTAACTTACCTTCCAATTTACCTTTAGCAAATAACTTCTCACGTTCGATTCTGTCATTTTCAAAAATATCATACATTACCGCTTCAACCTCCTCTATTTTTTGCTCTTCCAGCAATACTTTTACGCTCGCTTTTTTATCACTTCCGTACAATTTATCCAAAATTTCTAAAGTTTCAATAAAAATACGCATTTCTTCTTGGTCAAAATCTTTTATTAAATTTATTTTCTCCATAACATTATTGCTTAATTCCGCACTTGTCCTTGAATTCTCAAACATAAAAATAACAGACAAAAGTTTTGAATAGAAAGATTTAAGTTGCTCTTCGGTATAGTTTTTTACAGCAACCAACGCGTATTCAAAATTAAGAACATGATTACCAAAACCATCGAAATTTTCAAACATCTCGCGAATATTTGTTGGAACAGTCCATGTTTCGCTTCCACTGTAAAACACAACCGGTATAACTGCCGGAAATTTGAAAGTTTTATTGTCTCTTTCGCTTATGTCCGCTTTGTTGTAATAATCCCTTAGTATTTCAGCAATGTACAGCAGTAATCTATATGAAATACGGTAATCCACTGTACTTTGCAATTCAACCAATATATAAAAAATAACCTTCTTCCCGTTTAAAGATGCTTCGTATATAACATCGGCTTCCTTCGCGGAAAAATCCTGCAGAATAAAGGATGAGTTTGTTTTTCTTAAATCGTCCTCAGTTATTTTATATGCCCAAGGTTCGTTTACACAGTCTCTCAGAAAACTTATAAAAGCTTTCTTGTTGAAAAAAAGCTCCTTGAATCTTTTGTCGTGCGGATTATGCATTAGAAATTCTCCCCCACAGTTTGTAAATTCGCCGTATCAGACATACGATATTTTAATCGCCTGTATCTCTAAGTAAGTTTTATACGCCGGAAATTTAAGTTTTGCGTTTATTTAATATAGCTTACAAGAGTTTTTATGGTTTCGTCAAGTTTTGTGCCATCAATTTCATACAAGGTTTCGCCGCGTCAATTTTAATTAATACGCCGTCTGTATACAGGCTCCGTTGTACTTCGGCGGGTTACGGTTTGAGCAAATTTCTCAAATCCGTATTTTTCATAAAAACCTTTTTCGCCGCTTATTAAATACACAGCCTCAAATTCAAGCGAACGCGCATAACCGAAAGCCGCGTTTAGCAGCTTTTCGCTCAAACGCCGCCCGCGAAAACGCGGATCAATGTAAACGGCAGTTATAAACGGCGTAATTGCGGGATCTAAATCCGTTCCCCATGCATCATGTTTTTCAAGAAAACAAAACCCCGCGTATTGCTCGTCAACAGTTAACACAATAGCGGCTTCCCAACCGTCAAATTCGTTTACGTTCAAGCGCCCCGCAACTACATTGCCAACTCCCCAATCCCAAGTTTCCGCCCATTGAATTATCGCGGCGCAATCAACAGTTTTACTGCCAACGGGCAAAATTTCAATTTTTTGAGTATTCTCTATCCCCATGCTTACCTCATTTCCGTTAGTTTTATCGCTGAGCGAAATCCGTAAACAGCCTGCTCTCCGTTTCCGCTTCAAGCGCATCGGTTACAAATGAAATACTGTCCGTTACCTATCAGTAAGCAGCCTGTTCTCCGCTTCCTCTTTGAACTGATTGGTATACAAATCGTAGTACTGCCCTTTTTTGCGTAAAAGCTCCTTATGCGTACCCTCCTCCACAACCTTGCCGTCGTGAATCAAAAGTATTCTGTCGCAGGAGCGGATTGTGGATAACCTGTGCGCGATTATAAAGCTTGTTCTG
>JAISVZ010000008.1 GCA_031271295.1 Clostridiales bacterium | reverse complement strand
GAAACGGAGGAACATCTTATGAATTACGAAATTGAAATTGACTATCCCGTACCGGAGGACGGCAGCGGAATAATTAAGGTGTACAAGCAGAAAATACCCGCGATGCGCTTTATCGGGAAAAATTGCGGAAACGGTGTGCATCCCGATTGGGGCGCGGCGTGGGGTTTTGATGTGTTCGGTAAAATTGAAAAAGCGTCCGGCGGCGAGGAAAAAAGCCACGCCCTGTACGAAGATGCCGACGCGTACATAGGAATGTACTACCGTAACGCCGAAACCGGCGGGTACGACGGCTGGGTTGGAATGTTTGCGCCCTGCGAAACGGAAGTGCCGGAGGGACTGAGCTTTATAGATTTCCCTGAGCAAAACCTTGGGGTTTGCTGGTTATACGGCAAAGAGGGCAAGGTGTATGAGATGGTTCAAAAATGCCCCGCAGAAATTGCCGGCGCGGGAATGGAAATAAAAGCGGACGAACACGGTTATACCGGTTTTTTTGAACGCGACGGTTGCCCAAGGTTTACCACTCCCGATGAAAAGGGCAACATTATTGTGGATTACTGCTATTTTGTGAAGTAGTTTGCCGCAAGGTTGTATGTAGCAAAACACAGGCGTAACTTTATTTATTTGGAATGATGACTTTTTTGTCATCATTCCAAATATGTGTTCCCATATATTCTGTGATGTTTACGCGGCTTTGTTTTGAATAATCTTTAACCATAAAAACAGTAAATCCTATTTTAACCAAGAATCAATAATAGCTTCCCAGTTGAAATCGTAGACGGTCAAATACTCGTCTGAGGCGAAAATCCTACTATTATCTCGCTTAATTGGATATACAATATCCCAGTCCGTCGTCTCTATAACTCCAAATCTGTATTTGTATTGCTCACCTTTTTCTCTATAATTTACCAAGGATCCTTTAACAATAAAATCATTATCTCCATCCATATAAGGGAAGTGTTCCGAACTCAATTTGTTGTAAGGGATTGCTCCTTCTAACTTTACAAACAGACAATTCACATAGCTAAATGGTAATTCGGCAGATGCTGCCCATTTTTCTTCAAACCCGGTTTTCAAGTCGGCTCTCACAAAAAATTCATTCTCGCGTAGTTCATAAGTGTTAATTTTAAGCGCTATTTTGATTGGTATAAAATTCAAACCCAATAATGCAATCCCAACAAGCAGTATTGTTGATAGAACCAGTTTAATTAAAAAAATTAGTATTTTTTTGCTCCAAGTATTGGTGTGGGTATTTTTCATGACAGGCATCTCCTATTCAATTGATATAGATTCCAGCCCGCCGTCATAAAGAGAGCTTTCAAAAGAATAGTGCAATTCATTATAATCTTCCTCTCATATTCTCTGTAGTATAAATTTTGTTCTATCGTCCCCGTACATGCTAAATTTCCGTTAAACAGCTCCCGTCCGGCGAATGCCCCTTCAAATTCCTCTCCAAAGTTTTTGTGCTTTTAACAGCGTAACAATACTTGCAGCCGTGTGTGCATGTGCTGTAAACCCCAACATCCGCGCTTAATACGCAGCCGCAGCCCGCTCTTTGCCCGCTGTCTTTTCCGGCTTTTATTTTTCTCCCCAAAATTTGCTCAATTTTTTCCCTGTTAATACAGCAGGCGCGGTTTATTCCGTACCCGCTAAAATCCGCCGCTTCGGAGCAGGCGTAAAGCGGCAGATTATATTTTTTCGCAATTTCGCTTAAACCGCGCGCTGTTTCGTTTATAACGTCCTGCGGTATTTCCGCAACCGCAGTGCCCAAATGCCGGTAGGTATCGGCGAAGCTTATAATGCACCTTTCGGTAAAACCCGAAAGTTTGGCGCACAGCTTATCAAAATTTTCGAAATGAATTTCCGGCGTAATTTCGCTGCCTAACAAAATAGGGTCGTAGCGCCAATCCACCCTGTCCTTGCCTATTTTTTCGCTTAATTTCATAAACGTTTTTATTATTTCGGTTTTTGGCGGCAAATTCGGTTCAATTTTTTTGCCGTAGGGCGTTAGGCTGAATGTGAAGTAATACTTATAGCCCATATCGTCAATAATACTTAACTTATCCAAAATAGGCGCGGGATTTTTACTCCAGAAAACGATAATATCCACGTTTTCCGCAGTTAAATCCACGCGCCTTACACTTTTTGGGTTCATAGGGTTTGGAACAAGGGCGAACCCCGCCTTCAGCCGGTTTATAAACCAGTCGCCGTAAAGGGCGGGGATATCCGTTCGCCTGCTTGCGCTAATTATCATAAAATCACGCCGTTTCAATCGCGCTTGCTACGCTTACATGGCATCACGCCGTTTCACAACCACGCTTGCGCCGCTTGCAGCATCACGCCGTTTCAATTGCGCTTGCGTCCTGCAAGCCTAAAAATTCAATGGCTTCCTCAACCATTTTGTACTTTAATATTTTGCCTGCCGCGTTCATGGGGAAACTATCCACAAAACGCACGTATTTCGGTGTTTTGTGTTTCGCCATGTGGCTTCTTACGTATTCTTTAATCTCATCCCCGGACGATTCTATTCCTTCCTTTAATATAACGCACGCCATAATTTCTTCGCCGTACTGCTTATCCGGCACGCCTATTACCTGTACGTCGGAAACTTTTTCGTGGGTATAAATAAAATCTTCAATTTCCTTGGGGTAAATATTTTCGCCGCCGCGAATTATCATATCCTTAATGCGCCCGGTTATTTTGTAGTTGCCGTCGCTTTGCCTGCGGGCAAGGTCGCCGGTGTGCAGCCAGCCGTCTTTATCAATTGCGTTTGCGGTAGCCGCCGGCATTTTGTAGTAACCCTTCATTATGTTGTATCCGCGGGCAACAAATTCCCCGTCGGTATTATCCGGCAAATCCTGCCCTGTGTTCGGGTCTACAATTTTGCATTCAATACCCGGAAGCGGGCCGCCAACCGTGTTTACCTTTACCTCTATCGGGTCGTCGGAGAAGCTCATCGTACAGCCGGGCGAACTTTCCGTTTGCCCAAACACTATTGTTATTTCGCGCATGTTCATTTTGTCTATTACATCGCGCATAACCTTTACCGGGCATGGGCTTCCCGCCATTATTCCGGTGCGTACCTGCGAAAAATCCGTTTTGGAAAAATCCTCGTGTTCAAGCATCGCTATAAACATCGTTGGCACGCCGTGAAACGCCGTTATTTTTTCCCGGTTTATGCATTCAAGCGAAAGTTTGGGCGAAAAATGCGGCATCGGGCACAGGGTTACGCCGTGGGTAATTGCCGCCGTCATCGCAAGCACCATGCCGAAGCAGTGGAACATCGGAACGTGAATCATAAGCTTATCGGCTGTGGAAAAATCCATCCTGTCGCCTATGCATTTGCCGTTATTTACAACGTTGTAATGCGTAAGCATAACGCCCTTGGGGAAACCCGTTGTGCCGGATGTGTACTGCATATTGCATACGTCGTGGCGGCTTAGCATCGCCATACGCTGATACACCGCTTCAACCGGAGTTTTCTCCGCCATTTCCTGCGCCTGCTCCCATGTTAAGCAGCCCTGCTGTTTCGAATCCACAGTTATAATATTGCGCAAAAACGGCAGGCGTTTCGCGTGCAAAGGCTCGCCCTCTTTTAAATTAAAAAGTTCGGGGCAAATTTCTTTTATAATGCCAACATAGTCCGAATCCTTGTAGCCGTCTATCGTAACCAATGTGTGCGTGTCGGACTGGCGCAGCAGATATTCCGCCTCGTGAATTTTATACGCCGTGTTTACCGTAACAAGTATCGCGCCGATTTTTACGCTCGCCCAGAAGGTTATGTACCACTGCGGCACGTTGGTTGCCCATATCGCAACCTTATCCCCGCGTTTTACGCCCATTGAAATAAGCGCGCGCGCAAAGGTATCAACATCGTCGCGGAACTGGCTGTATGTTCTTGTATAATCCAAAACGGTGTAGCGGAACGCGTACTGGTTCGGAAATTCCTCCACAATGCGGTCCAGCACCTGCGGGAACGTTAAATCTATAAGCGTTTCCTTTTCCCAAATAAATTTGCCGGTTTTCGCCCTGTTTTCAAAAAGCGTGTGCGATATTACCGCCTTTTGGGTGTACTTCGTCATGTAATAGGCGAAATTCGGAAACACTATGCCCGCGTCCTCCAAATCGTCCGCCCAGCGTTTAACCCATTCCAGCGAAACGTACCCGTCGTAATTAACGGAGGCAAGCGCAAGCAACATCTCGTTTAACGGCAAATCCCCCTCGCCCATCATACGGTAGGAGATTTTGCCGTTTTCGATAACCGAATCCTTAATATGAATGTATTTTACATACCCGCCCAAATTTTGAATTGTTGTCTCCGGGGATTCCCCCGCAACGCGGTACGGGTGGTGCATATCCCAAAGCACGCCCACTCTGTCGGACGCAACGTTTTCAAGAAGGCTTCGCAAACGCGAAGTATTTGCGTACACGCCGTTGGTTTCCACAAGCAGGGTTACATCGTAGCGCTCCGCAATTCCCGCCAAATGCTTAAGCTGGGAAATTATAAGGTTATCGTCTATCTCGCCGTCCGGATTAACGTCCCTATCCGCCAAAATTCTGATGTACGGCGTGCCGAATTTTTTGGCAAGGCGCAAATATTCAGTTATGCGGCTGATATTTTCCTCGCGGAGATTTTCGTATTTTAAGCAGCAATCCGAAGAAAAGCACGGTATTTCAAGGTTTAGGGATTTTAACTTTGCCGCCGCCGCGTCGATATCCGCATCGGTTACGGGAAGGCCGCGCATTGCAAAAAGGTCGTCCCCTACTCCGCGAATTTCAATTCCGTCGAAATTAAGGTCCTTTGCCATTGAATAAATGTCCTGCCAATCGGTATTTGGGCAGCCCAGAGTTGAAAAGGCGATTTTCATAAAAACACTCTCCTGAAAAATTTTTGTTTTACACGCATTTAAAGCCGTTTGAGATTTAATATATTATGGAACATTGGAATTGTCAAGAATTGCGCGGAAATATTCTCGTTTTCGAAATTTGTACGAATGTGTCAAGCGGGAAGTAACTCTTTTTTCAACGCATTGCGATATCGGAAAATGCCTGTTGCGCAGGCGTCGGAATTGGCGATAATCCTCGCTTAAGGAAGAGAAGAACAACAACCTTCATCACATGTAACCGCCGCATCTACTGTAAAGGGTTCGTGCAGTATTGACTTCCTTCGTTTGGCAAGCTCGTCCGCCCTTATCCAGCCTCTAATGTGATTTCTGTACGTCGGTTCGGGATTTTGCCTCCGGCTTCCTTCAGATTTCACCTCACGATGAACACCCTTGCCCCTTGCTAACAGTTCCTACTGCCAAACCTGTAGTGGGCTTTCACCACCCGGTTGTTGCCCATGCCGGGCGCACATAAAAAGCATACGCCAACCTTGGGTTGGCTTGGCGTATGCTTTTTATTGCGTAAGCCGCGTTATTCTTATATAGCGTCCAACTGTATGCTTTTCGGTAACATGCTGCGTATTATGCGTTAACCAGCATTATATCTCTAACTTTCAGTACTTTCGAAAGAGGAATGTCTGTAAAGGAAGAAATCGCCTCCGCCGTTTTGCCGTTTCTGAGCATTTTCCCTATCAGTTCTTCTAAATATTCTTCTCTTGCAACTTCCAAAGCAACCTTTTCATCATACTCAAATTTAATCATGTTGATCAACTCCTTGTCTTTAAGATTTGTTAAAATATCGTACAATATTCGCTGTTCAATGCAATAATTGGCGGCGGATTTTATCGCTCCGTCCAAATCCATCCCCTTTTTCTGAAAACGGCCAACTTGCGAAATAAAATACGCATAGCCGTATAAATCGGCATTTCTTTTTAGTATACCCTTGTTTTTATTGTAGCCTATATCTATCGCTTTTACGATAAGCTCCAACCCCGGCTTTTCACCTTTTTCTAAACCTTCAAATGCATCCGATAACTTTAATTTATCTGTTTTTAACGGTTTTTCT